>DKFG01000186.1:0-2359 GCA_002452325.1 Geobacter sp. UBA6802
CGATGGGGTTTATCAACAGCAACCTGGGCACCCTGGAAAAATATGTGGAGAAGTTTGACCGCTACATCGGCTTTCTTGAGCAGGACCTGCAGCGCTGCGGCTGTGACCTGCAGGAGGCGGCCGCACTGCGCAAGACCCTCAAGCTTGATTATGTCCAGCGCGATATCCGTCAGCTGCTGGCAGAATCAATCGAAGGGGCCGAGCGGGTGATGCGGATTGTGCAGGACCTGAAGAGTTTCTCCCGCAGCGATACCTCCAAGACCGGTGCTGCCGACCTGAACCAGTGCCTTGACAGCACCATCAACATCATCTGGAACCAGCTCAAGTATGTGGCAGAGCTGAAGCGGGATTATGGCGAGCTGCCCAAGGTGCAGTGCAATATCCAGCAGCTGAATCAGGTCTTTATGAACCTGCTNNTGCTGGTGAACGCCTCCCATGCCATTGAGCAGCTGGGGCACTCTGAGCCGGGCCTGATCACGGTGCGTACCTGGGTCGCTGACAGGTATGCCTGTGTCAGCATCAGTGATACCGGTTGCGGCATGCCGGCAGAGGTGCAACATCGTATCTTTGAACCGTTTTACACCACCAAGGAAGTGGGCAAGGGGACCGGCCTGGGGCTTTCCATCAGCTATGATATCGTTAAAAAGCATGGCGGTGAGATCCTGGTGGAGAGTTGTAGCGGCCAGGGCACCACCTTTACGGTGCGGTTGCCGTTGGAAGCAAAAAGCTCTAACGCAGAGCAAGAACAGAGACGCAAAGACGCAGAGAAAGGCAGATAAACAGGTGAAAAAACAAAAAAGTGTTTTTCTCTGTGTCTCTGCCCCTCTTGCCCCTCTGCGTTAAGGGTTTTCAGTTGTATGCTGAAGAAGAAAGTAAGGTTATGACTGATCAGACCAGACCAAATACGGGCAGCAGCAAAATCCTGGTGGTGGATGATTCCCGTCCGGCGCTGATGCTGATGAGCACCCAGATCAAGCGGGCCGGTTTTGAGGTGCTGGGGGCCGAGACCGGTGAGCGGGCGCTGGAGCTGGCCTTTAGCCGCTTGCCGGATCTGATCCTGCTGGATATCAACCTGCCGGGTATCAGTGGGTTTGAGGTGATGGAGCAGCTGCAGCAACAGCCTGCAACGGCCCGGATACCGGTGATCATGATCAGTGCTGCCACGGACCTGCAGAGTCAGCTGAAGGGGTTTGTTTGTGGGGTGGTGGATTTTATCAGCAAGCCCACCATGGAGCCGGTGCTGATGGCGCGGATCAGGCTGCACCTGGAGATGAGCCGGATCAGGCTGCAGCTGGAGCAGAGCAACCAGCAACTGGTGCTGAGCGAGGCCCGTTACCGGATGCTGGCGGAAAACACCAGTGATATCATCTGGAGTATGGACCCTCACCGCTGGCGTTATACCTATGTCAGCCCCTCCTGCAGCCGACTGCTGGGGTACACCCCTGAAGAGCTGATGCAGGAACCGGTTGACACCTTTCTGGCCCCTGGCTCCCGGCTGGAGGTTCAGCGGCTGGTGGGGGACAAGCTGGCAGAGATCGCCTTTGGCAGCTGCAGTGACCCGACCCTGGCTGCCGAGGTTGAGTTGCCCTGCAAGGAGGGCACAACGATCTGGGTGGAGGTGAACGCTACGGTTCTGACCGAGCCGGACGGTCGCGTAACCGGCATGGTGGGGGTTTCGCGCGATATCACGGCCCGCTGTCAGGCTGAGACAGCCCTGCGGGAGCTGCAGTCGCAGCTGCTGCAGCAGGAAAAGCTGGCCTCCATCGGGCAGCTGGCCGCCGGTATTGCCCATGAGATCAACANNCGATGGGGTTTATCAACAGCAACCTCTCCACCCTGGTCAAGTACGTGGAGAAGTTTGATTGCTACCTGAAGGCCCAGGATGAGCTGCTGCTGCAGTGTGCCACAGATGAGGCGCGCCAGGAGACTGCTGCGCTGCGCAAGAGCCTGAAGCTGGATTATGTGCAGCGTGATATTCATGCCTTGCTGGACGAGAGTCTGGAAGGGGTACAGCGGGTGATGAAGATCGTGCAGGATTTAAAGACCTTCTCCCACGGTGATACCGGTCTGATGGAGCCGGCTGATATCAATGCCTGCCTTGACAGCACCATCAACATCATCTGGAACCAGATCAAGTATGTGGCAGACCTGGTGCGGGATTACGGCGATCTGCCCAGGGTGCTCTGCAACCAGCAGCAGCTGGGGCAGGTCTTTCTGAACCTGCTGGTGAACGCCTCCCATGCCATCAAGACCCAGGGGGAGCAGCAGGGGGTGGTAACGGTCAGTACCTGGGCCGACCATGAGGCGGTCTATATTGCCGTGGCAGATACCGGCTGCGGCATGCCGGAAGAGGTGCAGC
>DKFG01000186.1:2368-19033 GCA_002452325.1 Geobacter sp. UBA6802
GACCGGCCTGGGGCTTTCCATCAGCAATGAGATCATCAAGAAACATGGCGGCGAGCTAAGTGCCGCAAGTGAACCAGGCAAGGGTACGACCTTTACGATCAGGCTGCCGCTGAAGGGACACGACTCAAAAAATCTTAACACAGAGACGCAGGGTTAGGGCTTTTCAAGATGATGAAGGAGAGGTAATGGCCAGGATACTGATCGTTGATGATGAGGCCGTGAGTCTGGCAATGCTGGAGATGACCCTGCAGCAGGCCGGGCACCAGGTTGAGGCAGTGGTAGACGGTGCAGCTGCCCTGGCAGCAGCCCTGACCAACCGGCCCGACCTGATCATTACCGATGTGTTGATGCCGGAGATGGACGGATTTGAGCTTTGCCGTCGCTGCAAGGCCAATCCGCAGCTGCAGCCGGTGCCGATCATCCTCTACTCCAGCAGCTATACCGACCCGCTGGAACAGCAGCTTGGTCTTGCCCTGGGGGCTGAACGGTACCTGATCAAGCCGGTAGCGCCGGAGGTATTGCTTACGGCAGTGGATGAACTGTTGACAAGCGGCACGGAAGAACTGCCGGATAATCTGTCACTGGATGACGAGATGCGGCTGCTGCGCAGCTACAATGAGGTGCTGTTTACCAAGCTGCAGGCTAAGATGCAGGAGCTGCAGCGCACCATTGCCGACCATCAGAAGTCGGAAGAGTCGCTCAAGACCATGCAGGCCCAGATCATTCAGCAGGAAAAGATGGCCTCCATCGGTCNNGCCCATGAGATCAACAACCCGATGGGGTTTATCACCAGCAACCTGAATTCGCTGGGTAAATATGCCGAGCGGCTGGATACCTATATTGCAGCCTTGCAGCAGTCACTCTACGGTTGCCCCCATCACCCCGGCCTGGATGAGCTGGACCGCCTGCGCCAGAAGCTGAAGGTGGATTACATCATCAGCGATGTGACCCAGCTGGTGGCCGAGAGCCTGGACGGCGCCAATCGGGTGCGCCGGATCGTGCAGGATCTGAAGAGCTTTTCCCGGCTGGATCAGGCCGAGTCGAGCCGGATTAACCTGAACGAGTGTCTGGATACCACCATCAACATCGCCTGGAACGAGCTGAAGTACATTGCCACCCTGGAGCGGGAGTTCGGTGAGTTGCCGATGATTGTCTGCAACCCGCAGCAGCTGAATCAGGTCTTTCTGAACCTGTTGGTGAATGCAGCCCAGGCCATGGACAAGCCGGGGATCATCACGGTCAGGACTTGGGCCGAGCCGGGCTGGGTCTGCGTGGCGGTCGGCGACACTGGTAAAGGGATGACGGAAGAGGTGCGTAATCGGTTGTTTGAGCCGTTTTTCACCACCAAGGCGGCCGGCTCGGGGACCGGCCTGGGGCTGTCCATCTCGGCTGATATTGTCCGCAAGCACCATGGTGATATCCAGGTGGTCAGCGAACCGGGCAAGGGCAGCACCTTTACGGTGCGACTGCCGGTGGAGACGGAAAAAGTGTCATAGATAGCAAGGAGCAACCAATGGAAACCTTTGATGTGCCGGTCAGGATTCTCTGTGTTGATGATGAGCGTAATGTGCTCCGTTCGCTGGAACGGGTGTTTCTGGACGATGACTATGAGGTGGTGACCGCTGCTTCCGGTGAGGAAGGGCTGCAGATCATGGCTGAGGTCGGCGATACCTTCCAGGTGGTGGTGTCCGACTACCGGATGCCGGTCATGAACGGGGTGGAGTTTCTGAAGGCGGTCTACGAGCAGTGGCCTGACACCGTGCGGATTGTGCTGTCCGGTTATGCCGATGCCGGGGCGATTGTGGCGGCTATCAATGAAGGCCACATCTATAAGTTCATTCCCAAGCCGTGGAACGACGAAGAGCTGCGGGTGACGATTCTGAACTGCCTGGAACGCTATTTTCTGCTGCGTAGAAACCGTGAGCTGTTGGAGCAACTGGCCCGTTCTAATCAGGAGCTTGAGGAGAAGGTGCGACAACGGACCGAGGACCTTGAACTGCGCAACAAGGCGCTGGAGTTTTCGCAGACCATGCTGGGCAACCTGCCGGTGGGGGTGGTGGGGATCGATGAAAATGGCCTGATCGCTCACTGCAACACCAGGGCCGCCCATATCCTGAAGCAGCTCTGTGATGATTTCTTTGGCACCGATATCAAGCACTTCTGTGACCCGCGTCTGAAACAGCTGGTGGAACAGATCCGCAGCCAGGGGGAACTGGCGGTGACCGATACCTTTGGCGATCGTTCCTGGCGGGTGCTGGGTAAGGCCGTGACCTTTGCCGACAGCCAGGCAGTGGTGCTGGCCTTTCTGGAGGTATAAACCATGCGTACGGTGTTGTTTGTTGATGATGAGCAGTCGATCCGCAGCTCTCTGGAGCGGATGTACCTGGAGCGTGACGACCTGCGTTGCCTGTTTGCCGCCTCCGGCCCGGAGGGACTGGCGATCATGGAGCAGGAAGAGGTCTGGGTGGTGGTCTCCGACTACCTGATGCCGGGGATGCGGGGGATCGAGTTCCTTGCCCGGGTCAAGGCCCGCTGGCCCCAGGCGGTGCGGATCATGATGACCGCCTATGCTGATCTCTCTATTGCCATTGATGCGATCAACAAGAGCGAGGCCTACCGTTTTGTGACCAAGCCCTGGAACAACCAGGAGCTGATGGAAACGGTGGATGAGGCGCTGATGCGCTATCAGCTGGTGACGTCGCTGGGGGCGACCGAGGATGAGACCGTCTACCTCTCCCTGGCCCAGACCGTAGAGCTGAAAGACCCCTACACCAAGGGGCACTGCGACCGGGTGGCCCGCTATGCCGTGGCCCTGGCCGGGCAGCTGGGCCTGGATCAGCAGATGCTGGATGAGATCAAGCATGGCAGCTGGCTGCATGACTGCGGCAAGATCGGGGTGCCGGAGCGGGTGCTGAACTTTCCCGGACGGCTGAACGAAGATGATATGGAGTCGGTCATGCAGCATCCCCGCTGGGGTTCGGAGGTGGCGCGTCAGGCCCACCTGTCCGAGGCGGTGGTTAATGTGATCATGTATCACCATGAGCGGTTTGACGGCCAGGGGTACCCCTCCGGCCTGAAAGGTGAGGAGATACCGATCGAGGCCCGGATTGTGGCCATTGCCGATGTGTTTGACGCCCTGTACTCTGATCGACCGTACCGTAAGGCCTATAGCATTGAGCAGGTGCAGCAGATCATGCTGGAGATGACCGCAACCCATTTTGACCCCCGGCTGGTGGCACAGTTTCTGCCGATGGCCAAGGAGCTGGTGAGCGATGAGTGATGAGACGATCAGGCCGACCGTGCTGTTTGTGGATGATGAGGAGAATATCCTCAAGGCCCTGCAGCGCCTGACCATGGATGAAGAGTTTGAGACCGAGATTGCCGGTTCCGGCGATGCCGGCCTGCAAAAGCTGACCACCCTGAAACAGGTGGCCCTGATCGTGTCGGATCAGCGGATGCCGGGGATGAACGGTGCTGAGTTCCTGCAGCAGTCGCAGCAGCTGGCTCCGGATGCGATCCGGATGCTGCTGACCGGCTACTCCGATATCTCGGCAGCTGCCGATGCCATTAACAAGGGGGGGGCCAGCCGCTACCTGAACAAACCCTGGAATGATGACGATCTGCTGCAGACCCTGCGCGGGGCAGTGGCAACCTGGCAGCTGGCCCAGGAAAACCGGCGTCTGCAGGCCATTGTGCAGGCCCAGAACGAAGAGCTGAAACAGTGGAACGAAAACCTGAAAAACCGGGTACTGCAGCAGACCACCGCCATCCGCAAGAAGGCCGATGATCTGAACGAGGCCCTGATCCAGCTGAAGCATAACTACAACGGCATGATCAGCGCCTTTTCCAGCCTGGTGGAGATGCGCGGCCAGCGGATTCAGCAGCATGCCCGCAACGTGTCTGAGCTGGCAACCGCTGCGGCCCGCGAGTACGGGCTGATGCCGGAGGAGGTTGAGACGGTCAGGATTGCGGCCATGCTGCATGACATCGGTGAGATCGGCATACCGGAGCGGGTGCTGACACTGTCACCGGAGCTGATGACCCCTGATGACTTTGCGCTCTACAGCCAGCATCCGGTGCGGGCTCAGATGGCCATAGACGGCATTGCCGACCTGCGGCCGGCCGGTGTCCTGATCAGACACCACCATGAGCAGGTCAACGGCGCCGGTTTTCCTGATGGCCTGAAGGGATCAGAGATTCCGATCGGTGCCAGAATCCTGGCCTACGCTGATCAGCTGGACCGGGCCATCAGCGGCGGCGGCGACACGGCCGAGCAGGCCCTGGCCAGGGTGGAGCTGGGGTTGGGGATCAAGCTGGACCCGTCACTGCAGCGGGTCTTCCGCAAGACTGCCCGCTATGCCTACTTCTCTCTGCCGGAACTGGACCCCAACGCCACGATTGAGCTGGAACTGCGGCCTGATGAGCTGCAACCGGGTATGATCCTGACCAGGGATGTGATCTCCGGCACCGGGTTGTTGCTGCTGAACAAGGGGGTGGTGCTGGATCAGGCCCAGGTGGAGTCGATTCAGCGTTACTATAAGCTGGATCCGCCGCAGCACGGGGTCTGTGCCCTGGTACACCAACGATGAAAGGCAGGCTGAGGTTCAGGGATGTTCCCTTGACCCTTGACCCCTGACGTTATGATCGAATTTGACGAACAACAGAAACGCCTGGTGCTGAAGCTGGTCTACTACGGACCGGCCCTGTCCGGCAAGACCACCAACCTGCTTTGCCTGCATGACCAGCTGCAGCAGGAGGGGCGCGGCGAGCTGATGCTGCTGGATACCACCGAAGACCGCACGATCTACTTTGATCTGTTGCCGTTCTTCTACGTGGCCCCCTCTGGTCTCAAGATCAAGCTCAAGGTCTACACTGTGCCGGGACAGGTACGTCATGATGCCACCCGTAAGGCGGTGCTGCAGCGGGCAGACGGGGTGGTGTTCATCGCGGATTCCCTGCTGAGTCAGCAGGGGGTTAATGCCGAGAGTTTTGCCAACCTGGAGCAGAACCTGTCAATGGTGGGGCTGGCCATAGAGCAGTTGCCGCTGGTGGTGCAGTTTAACAAACAGGACCTGCCGGGGGTCGTGCCGGAAGCAGAGCTGCGGGAGACCTGGGGCCCCACCGGCCTGCCGGTCTTGATGGCCTCGGCCCTGCAGGGTTGGGGGGTGCTGGAGACCTTTCAGGCAGCCGTGGAAGGGGTGTTTGACGCTGTTGATCAGAAGCTGGGGTTGCAGGAGCGCTTTCAGGTGAGTCGGGATGATTTTGTGGCTGCGTTGATAAAGGTTGAAAAGCCTTAACGCAGAGACGCAGAGTAGCAGGGGCGCAGAGAAAGGCAGAAAATAAGGGAGAAAACAAACACCAGATTTTCAGTTGTTCTCTGCATCTCAGCCCCTCATGCCTCTCTGCGTTAAGCTTGTAAAGGTGTTATCAAATGATTGAAGCCAAACCAAATATCGAATTTGTGATCGGCGAAGAAAAGCGGCTGAGCGAGATCGTCAGCAGGGTCGAGATCGAGCCGCTGCTGCGCAGCGCGCTGAAGCTGGGGATTGCTCGTGCTGCGTTGCTGGATGAGGATGATCTGCCGCTGGCCCTGCTGGGAGAGCTGCCGGAAGGAGGGGCTCCGGTCAGAAGGCAGTTGAACATCATGGTGGAGGGTGAGCCCAAGGGGGCACTGCTTTTGGAGGCGACGAGCGAGCTGCCGGGGTTTGAGGCCATTGCCCGTCTGCTGCAGGATGCCCTGCAGCTGACCGTGACCAACAACCTCAAGCGGATGCTGACCACAGAGGTGCATACCAGTATTGTGCAGGAATCATACGATCAGCTGGTGAACACCAACCGTCGTCTGATGGAGTCGGAGCGGCGCTACCGCGATCTGGCCCGCGATCTGGAGCTGAAGGTGGAGGAGCGGACTGCCGAGCTGAAGGTCGCTTACAGCCGGCTGCTGCAGCAGGAAAAACTGGCAGCTGTGGGGCAGCTGGCAGCCGGTATGGCCCATGAGATCAACACACCGCTGGGGTTTATCGGCAGTAACCTGCACAGTTTTGCCAAGTATCAGGCCCGGATGACCGAGATGCTTGAGCTGTACCAGCGGCTGCTGGAAGAGGGGGGCGCGCTTGAGCAGATCAGGCAGCAGACCGGGCAGCGTCGGCAGCAGCTGAAGCTGGATTTTGTGCTGACCGACAGCGGCCTGCTGCTGGAGCAATGTCGGGAGGGGGTTGAACGGATCGCCACCATTGTTGCCCAGCTGAAGGGGTTTGCCCACCTGGACGGTATGGAGCAGCAGCGGATGGATCTGGTCCATGAGCTGGAGCAGCTGCTGGCCGGCCTTGCCCCGCAGTTTCCCCCCAACACTAAACTGATCACCGACCTGCAGCCCCTGCCGCCGGTGGTCTGTCGGGTGCCGCTGCTGGTGCAGGCCTTTGCCAACATCCTTGATAATGCGCTCAAGTCCCGTACCGAGGGGCTGGAGCTGCGGGTGAGCAGCATCGTGACAGGGGAGCGGCTGCAGATTTCCATCAGCGATAACGGCGATGGTATTCCGGCAGACCAGCTGCCGCGCATCTTTGAGCCGTTTTTTACCACCCGTCCGGTGGGCAGCGGCACCGGCATGGGGCTGACCGTGGCCCGCGAGGCAATTGTGAGCGCAGGCGGCGGCATAGAAGTTGTCTCGCAACCGGGGCTGGGTACCACCTGTACCGTGACCCTGCCGTTGAGTGTCTGATTGCAGTCTGCGGTGAATAGCGGCTATAATAGCCGCAAAAAACGCGGTGATTAAGCGATGTTTATCTGGGAACAACCACACTGGCCGGACTGGCAGTTTGATATGACCTCACTAGGGGGGCTGCTGGCAGCGGTGCGACACCAGCAGGGGCGTCTGATTGGCAGGATGTCGGCCCTTGGGTTTGGTTATCAGGATGAGGCGGAGTTGGCCTCGCTGACTTTGGAAGTACTGAAAACAAGTGAGATAGAGGGAGAATCTCTGGCTGTAGAGCAGGTCCGTTCCTCATTGGCGCGTCAGCTGGGTATTGCCGCCGCAGCACTGGTACCTGCAGACCGGCATGTTGATGGTGTTGTGGATATGATGCTGGATGCGACACGCAATTACCGGCAACCGCTGAGCCGGGAACGCCTGTTTGCCTGGCATGGTGCCCTGTTTCCAACAGGTCGAAGCGGACTGCGGCAGCTACGTGTCGGCTGCTGGCGTAACGATCTCACCGGTCCCATGCAGGTGGTATCAGGCGCCTTTGGTCGCGAAAAAGTTCACTATCAGGCACCACCTGCAACGGAGCTTGACCAGCAGACAGATCGTTTCTTTGAATGGTTCAACAGTGAAAAAGTCGGCCTTGACCCGGTGCTGAAGGCGGCATTGGCCCATCTCTGGTTTGTTACCCTGCACCCGTTCGAGGATGGTAATGGCAGGATTGCCAGGGCTATCGGCGATATGGCACTTGCACGATCAGAGGGGCAGAGCCGAAGATTTTACAGCCTTTCTGCCCAGTTGCGGAAGAACCGCAGCGGGTATTACCGGATACTGGAGCAGACGCAGCGCGGGTGCATGGATGTTACCCCGTGGTTAGGCTGGTTTCTTGAAAATCTGAGTCTTGCACTGTCCGGGGCTGAAGATACGGTGGCCCAGGTGCTGCGCAAATCTCGTTTTTGGGATCGTTATCGACCGTTGGGGCTGAACGAACGACAGGTGCTGCTGCTGAATCGACTGCTCGATGGCTTTGAAGGCAAGCTGACCAGCTCTAAATGGGCTCAACTGGCAAAATGTTCGCAAGATACGGCGCTGCGCGACATATCAGCACTGCTGGAGGCCGGCGTGTTGTATAAACAGGCTGCCGGCGGCCGCAGTACCGGCTATGAACTTACTCCTGAAGGTAGCAATCAGACATTGCTAGACCCTTGACCCTGGTGCCCCATGTCCTACGCTCATCTCTTTAAACCCGCTGCTTCCGCTACCCGCAAAGGTATGGAGGAACCCCTTGAACTGGAGTCCCCGGTCCCCCGGCAGGAGCCGTTCACCCTGCTGTTTGTGGATGACGAAGAGGGGGTGCTGGGTGCGCTGAAGCGGATCTTCATGGATGAGAACTACACGATTCTGACCGCCAACAGTGCTGACAAGGCGTTGAAGATCATGGAGGAGCATCCGGTGCATCTGCTGGTGAGCGACCACCGGATGCCGGGCATGACCGGGGCAGAGCTGCTGAAGGCGGTGCGGGAGCGCTGGCCTGAGACGATCAGGATCATGCTGACCGGCTATGCCGATGTCAACTCTATCATGGGGGCGGTCAAAGAGGGGGCGGTCTATAAGTTCATTACCAAACCCTGGAATGATGAAGACCTGCGGCTGACCGTCTCTCTGGCACTGCAGCAGTACGTGCTGATGCATGAGAACCGCAGCCTGAAGGATCTGGCCCGTCAGCAGCAGACCAAGCTGAAGAACTATGTGGGGCTGTTTGAGGAAAACCGGGGCATGCTGGGGGATATCCTGCTCAAGGCCGGGTTGATCGGCCAGGAAGAGCTGGGGCTGGCCCATCAGCAGCAGGAACCGGGGGAGTTTTTTGGGGATGCCCTGATCAGGCTGAAGCTGGTCAGCGAGGGCCATCTGCTGGGCGCCCTGCAGAAGGCGCTGGGGGTGGAATACCTGGATCTGCGGGAGCTGACGATTCCGGTCAATGTGGTCCGCTGTCTGCCCCGGGAGCTGTGCGAACAGGGGCGGCTGATCCCGGTTAAGCTGGACGGCAGTCAGCTGACCATTGCCATGGCCGACCCCTCTGATATTCTCAAGTGTGACAACATTGCCATGGTGACCGGCCTGAAGGTGGGGGCAGTGCTGGCTACGTCGTCACAGATCGGCGAGCGGTTGCGTCAGGCCTGGGATAGCGGTGAAGGGGAGCTGGACGATTTCAGCGAGCTGGAGCCGCTGGATGAGATCGATATTGTCCTTGATGAGGAGGAGAAGGAGACCACGGTTGAGGAGCTGATCGGCTCGTCAAAGGTACCGCCGGTGATCCGGATCGTCAACGCCATCATCTCTGAAGCGATCCGTTACGCTGCCAGTGACATCCATATTGAGGCCAAGACCAAGAACTCGGTTATCCGCTACCGGATTGACGGCATGCTGCACGCCAAGATCAGGATACCGGCCGACCTGCATGCAGCGGTGGTCTCCCGCCTGAAGATCCTGGCCCGGATGGATATTGCCGAACGCAGACGGCCCCAGGACGGCCGGATCACGGTCAAGGCCGGTACCCGGATCGTGGATCTGCGGGTCTCGTCGCTGCCCACCATCAACGGTGAGAAGATCGTGATGCGGATCCTGGACAAGAGCTCGGCCATCAAAAAGCTGGATGAGCTGGGGGTGCTGCCCGATGATCTGGCCAAGATCACCATTATTGCCAAGAAGCCGCAGGGGGTGATCATCGCCACCGGCCCGACCGGCAGCGGCAAGACCACCATGCTCTATTCGCTGCTGGCTGCCATGATGAACCCCAGCAAGAACTTTGAGACCATTGAAGAACCGGTGGAGTATTTTCTGGAAGAGGCAAATCAGGTGGCGATCCACGAAAAGATCGGCCTCTCCTTTGCCCAGGTGCTGCGGGCCACCCTGCGCCAGGACCCGGATGTGATTCTGGTGGGTGAGGTGCGGGATTTTGAGACCGCCGACACCGCCTTCAAGGCCGCTTTAACCGGCCATATGGTGCTGACCACGCTCCACACCAACAGTGCCGTGGCCTCCATCACCCGTCTGATCGACATGGGGGTTAAACCGTACATCCTGGCCTCGGCCCTGGAGGGGGTCATTGCCCAGCGGCTGGTCAGGCGGATCTGCGAGAACTGCCGTCAGGAGATGGTCCCTGATCCGGAACAGTCCCGGCTGTTGCGGGTACCAGCTGAGCTGTTTGGGGGGCGGGTCTGGCAGGGGGCCGGTTGTGCCCGTTGTAACAATACCGGCTACAAAGGGCGGCTGGGGATCTACGAGATCTTCCTGATGAGCGATGATTACCGCCAGATGATCGGCACCAGCTACAAGGAGTCCGAGATTCAGGCTGCCGCCTGGGCAGACGGTATGCGCTCACTGCTGGAGGACGGGCTGGAGAAGGTGCGGCAGGGGTTGACCACCCTGGACGAGATTCTGCGGGTGGTGGGCCCGGCAGTGCGGATGGAGCGGCACTGCGACCACTGCGGCAAGCTGATGGAGTCGCGGCACCTGTTCTGTCCCCACTGCGGGGCGTTCCGGCAGAACTGCTGCCGTGCCTGCCACCGGCCTTTGAAGGATGACTGGCTGGTCTGCCCCGAGTGCGGTACCAAGCGATGAACCTTAACAAACATTTTAAACACGGAGCAACTGTGTTCTCTGTGTTAGTGAAATGTCCTTTTTAGGATGAACAGAAGGAGCTACCGATGAACAATCCGATTCTGCTGGTTGATGATGAGGCCAATGTCCTGTCGGCCCTGACCCGTGCAGTGTTTGATGAGCCGTATCAGGTTACCTGCGTCCAGAGCGGCGAAGAGGCGCTGGAGCTGCTGGCCCATACCCCGTTCAAGCTGGTGATCTCCGACGAGCGGATGCTGGGAATGCAGGGCAGTGAGCTGTTGGCCCTGGTCAAGGAGCGCTGGCCCCACACGCTGCGGATCCTGCTGACCGGCCATGCCACCCTGGAGGCGGCCATGAAGGCGGTCAACCAGGGGGAGATCTACCGCTTCTTTACCAAACCCTGGGATGATACCGAGCTGAAGTTTGCGATCCGCTCTGCCATTGAACGCTACGACCTGGAGGATGAAAACCGGCGCCTGCTGGCCACGGTCAGGAGCCAGGCCATGGAGATCAAGGTGCTGGAACGGCGCTACCCCGGCATCAGTCGGGTGGAACGTGACCCGCTGGGCAGTTTTGTACTGCCGGAGCTGTCCGAGGCTGAGATCAGGATGCTGATGGCGGAGTGTGAAAAGGAGTGCAGCTGAAACAGCTGCGGAGAAAAGGCCGATGTTGCTGCTGAGAAGGGTGATACCGCTGCTGCTGGTGCTGGTGCTGCTGCTGTGCAGCAGTCTGACCTGCCTGGCAGACCGACCGGAGCTGCAGCTGACCACGGAGGAGCAGGACTGGCTGAAGGCCCATCCCCGGATCAGGATCGGTATGATGGATGCGTGGCCGCCGCTCAACGTTGTGAACAAGTCAGGCAACCCCGAAGGGATTGGGGTGGACTATGTCAAGGCCCTGAACAAGCGGCTGAACAATGCCATTGAACTGGTGCCGGGCTCGTTCAGGCAGAACCAGGAACTGGTGCAGCGTGGTGCGCTTGACGGGATTATGGATATTTCCCGGCGTCCGGAACGGGATGCCCAGTTTCTGTTTACCCGCCCGTATATTGTCATCCCCCATGTGATCGTCGGCCGCAAGGGGGGCGCCTACTACACGCGCGAGCCGGATCTGAACGGCAAGGTGGTGGCCCTGGAGCGGACCATTGCCGGTCGCTGGATTGCTCAAAAGCATAACTACTCGCTGATCTGGAAGATTGCTGGTGGGCTGCTGGCGGTGATCGCCCTGTTCGCCTTCTGGAACCGCCGCCTGCAGCAAGAGGTGCAGACCCGTACCGAGGCCGAGGCACTGCTGCGGGTGGAGCTGCAGCGGGTGGAACAGATGCTGCAGGAACAGCTGGAGCAGGCTGCCGAGCTGCAGGAGGCCAAGGAGCGGGCTGAGGCGGCTGACCGGCTTAAATCGGCCTTTCTGGCCACCATGTCACACGAGCTGCGCACGCCGCTCAACTCCATCATCGGTTTTACCGGCATCCTGTTGCAGGGGCTCTCAGGGCCGATTAATGCTGAGCAGACCAAGCAGCTGGGTATGGTCAAAAACAGCGCCAACCACCTGCTGTCTCTGATCTCCGATGTACTGGACATCTCCAAGATTGAGGCGGGCCAGCTGAAAGTAGCGATTGAGCCGTTTAATCCGGCGGAGTCTGTGCAGCGGGTTGTGCAGAGTATCAGGCCGCTGGCAGAGAAGAAAGGGCTGCAGCTGGAGCTGCAGATTGACGCACAGGTGTGCCGGATCACCAGTGATGTCCGGCGCGTAGAGCAGGTGCTCTTAAACCTGCTGTCCAATGCGGTTAAGTTTACCGAGACCGGCAGTATCAGGGTGCGGGCCGTGCGGGAAGGCAGCAGCTATGTTGTCACGGTTGCCGACACCGGCATCGGGATCAGCCCGGAGGATCATGAGCGGCTGTTCAAGCCGTTTTACCAGATCGACACCGGCCTGACCCGCAAGTACGAAGGGACCGGCCTGGGGCTCTCGATCTGCAAGAAGCTGGTTGAACTGATGGGGGGCAGTATCTGGCTGGAGAGTGAACCGGGCAGGGGGAGTACCTTTGGTTTCCGGCTGCCGCTGGAGCCAAGTGGGGAGGATAGTCCTCCCGGGTCGACGTAAGGGGTGTGACGTATGTATCTGAAAAGTCTGCGAATGGTTTGTGGTAGTCAACGGTCGTTGAAGTGGGCAGTGGCGGCTGTTGCAGTCTGTTGCCTGCTCTTGATCTGCCCGGTTTCCGGACTGGTTGCCGAGTCAGTTCCGCAGGAGGTAAGGATTGCGGTGCTGGCATTACGCGGAAACGCCAACACTCTGAAAACCTGGCAAGCAACCGCAGACTATCTGAATGCCAGAATTCCGGGCTACCGTTTCCGGATTATCCCTTACGATTTTAAAACCATTGGCCCTGCCGCGCAGCGCGGTGATTACGATTTTGTGATCGCCAATTCATCCATTTATATTGAGCTTGAGGCGCTCTACGGAGTGACCCGGATCGCCACACTGCAAGGTCTCAGCCCAGGGCGCACTGCCACGCTGTTTGGCGGGGTGATCTTTTGCCGCACTGATCGCAACGATATTACGACAGTCTCTGATCTCAGGGGCAAGACCTTCGGCGCGGTGGAGCAAAATTCATTTGGAGGTTGGCGTATGGCCTGGCGGGAATTCCATGCCGCCAGGATTGACCCTTTCCGTGATTTCAGGCAACTGGAGTTTATCGGCACCCATGATGGCGTTGTGCAGGCGGTGCAAGAACGGAAGATCGATGCCGGTACAGCCCGCTCCGGTATTCTGGAGAATATGGCCAAAGAGGGCACAATCAATCTGGCCGACTTCAAGATCATTCATCAGCAGCATCACGATCAGTTTAACCTGTTGCACAGCACGCGGCTGTATCCTGAATGGCCCTTTGCACGGCTGCGGCAGACTAATGATAATTTGGCGCAGAAGGTCTCGATTGCGCTGTTGAGCATGCAGCCTGAAGACAAGGCAGCCCAAACGGCCGGGATTCACGGCTGGACCACCCCCCACGACTATACTGATGTCCATGAGCTGTTCAAGGAGCTGAAGATCGGCCCTTATCGGGATTACGGTATGATCACTCTGGCAATGGTGCTGCGCCAGTATCTCTATCCGATCATTGCGGGACTGGTCTTTGTTTTGCTGTTGGTGCTGTTTGCGGTATTCATGCTGCGGCTGAACGACCGCCTGAACCGTACTACCCGGGAGCTTGAAAAGGCCCTGACCGAGCTTGGTGAGGCCCAGTCTCAGATCTACCAGAAGGAGAAGATGGCCTCCATCGGCCAGCTGGCTGCCGGGGTGGCCCATGAGATCAATAACCCGATGGGGTTTATCACCAGCAATCTGGGGGCTCTGGACAAGTATGTCGGCAGGCTGACCGAGTATATCAGTGCGGTGGATCAGGCCCTGCAGCAGTGTGACGACGCCACCGTCGACATACCGGTTCAGGAGGCCCGCAAGCGGCTCAAGATCGACCGTATTCTGGATGATGCCCACCAGCTGATCGCCGAGAGCCAGGACGGGGCCGAACGGGTGCGGCGGATCGTCCAGGACCTGAAGAGTTTCTCCCGGGTTGACCAGGCCGAAACCGCCCTGGTCGATCTGAACGAATCCCTTGAAACCACCATTAACATGGCCTGGAACGAACTGAAATACGTGGCAGAATTGCAACGTGACTTTGGCGACATCCCTGAAGTCAGATGTTTTCCCCAGCAGCTGAACCAGGTCTTTTTGAACCTGCTGGTGAACGCTGCCCATGCTCTGGGAGAGACCCGTGGTGTGATCACGGTGAAGACCGAGCAGGAAGGCGCCTGGGTGCTGGTCTCGGTCAGCGACACCGGTTGCGGTATGTCGGAAGAGGTCCAGCGCCGGATCTTCGAGCCGTTTTTCACCACCAAAGAAGTGGGCAAGGGCACCGGCCTGGGGCTTTCCATCAGCTACGACATCATCAAAAAGCATGGCGGCACACTAGAGGTGGCGAGCGATCTGGGCCGGGGCAGCACCTTTATGGTGCGGCTGCCCACTGAAAGGAGCGCAGATGAGTAAGCGGGTGCTGTACCTAGAGGACAATGAGCAGAACATGTATCTGGTTACCTTCCTGCTGGAGAAACACGGCTACACGGTTATTCCAGCCACTGACGGCCAGGAGGGGATCGACAGGGCGGCTGTTGAAAAACCTGATCTGATCCTGCTGGATATCCAGCTTCCTAGGATGGACGGCCATACCGTGGCCCGGAATCTGCGCAGGAATCCTGATCTGGCCGCCATCCCGATTGTGGCGGTGACTTCCTACGCCATGGCCGGTGACCGGGAAAAGGCGCTTGAGGCCGGTTGTAATGGCTACATTGAAAAACCGATCAATCCTGATACCTTTATTCAGCAGGTGGAACAGCATCTGCCCAAGGAGTAAGCGATGAAACGTGCCGTGATTGCCGATGATCATGTTGAAAATCTCTATTTTCTTGAGGTGCTGCTGCAGGCCAACGGCTTTGCCACTGTATCGGCAGAAAACGGTGCCCAGGCACTGGAGCTGGTCCGGGCTGCGCCGACCGATCTGGTTGTCAGTGATATCCTGATGCCGGTCATGGACGGTTATGCCCTCTGCAAGGCAATGAAGGCCGATCCGCAGCTGCAGGGGATACCGTTTATCTTCTACACTGCCACCTTTACCACTGCCAAGGATGAGGAGCTGGCCTTGAGCCTGGGGGCGGACCGGTTTCTGGTCAAGCCAATGGAGCCGGACAGGTTGATGGCCATTATTATTGAGGTGATGGCAGCACCCCGCCCCCAGGCGCTCCAGCATACCTCGAATAGCGAGCGGCAGGTGCTGAAGGAGTACAGCGAGGCGCTTTTTCGCAAGCTGGAAAAGAAGATGATGGATCTGGAGCAGGCCAACCATGCCCTTCAGCAAAAGCATCAGGAGCTGCTTCAGGCATATGAAAAGGCGGAGTGTGCCAGCCAGGCCAAGCTGCGTTTTCTGCATATCATGAGCCATGAGCTGCGTACCCCCCTGAATGTGATTCTGGGGACGCTGCAGCTGCTTGAAATTGAGAAGAGATATGATGCTAATATGACTACGACAGCCAAGACAGCGCTGTTTTCGCTGGTGGAGATGATTGACAATCTGTTGGAGGCCTCACGCATCGAAACAGCTGAGCATTCCTTTAACCAGGGGGTGCTGAAGCTGGAGCAGCTGCTGTTGACCCTGAACCGGCTGTTTACGTTGGCTGCCCAGAACAAGGGGTTGCAACTGCGGATGGTGTTGTCTGATACGTTGCCCCGTGAGATCATGGTCGACAGCACCCGTCTGCAGCAGATTGTGGTGCATTTGGTTAACAATGCGATCAAATTCACCGAGCAGGGCGAGGTGCTGATCAGCTTGAGCAGGGAGGAAGGTAAACGGCCGGATCACCCGTTGCTGAAGATTGATGTGTATGATACCGGACCAGGGGTCGACCGGGAGCGGCAGCGGGATATCTTCAATCTGTTTACCCAGGCCAATGATACTGATACGCGGTCCCATGGCGGTACCGGTGTCGGCCTGTTTCTGACCAAGCGGCTGGTGGAGCTGATGGGGGGTACCATCTCGCTGCAGAGCACGGTGGGTAGCGGCTCTACCTTTACGGTCAGGCTGCCGCTGGTTACGGCATCATGATGTACAGCGGCCAGATCTGCAAACAGTGTTCCCGGCGACCTGCATCTGTTAGGCTGCTGCCTGTAACTGCCGTACTGATCCCAATCCCGGCCTGCTGCGCCGCGACGAGTTACTGATGACCAAGACACCTTCATTACTCGGGCTGTTTCTGAACCGTTTTATTCCCTCGGCGCTGATCTATGTAACCAGCATGATGGTGCTGTTTGAGGTTGATGATCGTGCCCACAAGACCTTTCTGGCCCAGATTGGCGTGAAGGCCGATGATGCGCTGTTGAGCCGACTGCATGAACATCTGTTGGGGTCACTGGTACCGGTAGGGGTGCTGCTGTTTGTGGTGATGACGGTGATCTGTCTGTTGTTTGCCATTACCCGCAGAAAACAGATACAGAGTGACCTTGAGCTGCAGGAGCAGCTGTACCGTACCCAGCTGCTCCTGGATTCAACCCAGGAGGGGATCTACGGCACCGATCACAACGGCTGCTGTACGCTGGCCAACAAGGCCTGTGCCCGGATNNNNTGCACAACCTGATGCATCATACCCGCTCTGACGGCAGCCCGTACCCGGCTGAAGAGTGCTCGGCCCACAAGATGAGCGAGAACGGTGTGGTGGGGGTGATTGAAAACGAGGTGTTCTGGCGCAGGGACGGCACCTCTTTTCCGGTTTCGTACAGTGTGCTGCCGATGCGGGATG
>DKFG01000158.1:0-3056 GCA_002452325.1 Geobacter sp. UBA6802
ATCTGCACCCCTGATTGATTGCGTGCAGTTAAGCGAGCCCGGCCCTGCGCCGGGCTCGTGCTGTTTTCAGACCGTACACATCACCCGCACCACCCGATAATCACCGCCGATCACCAGATACTCCCCCTCCCCTTTCAGCAGACTGGTAGGGAGCAGCTCGTCAAAAAAGAAGATCTTGGCAAGCGGCACCTGCACCCGCCAGACAATGGAGCCGAACTCCCATGCCCGCTCCTCTTCATCCGTAAAAGAGACCAGATTGTTTAGCCGCACGATCTGCTCACGCTTACCCAGCTGTTCCAGCACCTGGTCATCGGCGCCGCCATTGGTGCCGCGAAACAGGGTCAACCGAGTCAGCTCTCCATACCACCGTCGCAGTTCATACTGGCAGTACTCGTAGACCAGATCAAGCTGGGCAGTGATGGCGTTGCTGCGTTTACTGCCCCTGGTGCGGTCCAGTACATAGCGGTAGTGGGCCTGCGAATCACTGCCATTGATGCAGCCGTTGTGAAAGGTTGGCATGATTCCCATCCGGCTCTCTACCCAGCCCTTCAGAACTGCCCCTTCCACTGAGTTGCTGTCCATCATCCAGCCCTTGAGAAAGCGCAGGTAGCTGTTGCGCAACGCCCTGCGTGCCGAATCGGTCTGACCCTCCTGATGGTGCAGCTGAAACTTGACCGACAGGTAGTCGCTGAACAGCTGTCCCCGTTCATCCCGGTTATCGACCTGATCCAGCCGCTGAAACAAAAAGCGGTTGGCCTCCTGCACTCCCTGGATGGACAGCGGCTGGGGATGCTCGTTAAACTGCCGCGAGGCGATCACCCAAGGGGGCAGATTACATAGATTGAAAGCGGTACTCGACATTGAGCCCCCAGCAGGTTGATCAGTACAGCTTCACCACCTCGCGCAACAGATCAGCCACCGGCCCGCTAAGACTGATCACCTCGACCCCCAATCGCTCCATCTCATCCCTGGGAGCCTCGCCGATCATGGCAGTCACCACCACCCGACAGTCTCCCAGGTCAGCAGCGATGGCTGCCAGCTTTTCCGGCATCAGTCCATGCCCAGGACCAGTGCCGCCGCAGTAGCGGGGCACCGGCACCTCACGGCACAATGACTGCTGCCCCCCCTCAACCTCATACACGAGGAAGCGGTCTGCCTTGCCAAAATGGGTATCAACCATACTCCCGTCTGATGACGTCACAGCGATCAGCATAGATAACTCCAATACCCCTGCCTTCTCAGGCTTCTACCGGCGCAAAGGTGAAGCACTTCTTCGAACAGGTCTTGCCGCAGGCCCCACAGCCGATACAGTTGCCGGCATTGGCTACCTTCATAAACATCTTGGCTGAATCATCCTCATCCAACTCTTCAAAGGCCAGCACATCGTGACTGCAGACCTTGAAACAGCGGCCACAGCCGATACAGAGCTCTTCGTCGATTGCTACGATGAACTGCGGTATCCATTCCTGCTTGTCTTTGGTTAATCCGGTGATGTACGCCATGTTTTGCCTCCTGTTGTGGTTAGAATGAATGGGCCGTGGATGACACGGATTGAGCGGATTGACGCAGATAAAACCTCAATTTTTGCTTTAAAAAATCCGCGCAAATCCGCCTGATCGGCGTTATCCGCGTGCTATTACCTTATTCCTCTTCAAACGACACAGCCACCTGTCCCTTATTCATCGCCTTACGCAGCCAGGGGGGCGGATTACCGCGCAGCACCTCCTGCAGCTTGGCCACGGTCTCAGGCAGGCTGACCTCGGTGTTGGTCTTCATCGGGTGGATCTTCTGGGCCACCAGCTTTGCTGCAGCCGGTCCGCCGATCTGCATGGTGTAGACAATGGCGCAGTCGGCCAGAATCCTGGCACGGGCAGCGATCCGGTCTTCTTCATCACTGCCGTGGGGATCGGTGGTGACGGTTTCGATAAACCCGGCCTGGTCCGGTCCTATCTCCCAGATCTGGAAGTTCTCGCACTGTCCAAAGTGCTGATCAATCATGCTGCCGTCGGATGTGGTGAATGCAATTTTCATGGTTTCCCCCTAATTATGCGCCAGCTTCTGCGCATCCTTTGCGTTGGCCTGGAACAGATTGGCCACTTCAAACACCAGGTTCAGGGTGCCGCGATAGCCAACCCACATCTTCTGGTGAGCCCCTAACCGGTCAAACACCGGCAGGCCGGTTCTTAGATGGGCGCCGATCTTCAGTTTGGCCGCGGCCTGCCTGCCGTTACTGTTGGCCACCAGCAGGTCTGCGCCAATGGCTGCTGTTTCCAGATCCTCAAGATCCCCCACAAAGACGTTGTCGCAGGGCAGACCGTCCAGACCGCGGGTGCGGGTGGCGGCCAGGGCAGCCTGAATGGTGCAGCCCATGCCTGCCAGAAAGCGGGTCATCCCTTTCAGGTGGTCTGCCTCAAGGGCGATGGCAACGTTTTTGTTGCCGAACTGATAGTGACTGTCCACCAGCGCATCAGCCAGTCTTGATCTCCAGCGCCTGTGTTTCTCTGGTATTGCGTTGCCACTGATGGCTGACAGGGTTGCCATGAAGCGGTCGGTCTCTGCCATGCCGGTCAGTGAGGTAAAGCCGTATGCCGGTATTCCCATTCGCTCTTCCAGGCCACTGGCGGCCTTTGCCAGTGAATCACCCACATAGAGTGTGGCGATACTGCGGCCAGCCTGCTTGATCTTGTCAACGCTGATCCCGCCGGTTGAAAGGGGCGACACATCAGCATCAATATGGCCATCCAGGGCATTGGCGATGTCCGGGACACAGAGTACGCTTAGGCCAAAGGATTCAATCAGCTCTTTCAGCTCCTCCACATCCGCCGGAGTCAACTGCGCCCCTGGCACCAGATTGACTTGGCCGGGGATCGGTTCACCTGCTTCCGGCAGGGTGGCCAGAATCGCCTCAACCGTGTTGGCATAGCCTTCCTGCAGTGAACCGCAGTAGTCCGGGGTGGAGGCCCAGATAATCGGCACTCCGTCATGTTCTGGATGTTCCACACGGAACTGATGGATGGCAGAGCGGACATCATCCCCCATGGTCTCGGTCAGGCCGG
>DKFG01000158.1:3230-4295 GCA_002452325.1 Geobacter sp. UBA6802
GATAGGCCAGGGTTGCACCCAGGGCGGGCGAGTTCTTCTGCGGGTTGACCGTGGCAGCCTTTTTCGGCACTGCCACCCGTGAGGCTGCCAGATCTTCTGCAAGATAGGTGACAGCATGGTTACGGGCAGCCTCCACCAGCGGCGTTGTATCGGTCTCCCACGGTTCAGGGCTGTTAAGCAGCGGCCAGATCGGGTTGTTAACGGTCAGATCAAGCTGCTTGGCAAAGGTCACCATCCCCTCGTAACCTGCGTATGGGTGGGATCGGCCATGGTTGATGTCAAGGAACGGCGTCTTGGTCTTTAAAGCCAGAAACTTGGTCTTGCCGCCAGCCACAATCAGGTCCGGCATCTTTTCTTTCATCACCCCCAACAGCCCGGCAGTGGAGGTGTCTTCAATGATCTTGGCATCCTTGTGCATCAAGGCCTTCATCCGGTAGAAGTCTTCCAGGGTGGAGTTCTGGGTACCGGCAGCCAGAATCTCTACCCCCAGCTCACGCAGGGCATTAACCATGGACCAGGTCTTGACCCCGCCGGTGAACAGCACAGCCCGTTTACCCTCCAGCCGGGCACGGTACGGTGCCAGGCGCTGGCGGCATTTAGACTCTTCGTCCTCCAGCAGCCGCTCAACCCGATCCTGCATGATCCGCTTTTCAAGNNGCCCGTTGACCGCGTCATCCAGGGCAATGGCAATGTTACGCAACGCCTTGGCAATGTCGGTCATGCCGTAGAACGATTCTTCCAGGTAGGGCATGCCGTAGGTCTTCTGCATCTTCTTGGCCAGGTTGGTCAGGCTCTTGGAGCAGATGATGATGTTCAGCTTGGCGCGATGGGCGTAACGCAGCTCCTCAAACTTAGCATCGCCCGAAAAGCAGGAGAGGATCTGAATTCCTAATCTGTCAAAGAGCGGCAGCATGCCCCACAGATCACCGGCGATGTTGTATTCGCCGATCAGGTTGATCGGGTATTCACCCAGCAGTGGTGGCTCTGCTGTGCCGATTACCTGTTTAAACAGGATCTCGCCAGCCAGGCGGTTGCCGATGTTCTTGTCACCGATAAAACCGGGGG
>DKFG01000127.1 GCA_002452325.1 Geobacter sp. UBA6802
CCCGTCAAGGTCTGGCACGTTTCAGCACGACCCCGGAATATCTTTTGACCGTAACAAGGTCGAGCGTGGCTGGCGGGAGCATCACCGCCAGCGCCGGCACCCTCGGCTGGAGTGGCACGGTCGGTATGGCGGCGTATAATAGCGGAACCAGTGTAACGCTCACCGCCCAGGCAGGGGCGGGGTACATCTTCAGTGGTTGGTCCGGCGAGGGTTGCAGCGGCACCGGTACCTGTACGGTCGCCATGTCTTCAGTACGCAGTGTTACTGCAACCTTTACCACAGTACCGCAAGAAACCCTGAATTTGACCCTGAGTGGCAGCGGTGCTGGTTCGGTAATCAGCACTCCCGCCGGTATCGATTGTCCCGCTTCCAGCTGCTCCGGTCAGTTTGCTGCTGGCAGTACGGTCACGCTCACCGCCGTTCCCAACGCCAGCTCAACCCTGGTCGGCTGGATTGGCTGTCAATCTACGGATGGTACGGTCTGTGGTGCCATCATGAATGTCCCCAGAGATATAACGGCTGACTTTGGCTTGGTAAAAGCCCAGGTAGATGGTGTCGGCTATTCTACCCTGCTCGAGGCCTATATCGTAGCACCGAGCGGCGCTCAGATACTGCTGCTGGATGGCGACCTGGCCGAGTCGCTGACCGTAGAAAAGTCCGTTACCCTGAAGGGGGGCTATAACGCTACGTTCAGTGGGCTGACCGGTCTGTTCAGCAACCTGACCGCACCGTTGGTAATTTCCAGCGGCACCGTGACGGTTGAACGGATAGCGGTTAAATAGCAAATGCCTCTCTTTATCTGCAGACTCGGAGCCCCGGAAGGTACCATTCTCGAGCGCGAGCTGGAGGCGGCTGATGAACGCCAGCTGCGGGAGGGCTTGCTGGCCCAGGGCTATCACATCTTCTCGGTAAGCAGGACATCGGGGGGCATGGCGCTACCGCAGTGGCTGCGCCAGGGGAAGCGGATCGACAACCGCGAACTGCTGGCCTTTAACCAGGAGCTGGTGGTGCTGCTAAAGGCCGGCATGCCGATCATGGCGGTGCTGGATGCCATCCTGGAACATCGCAGCAAGGCCGGTGGCCCTTTTGCGCAGGTGCTGCTGCAGGTGCGGGAGGATGTCAAGGGCGGTGCCTCCCTCTCAGCTGCCCTGGAGCGTCATGGCGCCCTCTTTCCTCCCTTATATCTGGCCTCGGTCCGCGCCGGTGAGCGGACCGGCGACCTGCCCCATACCATCCGCCGCTATATCGTTTTTTTGAAGCGGGCAGAAGAGTTGCGGAAAAAAGTTATCGCAGCTCTGTTTTATCCTGCCATCCTGGTGGGGGTGGCAGTTGCCGCCATCTCCTTGCTGCTGATTTACGTCGTTCCTACCTTTAGTAATGTCTATGCTGATGCCGGTTCGGAGCTGCCGCTGATTACCCGTCTGTTGATCTCGTTCACCGGCGGGTTGCGTTCCACTGCCATCATCTGGCTGCCGGCCATGATTGCCGCCGGGTACGTGCTGCAGCGTTGGGCGCGATCCGAAAAGGGGCGTCGACGGGTAGACCGCTGGCGGCTGGCCCTGCCACTGCTGGGCGATCTTTTCTTCAACTACGCGGTGGCCGGCTTCTCCCGCACCCTGGCCACCCTGCTGGGCAGCGGCATCCCGATCGTCGAGTCGTTGCGGATGTCGCTGGGTACCCTCGGTAATCGGCATCTGGAACAGGGGATGCAGACCGCGATCCATCAGGTGGAGGAGGGGGGGCGCCTGTCGGTGGCCCTGGAACAACTGCAGCTGATGCCGCCCCTGGCCCTGCGGATGCTGGGGGTGGGGGAGAGCACCGGCTCGCTGGAGGAGATGCTCTCCGACATCGCTGAACATCTGGAAGGACAGATCGAAGAGCGACTCAAGATGCTGACCACCGCCATCGAACCGGCGGTGATGGTCATCATGGGTCTGGTGATCGGTTTCATTATTCTGGCTATGTACCTGCCGATCTTCCAGCTGGCCGGCACGGTGGGGTAGGGCTTTTGGGGGCAGAACTTTCGCAAGGAGTAGGTGATGCGTTTTTGTGCAACAACGTTGGCCGCAGTAAGTTTTTTGTTATTATGGTTGATTTCTGTGCCGCCAGCCCATGCATCAACAGTTACGCTGCCTGCAACCGGCCAGTCGACATGTTACGACACCTTTGATCTCGTCAGTTGCAGTGGGACCGGCCAAGATGGTGATATCCGTTCAGGTCTCGCGTGGCCTAGTCCGCGTTATGCAGACAACGCAAATGGCACGATAACTGATAGGCTGACGGGTCTTATTTGGTCTAAAGATGCCAACGCACCAGGGCCATCAGCGTGTAATCCGGGAGTGGCAAAAAATTGGCAAACGGCCTTTGAGTATGCTCGGTGTTTAAATCAAAATAACTATCTTGGCTATAATGATTGGCGAGTTCCTAATTTTAATGAAATTGTCAGCTTGTCACACAGGGGGGAGCCAGACCCGGTTGCATTTTTAACATCACATGGTTTTACTCAGATACAAGTAGGAGAATACCTGTCTTCGACGTCATCGGCTCCGCTTTTCTCAGTTAGCACAGTAACTTTCAATTCTTATTGGAACCAGTATGAAAGTTTTTATCTGTGGCCAGTGCGGGGTAGCTCAAACGGTTATACTGGTTCGATAGCTCTTCCCAAAACAGGCCAAACAATCTGTCACGATATTTCTGGCAATTTAATTGCCTGCACAGGTACGGGGCAAGACGGTGAACTTCAGACCGGTGTTTCTTTGCCAGAAACAAGGTTTACCGATAATGGTGATTTCACTCAAACCGATCAATTAACAGGTCTGATCTGGACAAAGGATACCAATGCACCAGGTCCTGAGACCTGTGGTTCAGGAGTTTATAAAAATTGGATTTTGGCCTTGGAATATGTAGCATGTCTTAATCTCAACAACTACCTTGGTTATAATAATTGGAGATTGCCAAACATTAATGAACTTAATAGCTTGGTGCCGTCGCATGTGGTCGATCGTGCCGAATGGCTTTCCAGTCAAGGGTTTGTAAATGTTCCAACTAACACTTATTACAAATTCTGGTCGTCTACATCGCACTTAGTAGATAGTTATAATGCTTGGCGAGGGGATGGTCGTTCAAGTCAAGCGGGTGACAAGGATTCCAATCAACCAGTCTGGCCGGTGAGAGGCGGGGTGTACGGCAATGCTCGGCTTAGCGTGACCCCCGCCGTAAAAGATTTTGGTCTTGTCTACTATGGAACATCTGGCAGTGCTGTCATAACTGTAGCAAACAGTGCAATTGCCACAACATCTTTGCAGATTAACGCCATCGGCTTGATGGGCGGGGATGCCAATCAGTTCACTGTCTCGGTTGGCGATGGGACCAACGGTAGTTGTGGTACTGTTACGCCTGTCCTCGCGCCGAACACAAGTTGTTCCGTTACGGTGGTGTTTTCCCCCACAACGCGGGGGGATAAAAATGCAATTCTCAGAATTTCAAGTAGTGATTCTCAATACTCCAATCAGGATGTCACGCTTGTCGGAAGAGCCGATGTCCCTTCATTTAGTATTACCCCCACTGTTGTTGGTGGCGGGAGTGTCAGCTGTACCACCCCTGTTGATATTAATTTGACAGCAACCTGCACAGTTAGTGCGGAGAATGGAAGTCTGGCCAGCCTGAAGGATAATGGCGTTGATGTGCGTGCTTTGGTTGTTGGAAACACCTATAGCATCCAGAATATTGCTGAAAACCATATAATTGAAGCTTCGTTTGTGCTGAATGCCGCCTGTGGTGAAAGTAATGGTAAGACCGTTGTCGTAGCACCCACTACAGGTTTCTGTGCATTTGGCATGTCAACTCTTTTCACAGGTGCCTTGCCATGGCAATGGACATGTGTTGGTCTGAATGGCGGTGATGATGCACATTGTTCAGCATTAACACCGCAGCATCCCAGAGTGGTTTTGCCCAAAACCGGTCAGACAATATGTTACGACACTGCCGGAATAGTCATTAATTGTACAGGCACTGGTCAGGATGGCGCCATTCAGTCTGGGATTGTCTGGCCTGCGCAACGTTTTACAGACAATCAGGATGGTACGCTGACGGATACCTTGACATCGCTGGTATGGGCAAAGAACGCTAATATACTATCAGTTCGTAATCCTGAGTTTGACATGGAGGGTATCGCAAGCGATGGTGCGGTTTCAGGCCGGAAGGCTCTGGAATATGTCAATAAATTAAACCAGGAGAACTACCTTGGATTTAATGACTGGCGGCTTCCTAATATTAATGAGCTCAGAAGCCTGATACAGTATGGCTACAGTGACAATAGGGGCTGGATGCAATCGTTCGGTTTTCAAAATGTATCAGACTATGACTACTGGTCATCAAGCACAATAAATTATTCAGATTTTTTTACAGCAAGTCTGTGGCGTGGTTATATTACAGGTTCACAGTCTGAAACCAACTATAAAACTCTGATACCTGTAAGGGGCGGCAGTTGGAGTGAGATGGATGTGGGCGCAACAGTGCCTAAAACCGGCATTCTGTCATGTCTTTATGATGAACCTTGCGCTGGGAGCGGCGAGGATGGCGAATTGCAGAAAGGTGCTGATTGGCCGGCTCCTCGTTTCACCCCCAATCCCGATACCACGATAACTGACAATCTTACCGGTTTAATATGGACAGCAAGTGCAAGCATGCCAGGTCCTGAAAATTGTGCTCCAGTGGTTACCAAGACCTGGCAAGAGGCTCTTGACTATATTACATGCCTCAACAACAGCAGTTATTTGGGCAAAACAGACTGGCGCATGCCCAATGTGCTGGAACTACGCTCAATACAGCCGGATAGTAATTTTGAAAATATTTCTTCGAATTGGTGGTGGACTTCAACGACCTATTCTAACCTACCCAATTATGCTTGGTACGTCTGGCTTGAGCTTGGTTATGGTTCAATTGCTAAAAAAGATTCAAAGGGGTACGTCTGGCCCGTGAGGGGCGGTCAGTTCGGCAATTCTATAGCCTCAGTTACGCCAACCTCACATAACTATGGCAGTCTGGCGGTCGGTTCATCACAAAGTGTGGTTTTTCAGATTGCAAACAGCGCTTCTGCCTCAGATGTCTTACAGGTAAACGCACTTTCAGTGGCTGGAGCAGATACAGCCGATTTTGTGCTTCATGTCGGAGATGGTAGTGCGGGTAGTTGCGGCACTGTGGTCCCCAGGCTTCAACCAGGTTCGTCCTGTCAAGTCGTTGTGACATTTGCACCCACATCCGATGGCAACAAAAATGCCATGTTAAAAGTTACAAGCAGTGATGTGAATCATCCCCACCTAGAGATCACTTTGAGCGGCAGTGCTTTTACACTGAATCCCACATTGCAGGTAACGGTCATTGGAACTGGCGCCGGTACGGTTACTAGTAACCCCGCTGGAGTCAGTTGTACCAGTGGTAGTTGTAGCAGCAGTTTTGCTAAAGATAACAGCATCAGCCTTACTGCCACCCCCGACAGTATCTCCACCTTTGACGGCTGGTCCGGCGACTGCACCAACAGCAGCGGTGACTGTAGCCTGACCATGCTTGCCAATAAAACAGTGACCGCGTCGTTCAACCTGGCCCCCAAGGTGAAGATCAGCAGGACCGGCATGGGCTACAGCACGGTGCAGGAGGCCGAGACCAGCGCCCAGGCCGGGGATATCCTGCTGTTGCTGGAAGATGTACTTAGCAGCAGCCTTGCCGTTACCAAAAACCTGCAACTCAAAGGCGGCTACAACAGCAGCTTCAGCAGCCAGCTTGGCTACACCACTCTGCAGGGCAGTTTGAGCATAACCAGCGGCAGTGTCGTGGTGGACCGACTGGTAATTAAGTAATGGGACATTAATGAACAGCACACATCAACGGATAGGCGAAATTCTGGTAGGGCATGGGGCGCTGACAGCAGAGCAGGTCGCGCAGGTTCTGGAACGCCAGGCCACCCAGGACGGCCGTTTCGGCGAGCTGGCCCAGGCCCTTGGGCTGGTGGATGAGACGCTGGTGGCCAAGGCGTTGGCTACGCAGCTTGGGTTGCAATTCATCGACCTGAGCAGCTTCAAGGTGGATGCAGCCTTGTTGAATGTGCTGTCACCCGAGGTGATGTACCGCTACCAGGTGGTGCCCCTTGAGCAGGTTGGTGATCGGCTTACCATTGCGGTTGCCGATCCCACGGCTGTGTTGCAGCTGGACGAACTGGAGCTGCTGTTGGGGCGGCCGCTGCAGTATGCGGTTGCAACGTCAGCGGCCATTGCCCGGCTGCTGAAGGGGGGCGAGGGAACCCGGCGGGTGCTGCGGGATGTGTCTGAGGATTTTCTGCTGCAGCTGGTGAAGGAAACCGACAGCGGCGAAGAGGTGCTCTCGCTGGAGAGCCTGTCGGCCGACACCGCTTCCAGCCCGATTGTCAAGCTGATCAACACCACCCTGCTGGATGCATTGGAACGGCGGGCCAGCGATATCCATATCGAGACCGGCCACGCTGGCGTCAGCATCAAATACCGGATCGACGGGGTGTTGTACCAGGCCAACGACCCGATCGATCTGCACTTCCAGGGGCCTATTATCTCCCGTCTCAAGATCATGAGCGAGCTGGATATCTCTGAACGGCGTATCCCCCAGGACGGCCGTTTCAAGATCCGGCTGGGAGAAAAGTCGATCGATTTCCGGGTCTCGATCATGCCCAGCGCCTACGGGGAGGATGCCGTGATCCGGATTCTGGACAAGGAGAGCATCGCCGCCGAGATGCAGGGCCTGAGTCTGGAACATCTCGGCATTCACCCCCGTGAACTGGTCCGGATCCGGCGCAAGATACGGGAGCCCTACGGCATGGTGCTGGTGACCGGTCCCACCGGTTCNNCCGGCAGCGGCAAGACCACCACCCTCTATGCCGCCCTGACCGAGATCCATACAGGATTAGACAAGATCATCACCATTGAGGACCCGGTGGAGTACCTGCTGAAGGGGGTGCTGCAGATTCCGGTTAACGAGAAGAAGGGGCTGACCTTTGCCCGTGGTCTGCGTTCGATCCTGCGCCATGACCCGGACAAGATCATGGTGGGGGAGATCCGCGACCCGGAGACCGCCCAGATCGCCGTGCAGTCGGCCCTCACCGGCCACCTGGTGTTCACCACCGTGCATGCCAACAACGTGCTGGATGTGATCGGCCGTTTTACCCACATGGGGCTCGACCCCTACAATTTTGTCTCGTCGCTCAACTGTGTGATGGCCCAGCGGCTGGTGCGCAAGGTCTGCAAACAATGCTGTCGTCCGGTGGAGCTCAGCGATCAGCAACTGCGCGAATCGGCCATCGATCCGGCCGTGCGTGCTACGGCCACCTTCGTTGAGGCGGTGGGCTGCGACGCCTGCAACAACACCGGTTATCGCGGCCGCTCAGCCATTGTCGAATTTCTGGAGATGAACGACGAGCTGCGGGATATGATCGTCTCCAAGGCGCCGGCCAGCCGTCTGAAACAGGCCGCCCGCGAGTATGGCACCATCTTCCTGCGGGAGGCGGCGGTTGAGAAATTATGTAACGGTGAGACCACCCTGCAGGAGATTAACCGGGTGACCTTTGTGGAATAGAGTTGCCCAAAAAATAGCCATATTATATAACGACCTGCCGCATCTATCGTTGCGAAGCGGCCTGTTTGTTGCTCTGATCGGCATGATTGCAGCCATGATCATCTCTATCTGGCTCGGTTCTTCAGGGCAGCAACAGATCACGATCAAAGCGCCCCCCCCCGATGTTACCGCCGTGATGCAGCACTTTGCGTACAGTGAAGAGCTTTCCTATGCCACGCTGTCAGTGCAGGGGCGTCGTGGTGTTCAACGGGGCAAGCGGATGCTCGGTTTGCGACTGACCGCCGCGCAAACCACCAACCTTGAGCAGATAGCCGGTACATTAACGAATCAGGCAGGAGAAGTGCTGCAGTTCAGTGCGGCTTCAGCTACGTGGGACATACAGCGTAATGCGCCGCTGGAACTGCAACGCCAGGTGGTGCTCATTCTGCGAGGTTCCCGGCTGGGCAACGTACAACGCGCCTTGCTGTATCTGCGTGAAGGGCAACTGGTGGTCTATGCTGATCAACGTCGAGTCTATCAACTGCATTGAGATAACCCGAGGAGGATACCTTTCGTGAAACAACGCTTCCTGATCTGCCTGTTCGCCATGCTGCTTGTCTCCTGTCTGGCCTGGGCTTCTGGCGTGACGAGCCAGGCCGTGTCACTGATAACCAGCGCAACAGTCACAGCGCCGGCTGATGACGCGCTTGCCCTGATAGCCACCGGTAAGACACAGTTGGAACAGCACAATATTCTGGCTGCCCGCGATGCGTTCCAGGCTGCGGTTGCTGCCGATGCCAGCAACCAGGAGGCGCAACTGTTGTATGGTGTTACACGGGTGCTGGCGGTCTACGAGGATGGTCAGGCAACCCAGACGGCTGCCCTTGACAGCGTTAAAGAGGTTGGTGAACTGTCAGGTCTGGTCTTCAGCCTGTTTGGTCTGTATGACACCCAGGCCACCATGGGTGAAGCGTTGGCTGCAACCACCCCCACCACAGGGGAAGTTATCACCTTTCTGACCAACAAGTTGCTGCCGCAGGTAGAGGGGGCCATCGCCAACCTGCAGGCCGTCTCCAATCCGGCTTTCAGCTCCACCCTTCAGCCGTCAAGCCTAGATACGATCTCCCTGGCTGCCATCAGTGTTGATTATGCCGATGCGCAGGTCATCAAGGCGATGCTCTACGCCATCCAGAGTAAGCTGGAACTGCTGCGCGTCTACGGGCTGAACGCCAACTTGCCCAACCTGCTGAATGACGAAGTACCCAACCTGAAGCGGGTGCGTGATCTGATGCTGGCAGATGCAACCTTTCTTGCCCCGGTCAATGCCAGTCGTCTGACGGTCGCCCAAAACGCCTTTGTCTCGTTTGCCGACAGCTTTACTGCTGCCGTTGCGGCCATCAGGGCCCGCAGTATCCCGACCGGCCACCTGTTTGTGCTTGATCAGCCCCTTGACGATGCACCGTTTAGCAGCCTCTCCGAATCTGTCGATCCTGTGCTGGCAGCCCTGGTTGAGATCAAGGCTTCTCTTGCAGGCGCCCAGCACTACACCTTCGTCAGCGGCAGTGACGGTGCTGTGGTCGATCTGTCCAAATTTTTCAATGCTGCCAGCCCGGTCAACTTCCGCAGTATGCTGGCCAACTGTACAACCGCTACCGCCCTGCCGGACAACACGCTGGGCGGTATCTTCCCGCTGGGGCTCGCTGCGCTGCAGCAGGGTGTGTACTCCTATCATCAGCATATTCTTGGTGCGGTATGCAGTAACTACGCAGGCGTACCGATGGCGCAGCTTGAGGATTGGGGGTACTGGTTTTATCACAATCCGGCGGATGGATATGTCGAGTCACCGCAATACCTGGAGTTGATGAACAATGGCTCGGCCGACCTGTCTGTCTCCGCAGTCTCGGTAACGGGACGTGATGCCGGATCCTTCAGGTTGTTTGCCGAATCCTGCCCTGCTGGCATGCCGTTATCGCTGCAACCCGGTACGTCGTGCTCGCTTGGTGTTGAGTTTGTCCCTGAGTCAGCTGGCGAAAAACAGGCTGTTGTTGAGCTGCTCACCAATGATCCCACCAGATCGGTGATCACCGTGCCGGTATACGGCATGTCGGTACCGCAGGCAGTTGCCGGCGCAGTGTCCAGTTCAGCCCGGATTACCGCCGGTGCTGTCACCACTAGCTACGTGTATGCAGCCTTTTCGGGCCAGGGTGTCTTCCGCAGCAGCACCGGCACCGGCAGCTGGGCTGCGGTTAACAATGGTCTTCAAAATCTGATGGTCACATCGTTGGTGGCTGATCCCGCCAGCCCCGCCACCCTGTATGCCGGCACCTATGGCGGCGGCGTGTTCAAAACGACCAACAACGGCGACAGCTGGAGTCCTGTCAGCAGCGGGCTTACGTTTGCCTACGTCACGACGCTGGCAATCAATCCTTCAGCGCCTGCCACCCTGTATGCCGGCACCTATGGCGGACTGTTCAAGACCACCAACGGCGGTGTCGGTTGGAGCAGGTTGTCTGGCGGTCTGCCGTCCGGCCCGATCACCAGCATCGCCGTCGATCCCGCTGACGGCAGTAAGGTCTATTGTCTCATCGGCGGGCAGGACGGCGGTCTGTATGCATCGGCTGACGGCGGCGCCAGCTGGCAGCAGCGGCTCGCCTCCTTCTATGATGAGTTACTCAAGGTGGTGGTGGGCGGTGGAACCCCCGGCACGGTGCTGGTGACCGGATATGAAGGACTCCGTAGAAGTGCTGATGCCGGCCTGACCTGGACGACAGTCAGTGCGCAAGCTGCACAACAACTGCTTGCAGCGGGCCAGTACCTCTATGCCGTGTCGTACGACGGCAGCTGGTTCGCAAGTAGTGATAATGGCGCCACCTGGACTCAGGTTGCGGATTCGTTTCCGGTTGATATGCTGATGGCCGACCCGAATGATGCTTCAAAGCTGTATTCGGGGTCAGAGGCAACCATCACGCAGATTATCAATGGCGGTGAAACCATAACCCCCAGCAACCTGCCGATCGCCTCGTCAGTGGCAGTGAAACATTTTGCGGTTGATCCGCGTAACAGCTCAATCGTCTATGCTGCAGCACAAGCCGGGGGGGTGCTTAAAAGCGTTGATGGCGGGCAAACCTGGAATCCCGCCAACAGCGGCTTGGAGGGTAAGACGATCCTGACGGTCCGTCCCTCCTCAGCCACATCGGGACTGGTGCTGGCAGGAACCCAGGGGCAGGGGCTGTACCGTTCCACCGATGGCGGCGCCAGCTGGACACAGATATCAAATGGCATCAGTTCAGTGCTGGGTATCTCTGATCTGCTGGTTGTCTCCGGCATCCCGGAACAGTTGTTTGCTGCCACTGGTGGTGGTGTCTACCGCAGTCTCGATGGTGGTGTCAGCTGGAGCTTGTTTGGTGGCCTGAACGGCTATATCAATGCTCTTGCTTATGGTAACGGCTATCTGTATGCAGCCAGCTCCACGGTCTTGTACCGTGGGCTGCTCAGCGATGGCATCCTGCAGGAGATCGGCGTCATCCCTGCTTATCAGTATTGGCAGCCAACTATTGCCTCACTGCTGGTGCTGCCAGGTGAGCAAACCACGGTTTATCTGGTGCAAAACGACGGTGCGTTGGTCAAGAGTTCAAACGGCGGCGCTTTAAGCACGGTCACACCGTCGAGCGAGTACGGCACGCAACAAGTGCTATCGCTTGCGTCCAACCCGCAGCAACCGTCAACGCTGTATGCCGGCGCCTACAACGGTGTCTACTATACGACGAATGGGGGGGTATCCTGGTCCCCGCTGGATTTTGGACTCTGGAACCTGCGTTCTCTGGCATTCAGCGGCGGGGGCAGCCATCTGGTGGCCGGCACCTATGACCGTGTGTACCGAATAGCATACCCAAACGCCACATCTGCATACTACCCGCTCAACCTGACCATCAGCGGTAGTGGCATGGTTTCTGCTGTTGAGGCGCAGTTTGGCTGCGCTACAGGTACGTGTACTGATACTTTTGATGAAGGCACGTTGATTGAATTGGCACCGGAACCGGGAATGTCTTCGGTTTTTAGTGGCTGGTCCGGTTGTGACAGCGTAGTCGGCGATGTCTGCCAAGTGCGCATGACCGCTGCCAAGAGTATCACCGCCAGCTTTGTAACCGACACTCGGCCCCTGCTGCTGATGGCCTTGCCTCCTGGCGGTTCCTATCAGGGGGCACAGCGTGTTGCTTTAGTCAGCAACAAGAACGTGCCGATTTATTACACCTTGAACGGTAGCGACCCTACCCAGGCGTCGTCGGTTTATGCGTCACCAATCAGCATTGAAACTAGCGCTACCCTCAAATATCGGGCACTGGACAACGGAACCTTGAGTGCCGTGGCAAGCGAAGTCTACAGCATCACACCATCCACGGCCCTGCTTACGGTTGAGCGTGCAGGCACCGCTGCGGCTGCTGGTGGCTCAATCACCCCCAGTGTCGGCAACCTTGATTGGAACGGAACGGCCGGTTCTGCCAGCTACACGCTGAACACCAGCCTCAGCCTGACCGCCTGCAGTGACGCAGACACCAGCTTTGGCGGCTGGTCTGGCTGTGACAGTACCACGGCGGTAGGCGATTGCCTGGCCTGCAACCTTACCCTGTCCAGCGACAGGGCGGTAGGCGCCACCTTCAACTTGCTTGATTATGTGCGCTTGGTTGGCGGTGGTTCATACGGCACCATCAGGACCGCCCACGATGCGGCCGGTGCAGCGGGCGGGACGCTTTGGGGGCGTGCAGTCATCCTTAGCGAGGGTGCCTTGCGTATAGACTGGCCGGTGATCTTGCGCGGGGGCTATGACATCGGATTCTCCACGCAAAACGATTTCACCACCTTGCAGGGCACGCTGACCATTGGTGACGGTAGTCTGGTGGCGGATCGCTTGATCATACAATAACGGAAGTTATTGTATGCTGATATGCAGTTTCACAGAGGTCCTGGCACGTACCGCAGGGCCTCTGTGATAGATCAACCGGGTGACCTTTGTGGAATAATACTGAATAATAACGGTAGCGTGATAGCAGCTTCTCGTCTTTTCTTTGCAAACATCCGTTGATAAACCGGTCAAGGGCTAGTATGCTACATTGTAATACATTTGCGTAGAGGGAGGTCGTCATGCCGCGCAATGCAAGTGTTACACTTGGTAAACATTTTGAAACGTTTGTCGATACACAGATTCTGTCCGGCACGTTCTGCTCTCGAAGTGAGGTTATTCGTGCGGGTTTGGCATTGCTGGAAGACAATCAGGCAAAACAGAAAGCCTTCAGACAGGCAGTCATGGCAGGATTAGATAGTGGTTCCGAGGAATGTTCTTATGAAGATTTTATGAATGATCTTCATCGGCACCGATAGTGAAGCAGTCTTTCAGATTTACCCGAGCTGCTTTGAACGATCTTCGTGATATCGCAAAATATACGTGTAAAACCTGGGGACAAGAGCAAGAAGCGTCATATATCAAGGGGCTCTTTGCATTTTTCGAGAGCATTGCCCGGAATGAGACCCTAAATCGGGATATGTCGGTGCTGGTACCCGGCTGCTTTTCATGCAAAATCAGTCACCATCTGATTGTTTTTCATTGGTTGGATGATGGCAGACCTGAGATCATACGTATTCTGCACGAAAAGATGGATATTCCCCAACGTTTGTTAGACGTAATGCGTTGATTCCGCTGAAGCCAGCCCTCAGTTACCACGCACAGGACCGGCTTCTCATCAAGTAAGGTAGAGTCTAAAACACTACAAACAGCAAACGCCCCCTCCGGACCTGTCCGGAAGGGGCGTTCGCGTTACAGGGGCAGCTGATTTCTACTTCACGATGATCTGATCCAGTACCAGGGTGCCGTTCTGAATGATCAGCGGATAGAGTATGTCGGTGAAATCGGTTGTCAGCCGCTGGTCGAAGGCATTGTTGTACCCGCCCTTGACCGTGACGGTCACACCGGTCCGGTTATAACTGAGGCTCGGCGCTTCCAGGCTGTTGTGGCCCCGGATCTCGTTGCCGCTGTCGGCGTTGTTTAAGGCATCCAGCAGCGTGGCGTGGTAGGTGGTTTTGGTCTGATTCTTGAGCTGCAGCAGGCTGAAGTTGGCCGTTATGGATTTGTCGGCGGTTATTGTAATCGCACAGCTCGTTGTGGTGGGGTTGTCATCACAACTGTCGCCGGTCCAGCCTGCAAAGCCGGATGTGGTTGCCGGCACTGCTGTCAGCAGGATATCGGTGCCGTCGGCAATGGTGTAGCTGCAGGGCGAGGTCTCGCAGGTGCTATTGCTGGTAACCGTAACCGTGCCGGTGCCGGAGGTGGCTGAGGCCATGGACACCGTCAGGGTCCAGTTCACTACCGGTACCGTTACGGTGAACCCGGTGCTGCTAATGTCAAAGCCGCCTGAGGTAGTGACCTTGATGCTGCCGGTGGTTGCGCCGGCAGGTACGGTGGCGGTCAGTTGGCCGCTGTTGACCACGGTGACGGCGCTGGCAACACCGTTAAAGGTGACGTCGGTGGCGCCTTTGACGAAATTGGTGCCATTGATGGTAACGGTGCTGCCCACCGCACCGCTGCCTGGGCTGAATGAGCTGATGGTTGGCGCAGCGGGAACAGAGAGCGGGGTTATGAACTGCCCTACGACCCCTGCTACCTCGCTGATACCGTTTTCGCCCATCACGATCCCGTTATTGACCAGGGCCAGGTACTTGCCGTTGGCGAAGCCGACGCCGCCCAGTTGGTTGCCGGCTGTGGCGTTGATGGTGATCTTGCCGCCCTGGAGCACACCACTGGTGTTGATGTATTGGCCGTAGATATCCCAGCAGCTGCTCTCGCCCACATCGCAGGTTCCGTTGCCGTTGGTGTCATAGCTCAGATCCACCCAGGTTACCAAGTAGTTGCTGCCGTCAAAGGCCACGCTGGACGGTATCTGTGGCCCTGCTTCATTGGTGACGGTAATCACGCCGCCCACCTTGGCGCCTGCAGGGCTGATCAGTTGCGCAAAGGTGTCCCAGGTGTAGGTCCCTGCTCCGCTCACCTCATCGTTCCAGGCCACCAGGTAGTTAGTGCCGTCAAAGGCCACTGTTTTGGGGTTGTCGCTGGGTGCGGTGCTGGCATTCACCGATATCTCGGAGCCCGGCACGCCGCTGGTGCTGACAAAACGGCCCCTGATTTCCTGGTCAAACTGATCCTCGGTCCAGACCACAAAGAAGTTGGTGCCGTCAAAGGCCACGTCACTGGCCTGGCCATTGCCGGTGCTGATCCTGAATTCTGATCCCATGCTGCCGTCGGGGTTGACGATCCGTCCGCCGATGTAGCGGTTGTCGGAGGTGTCGCCCAGGGCCGGGTTGATCAGCCGGGTATAGGTCACCAGATACTTGCCGCCTCCAAAGGCCATCGGCCGCATGCCGTCGAACCAGATGCCGGCAGTGGTGATGGCAAAGGGTGATCCCACTTTAACGCCGGCCCGGTCGATAAACTGGCCGTAGATCTTCCAGCCGGTGGCGCCGTTCAAGTCACCCAGTTCGTCATCCTCCCAGATTAGCAGGTGGTTGGTGCCGTCGAAGGCCACCGCTGTAGCAAGGCCGCTGCGGCCGGTGCTGATCAGGCTGCCCATCTGGGTACCGCTGGCATTCAGCATCTGTGCGGCAATGGTGGTGGGGGTGGTGCCGTGGTTTTCAATGCCCACCAGGTAATTGGTGCCGTCAAAGGAGAAGCCCATGGCCGCGCCGGCCGTGGCGATCGGGAAGGTCTGGGGCAGCAGGGTGCCGGTCAGGCCCGATTGGCCCATGGCATTAGCCACCCCCTTGAAGATGCGATAGTTGAAAGTATAGCCGGTCTTGGTTCCCCACACCTTGATCATATCGCCGTCTTCCACGTTCATCACGCAGAAAATTGGGCTGTCAGCCAGTGGTGTGGTCGAGGTGCAGTTGGTGCCGTACTTGACCGTGTACTGGCTTGTGGAGTTGTAACGACTGCTAAAGGCGGACACGGTAACACCGTTCAGGTCGACGCCTGCATCGGTGCGGGTCTTGGCCCGGATGATCCCCTTGCCTGCCGTGACCCCCCAGGTGGTCAGGTTTGATGTTGCGAACATGGTGTAGGGGAAGGAACTTGAGGCGTCGTTATAGTGTAGCATGTTGGCCGTGTAGAGCGGGATCATGCCGGTGTAGGACAGCTTGAGACGATACAACCTGCCGGTGGGGATACCGGTCAGCCCGTAACCGCCGCCGGATGCGGTGGTGGTTGAGGTCAGCGGATCGGTGGCGTCCAGCGCCACGGTGACACCGCTCATCCCGGCGTTGCTGGAATTGACCACGCTGCCGCTGAAAGTAAAGGTGGGGGTGAACTCACCGTGGGAGCCGACGGTCGGCTGACCGCTAACCTTGACAATCACCGGGCCGACCGGCGACGGCGTGGTGGCGCAGTCCGGCAGCTGGAAGGTCAGGCTGGTGGTCGTGGCGCTGGTCGGGGTGATCGGGTATTGGGTAGTGTTCAGGTAGATGCTGTTGTTGGCTGGCGTGGCGCTGAAGCCGGTGCCGTACAGGGTGATCGGGGTGGTGTCGCCGCAGGGCATGTCAAAGGCACTGATACCGCCGGGGTTATTGATAGTCGGTCCGCTGGCCTGGGGCGTGAAGGAGCTCCAACTGACGGCCCGGTTGCCCTGGCTGTCGACCATCTCAACGGCCCAGCTGTACTCGACTCCGGTCTGCAGCGGATCGCCGCTGTAGGCAACCGAGGTGCGGTCCGGTGGTAGTATGGCCTCAAACAGGTTATCGCCGGAGGTATTGGTTTGTTGTAACCAGACGCGGTACAAAAACGGGGTGTTTGGCAGTCCCGAAAGGCTGTTCCAGGAGAACCAGGGCGCGACGCTCTCAGGGGCGGTGGTGCCGATCGGGTGGGTCGGGGTTGGGTTGACCGTCAGCACATTGGAAACCGACAGGTCGAAGGACTCTGTGGTTCCGTCGGTGTAGGTCACGGTGATGCTGTAGCTGTCGCCAACGGTGGGGGCGCTGGGCACGGGATGATAGGACCAGAATTCACCCCAGGAGTTGACGCCCAGGTCGGTCGTGTCCAGTTGCGACCCGCTGACCACAAAGTGGGCCGGTCGTTTGACCTGTTTGTAAAATTGGAAGTTCAGGCCGTAGTACACCCAGGGTGACTGCAGGTTGCGTTCCGTGCTCAGGCTGCTCTCAAGGTTGCGGCTTACCGTCATGTTCCGGCTGCCCAGGTTGATGTCGGCCCCGGCCATGTCAATCAGTGGTGCGCGCCATTCCAGTTCGGTGAAGTTGACGTCACCGGTGTCGTAGATGCCGTTACTGTTCTTGTCCAAAATTAAGTAGAGCTCGTAGCTTCCGTCCGGCACACCAGGAATGGTGATCAGTTGAGTCTGAGTCGGGGAGGCGATGTAGGCGCCGCCTGCCCACTGCTCGAAATCGCTCTCCACCACTGCCAACAGTGGTGCGCCAGGGGCAGCGTCAAAGTTGAGGGTCAGGTTGACCGTGTGGCCTCCCGCACTGGGACCGATAGTGACTGCAGAGGGGGTAGCGACCCGTTGCGGTGAATTGGTGGCGGAGCTAAGCACCGCCTCCACGGCAAAGTAATAGACGCCGCCGTCATTCAGCGGAATGAAGGCATGGCCGTCGTTATGGGAGGGGATGTTGAGTTTTGAGCCGCCGCCGGTGGTGTTGGCCGGTCCGGGGTTGGGGGTGGTGCTCCAGTAGACGTTGTAGTGGGAGGCGATCTCAATATCGTAGCCGTTGGGGGCCACATCCCAGAACAGCAGCACGCCGTTATCCAGCGGGATGGCTGCCAGCTCAGGAGCGTTGAGGGTTTGCTGGGGCTGGTCTGCAAGCGAAAAATTCTGGCCGGTGACGGTGGCATCGTCTGTGGGAACAACAACTGGAGTTAACATGCCGATCGGCGATTCCCCGTAGGGGAAACCGGTTCCGCGGGTATCTAGAAAGGCCCGCACCACATACGTGCCGGATCTGACGCCGCGCAGTTGGAAGGCGACCGTCTCTGCGGCAGTTACATCGGCAATACTGGTGCCGTAACCGGTGGAGCCGTAGCTTTCGTGATCGACGACAACATACAGTCGACCGCTTTTTGCCGTGGAGTTGGTGATGCTGCCCGAGATGGTGGCGGCCTGGCTGATGGTGGCGACGCCGAGCAGCAGCAATATCAGAAACGGTAGGATAGTCCGAGTCAAGGTGCGCATGGCGTGGCCTCCTGGAGGGGCAGGTATATGATCTAAAAAAATAGCATATAACTCTGTTCTGTCAATCAACGTCCTTTGAAAATATGCCAACGCCCCCTTTGGGGTATCCCAAAGGGGGCGTTGTTTTTTGCACAGTCAGGTCGCCGCTTACTTGACGACGATCTGATCCAGCGTCAGGGTGCCGTTCTGTATGATCAACGGCGCTGTCAGATTACTGAAATAGCCGGTCAAGGCGCTAAACGCAGCGTTATAACCACCCTTCAAGGTCACGGCCTTGCTTTCTGCAGTGGTCAAAGACTCGGTCAGATCCCCATCCAGCAGCAGTATCTGTGCGCCGCTGCCAGCGGCGGCATAGGCTGCCGCCAGGGTTGCATAACCGGTGGAGCCGATCTGGGCCTTGGCGGAATTGAAGGTGGCGGTTACGCCCTTGGAGCTATCCATGGTTACGCTGCAACTGGCGCCGGTTGCACTGGTGCAGCCGCTCCAGCTGCCAAAGGTGGAGCTACTGTTGGGGGTTGCCGTAAGCGTCACGCTGCTGCCGCTTTCGAACAGGGCATCACAGCTGTCCGCAGCGCAATCAATGCCTGCCGGGGTACTGAAGACGCTGCCACTGCCGCTCCCGTCCAGGGTAACCGTCAGGGTGTGATCGACCACGGCAACTTGCCCGAAGATCGCCAGTTCCACAACTGAACTGTTAGGAATGTTAGTAATGTTTTTTTCTGGAATGATCCAACCGTCTTTAAGCGGCGTGATGGTCACCGAGCCATACAGATTGAGAATCGCCACAAGACCGCTTGCGTCGGTGGCAGTGCCGCTGAAGTCGTCGCTTGAGGAGTTATAGTACATGACCGTCCCGGAGGTGGAGCCGGCAACTACCCCCGGCAACGGTGCGCCGGTATTGTCGAGGATTGTGGCAAAGACGGCGCTTGCCCCCGGGGCCAGATTGAGGTCGGCGGAGGTTTGCAGTTGATACGAATACGCCGATGCATCAATGTTCGTGTTGGTGGTGAATACATCGCTGTAGACCGGCAGGTAGCCGTCCTTTGAAATTTTGAGGCGGAATGCCATAGGTGAGCCGGGCAGTCCGGTCAGTGTAAAGCTGCCGTCCATTCCTGCGGTCGTCTTTACTGCAGGGTTTCCTTCCAGTTCTATTTGGGCTCCGGGCACATTAACTGCGCCGGTGAACGAAACAGGCGCGTAAGGACCGAACATCATCGTGCTTGGTGCACTCAGAGTTGTGCCGTTATGTACCTGGATTGATCCGTATTGTGCCTCCTGTGGAACCGTGACCGTCAGGGAGGTTGTCGTGCCGCCAGATGCCGCCCGGCTGACACCGCCGCTAAAGTAAACCAGGTTGTTTGCAGGAGTGGCGTTGAAGTTGAGGCCCGAAATGGTAATGGTTGAACCGGACAGGGCTGAGGCAGGCGTAAAGCCGGTCACCATTGGTGCGGTGGTCATGAAAAATTCAGTTGAGTATGAGGCTGAGTTGCCGAAACGATCCCTCACCTGCAGCGTCCAGCTGTAGGTGGTGTCGGCGCTCAATGTTGGAGACGATGCGAGACCATCAGCATTATAGACAACTGATGTCTGGCTGGACGGGTAATCATCCTCCGATCCCCAGTACAGATCACCGCCGTACATCCAAAAACTGTAACTGTAGGGGGCCTCGGGTGGTGTTGCCGGGGTGGTCCAGCTGAAGGTAGGTGTCGGGTTGTACGCGACATACCCCTCAGGGCTGACCGGGGTGGGAAAGCTGTTCAGGATATTTGTGATCTGGTAAGTTACTGGCGTTGCTCCAGTTGTCGTGCCGTCTGAGTACTCAAGGGTAAACGAATATTGGTCGCCGACCTGCGGATTAGCCGCCAGCTGCCATGGGTACAGATTGAATTCACCGTCATCGGCAAGGCCGACGTTGACCGGTTCGGCCAGGCTTGGACCCGAGACCAGCACGTTGACCGGTTTTTTGAGTTGCGCCTCCACGGTCAAGCCGATATTGAGCCATTCGTTGTTCGTGCTCATACCATGCTGGGTAGTGACGAAGGCATCGGCCGGTCGACCAACGATGGTCAGCTCCTGCGCTGTTACAGCGGTCGCGCCGACAGTCACCTGGGGGGCTGTGAATTCCGAAGCCTCATAGGAAATGTCACCAAAGGACAGGGCCCCGTCGTTGTCCATGTCGATGTATGTATACAGGTTGTAGGTGCCGGCCGGGATGTTTGACAGGCTATAGCTGTTTGAGGCTCCTGGGCTGGGGATGACGCTGACGAAAAAATCAGGGGCTTCACTGGTTGAACGCTCGAGGACAACCATCAACGGACCGGTTGGGGTGAAGCCCAAGGTTTTGACGGTGCCGGATACCGTGACACCGTCGGTGCGGGTGGTGACCGGGGTCCAGGCGGTTGATGCCGAGTTTGCGCCAACTTTGGCGGTCACCCGGTAATAGAGTGTTGAAGCCCCCCCGCTGTGAACAAAAAAACCAAGATCAGATTTGGATTTGACCGTTCTGGTGGTCGGGGAAATTCCGCTTGCACTGCTGCTCCATGAGACCTCGTAGTAGTCGGCAATCGACAAGTCGGTGTTTTCGTCTCTCATCTCCTCCCAGAGCACCGCGTTTCCGCCATTCCCTTGAAGCACTATGATTCCGCCGGCTGCTGGCGGCATCAAGTCGGGATTGGTAAGGGTGATATTGGCGTTGGTCGCTCCGGCGGTTATGTTGTCAATCGTTCCTACCGGGTCGTTTGCATGTTGCCGCCAGTCACCCTGTGTATCCATAAATGCCTTGACCGTGTAGGTGGTGCCTGTTGGTACCCCCTGTATGGTAAATGAGCCGGCGCTGGCCAGGCTGACACCGTAGGCGCTGTAGCTCTGGCCCTGCGGTGTGGCAGTCACATAAATCCTGCCGCTCTTGCCGGAGCTGTTGGTGATGGTGCCAGAGATGGTGGCGGCCTGAGCCATGCTTGTCAGAAGCAACAGCAGCAGGGCCGGTAGCAAAAGGGCCATTTTCGTTAGTCTGGACATTTAAGTGTACACCTCCTGGGCGGGAAAAGTTTACGTAACGTACCGCTTGTATACATGCTCTGTCAAGTAGGGCCAGCTAGCGGTGTTAGCGTATGATCAGGTTTTCCACGGTCAGGCTGCCGCTACCGATGGTCAGGGTGCCGGACAGGGTGCTGAAGGCGCCGGCGTTGCTGCTGTAATCGGCATTGTAACCGCCCTTGAGCGAGAGCTCCGTGCCAATGTTCAAGTTTTCAGTGAACTCAGTTGCGCGGGCCAGAATAGTACCCCCTGGCAGGGCAGCACTCTGTGCGGCCGTTACAGTGTCATAGCCGGTGATGCCGAGTCTGGCCTTCCAGGCGCCACTGAAGGTTGCAGTGACTGCGCTGTCGTTGAGCAGGGTAATGCTGCACCCGGCAGTGCCAGTGCAGTCGCTGCCGATCCAGCCGCTGAAGAGCGAGTTGGCATCAGGTGCTGCGGCAAGGGTGATGGTTGTTCCGGCGCTGGCGGTGGCAGCGCAGGTGCCTGAGGTAACGCCGCTACTTGTTTGGCAGGAGATGCCGTTGGTGCCGGTAATGGTGCCGCTACCAACCACATTGCCGGCACTGGTGAAGGCGGGGGTGACGGTGAGGGATCTTTGCGGGAGTAGTACGCCCGTGAGGGCGATATCATCAAGTTGCCAGAACCAATCGAAGTTTGCATTGTAATATCTGAAACGAATCACAACATTTTGCTGACCTGCAGCAGGTAACGTAATATCAATTGTATTTGAAGCCGGGCCGTAGTTACCACCGGTTACGCGCCAAATATTTGTCCAAGGCCCGTTAGACCCATTGATACTCACGTCAATATCAGCAATTTCTGTAGAGTAATTTTTGAAATAGGTTTTGAAATTCAAAAACACCCTACTGTAAGCCGTCAAATCCATAACAGGGGTCGTTAGTACTGTATCCATAGTGATGCTGCCAGCAGCATCACTGTCAGCGATGGCAAAGTTTCCTGAGCCACCTGTCTGGTTTGTGCGCGTAGCAGGATCGTCAAAACGCCAGACCGCATTGGTAGTAGCATTATCAATCACACTCCAGCCGGATGGTGCGGTCGTGGCGTCAAAGGTCTCTGAAAGTATCGGTGTGATTAGGGCAAAGGTAGCGGTAACGCTGGTTGCTGCTGTGAAATCAACACGGCATGCACCAGTCCCGCTACAGCCTCCACCAGACCAACCGGTGAAGACTGAGCCGGCATCAGCAACGGCCGTCAGAGTGATAAACGAGGGGGCGATAAACTGGCCGCTGCAGGTAGCACCGCAGGAGATGCCGTCCGGCGATGAGGTGACGGTGCCGCTGCCGTTGCCTTCTTTGGCAATGGTCAGTTGAGTCGGTGGCGCAAATGAGATGATGGCAGTCAGGGTTTCGGCTGGCAGTGATATGTTATTCAGGCTGAAGTTGCTGGGGGTCCCGTCGTAGTAGTTCGAGTTGGGCGTCGTCAGCACCGACCAGAAGGCATTGTTGTCATAAGAGAAGAGGGTTGTCGGGCAGCCGTCAGATGCGGTGGTCAGCATGTCGCAGGATGACGTGCTGGCCTGGACCGGCACGACCCCCTGGTGCCCACCGCCCGCCACATTGTTGACGGTGTAGTTGTTGATGTCATTGCTGCCCACGGTGCCGGCGGTGATGTCGATATGGGTCAACAGCAACCCGCCCTGCCATAGTGGGCCGAAGAACCCGCGTAATCCCATATCCCAGCCAGCCTGACGGCGATGCTCAACCAGAAAGTACTCGCTGGTACTGACACTGGCGTTAACAAACTTGTAAGCGGCACTGGGCGAGGAGAGCGGGGGCTGCAACGAGATGGTGCCGGTCGTGCTGGGGATGATCGGGGTGGTCCAGCCCAGATACTCCCGTGACCAGGCATCCAGCGTAACCGGGGTGGTACCTGATGCCTCCAGAGAGTCTCTGCCCCAGCTGCCGGCGGCCATCAGTGAGAAATAACCCATGGCGCCGTTGTTGCCCGTGGTGTCATAGAGGTCGGGTAGGCCGCAGAGCTGGTGGCCTAGTTCGTGGGCGATCACCCCGATGGTTTGCTGGTCATCTCCATTGTTCAACTCACCGTTCATGGCATAGACCGGAAACAGCTTGCCGGCTGCCGCGAGTCCACCGCTGGGATAGCGAGTGGCATGGGCCCAGACGCTGGGAGTCTTGTCCGTCGTTGAGGCCTCGTAGCCGGCCGGGATCAGGTAGACCACCGCCTCGGTGCGGTCGATGTAGTCGTTATGGTTGCTATCCAGGGTGGCAAAACTGACATGGGTGGCCGCAGCGTTGATGGCGGCCGCCACCCAGATTGGCTCGGCAGTGCCAAGATTCGTATCGCTGTCCTCATCATAGTTTGGGTGGATATGATTGATAGAGACCGTAACCACGCCGGCGGGGTTGCCTGCCTGACTGTGGGTAACCGGCAGGACCGAGAGGGTGTTGAAGGAGTTGTCTCTGTAGTAGTTGGCAACGGATTTTACACCGGGTGTGGTGCTGAAAACCGCGTCGGCCCAGTCCGAGGCGGAGGTGGTAAGGGTGCGGTCGGTGAAGTTGACCAGAATTACCAGCAGGGGGCGGTTGCCCGAAACCGGTACCGGTAACCAGTCGCCCGGAGCGTAGGAGGTGCTCGTGGTCGTTGTGGAGGTCATGGCGTTATAGTCGTTGACCACCTGTCTGGGCTGCAGACGCTGCTGGTAAATCTCCTGCAGGGTCTGGGCGTGTGCCTTTTCGGCCTCGGTATTGCGGAAGGGCTTGAGGTGCCGGGGAAGATGGACAGGGGGGGGGAGGTGCGGCACCACTTTTTCGCCAGAGCGAGTCAGTTTCCCATCGGCCTGCTTGATGGCATATTCCCATTCCTTTGTTTTTTTGTTTTTGAGAACCGTGTATCCAGCCTCGGTTTCGATCCAGTTTTGAAATTCATCCCCCCGCTTACGTAGTTTGAATGTAGTGCCGTCAGGTTGAGTGGCTTCCAACAGGTCGGGTGATGCCGGTGCTGCGTAGAGTTGTGGAGTGGAGAGGGCCATGCAAACAAAAAAAGCCAGGATCAAAATCGGCATAGAGTGACTCCGGTAGAGCAGGGCTCGGCGTAATGAACAGCAAGGAGAGCTGCGGCATCAGCAGGATTTTCTTTTAATGGCTTGCTTAGTGTGTTGCTTGGTATCAACCAGGAATCGTTCCTTCCTGGCAAATATTCTACGGTGCTGAAATAACCAGGGTCTGGCTGGTCTCACCATCGGGGTTGACCGCCTGAAGGCGCAACTCTTTCGGGGTGGAAGAGTAGGGCAGACGACGGTAGATCATCCGGGTGCAGTCCACCACGTAGAGCCGTTCACCCTGCAGGGTGCCGGCGGTGTCGATCCGGGTGCCGTTCACCAGCAGGGCGCTGGTCTGCTGGAAGTTGTTACCCTCAATCACCAGTTCGTAGCTGTTGACCTGATCGGTGCCGATGGTGACAGCGCTGATTTCTGGTGCGGTGATGATGGTCAGGCCCAGTGGGGTGGTGGCGTGGTCGCCGTTTTTGACCGCCACCTGATGCAGCCCGCTGCGGGTGGTGGGAACGGTGAAGCGGATGCGGTCTGACGTGATGAAGCGACTGCGGATCACGGCGCCGTCAAATAACAACTGTGAGTTGGGCGCAAAATTGCGGCCGGTTACCATGATTTCTCGGGCGTCGTTGCCGGCACAGGAGGTAAGTCGGTCGGGGGTGATGCTGAGCGCCACCGGTTTGAGCGGTACTACAGTAAAGGCGTAGGAGCGGGTCGTGCCATCCTCCCCCCGCACGGTGAGTGAATGCTGCCCAGCCGGTGTGTCGGGATCGACGATAAACACGATCTTTCGCTCGTCAAGGGCCCGCCAGGGTACTTCGCTGCCACTCAGCAGGAGCGTCATGCCATCCTGGATGCTGGTGAGGGTGAGCATGACCTGGCTGCCCGGTTCGGCCTGGGAAGGGACGATGCTGAAGACCGCCACGCCGCCTGCCTTCGGGCTGGTGCGAGCTGCGGCCGGCATGGCCACTGTCAGCGCCAGCAGACTGCCGACCAGCAGCAGCCTCAACCAGCCAGCTTGCGATTGTCGTCCCATCTCCTACCTCCGCTGGCGGTTTTCACCAGTCTTTATACGCTATGCCGTTGCTGCCGATCAGGTCTGAACCGCTCTGCACATCGTAGACATTTCCCTTGGGCAGCGGCAGTGTCCCCACTGACGCCGGACTGCCATCAGGATTCTCCGGCGGCAGTTCAGCCGGGGGCGGCACGGTGATCCAGGTTTCGGCGCTGCGGGTAAAGGGGTCCTTGGGGATATCCCGGATATACTTGCGGGCTGTCAGGTCTTCCAGTTTGTCCGGGTACCTGCCCTGATCGGCATGGAACTGGTCGATGGCAGAACGGATGCCGTAGAGATTTTCCTGCAGCACCGCCTCGCGGGCACGAATCAGGGCCCACTGGTAGTTGGGAATGGCGATGGCGGACAGGATCGCGATGATGGTTAGCACGATCATTAGTTCAATCAGGGTGAAGCCGCCCCTGGTTTTCAGCCCGCAGCCCGTGTCCCGTGGCCCGTTGTTACCAGTCTTTGTAGTTGCTGCCGTCAATGGCAACTCCTTCACTCAGCGAATAGACATCAAAAACATCCTCACGGCCCCAATTGGTCGAATCCGGCTGGTCGCTGTAGGAACGCAGGCCCCACTGCGGCGGCTGCCCGGGGCCGGGCGGGTTCATCGGGTCAGGCGGAATACGGCGCAGGAATTTGCGCTTTGCCCCGTACAGACCGCCAAAATCATCCCCTTCCACCAGCAGTTCCAGGGTCTTGGGATAGCCCGAAAGATTCTCCACGGCCATGATCTTTTTCTGTTCGATCGCCTTGTCATACGTCTTTTTGTAGTCGTCAATGGCGGTGCGGATGGTACGCAGGTTGCGCCGTAACTCAATCTCGCGGGTCCGTTGGGCAGTCATGCGGGAAAACGGCAAGACCGCCGAGGCCAGCAGCGCCAGCAGGGTTATCGCCACCAGCAGTTCCACCAGGGTCAGGCCCCTGATGCTCCAGCGTTTCATGGCTGGTCGGATGCCGGCATCTGGTCAACGGCCGGTTCTGCAGGTGGCTCAACAGGCGGCGCCGACTCCGGGGGCTGCACCGTCGTTTGCTCCGGCTGAGGCTGTGGCGCCACCGCCGGTGGCCGTGGCTGCTGTCCCCCCTGTGGTGCAAACCTGAAGGTATTGGATGGCCTCCTGGCTGGCGGCGGTGGTGGCACCTGTGCTGGCCGTGGAGCTACTTGCTGAATGGTTGCCGGCTCAACGGGCGTCGTTGGCTGTATCGGCCGGGCCTGTACTGGTGGAGCCGGTGCAGGTTGGGGCGCCGGAGCCGGCGGTGCAGTTTGCGGCTTTAAAGCAGCGTTTGGAGGTGCGGAGGAATCCGCCGGCCTTTCGTATTCGGGTTCCTGCTCAAAGGATGCATAGGGTGCCGATAAGGAGGGGTCATCCTCCTTGCCGGAGCTGAAGGAACTCAGGCGTGGCCCCAGCACGGTCACGCCGCGCACCAGTCGCGGTGTAATGGCCAGGATCAGTTCGGTCTTGTCCTTGCTGGTCTCGTTGCTGGAAATCAGGGGACCGATCAGCGGCAGGTCCCCCAGCAGGAAGACCTTCTGGGTGCTGTCGCTGGAGCTGCGGGAAATCAGGCCGCCGATCACGCTGGTCTCGCCGTCTTTGAGGCTCAACACCGTGTCCAGGTTGCGGGTGCCGATGGTCACCACCGTGGTGGCGCTGTCAGCTCCGCCCACGGTCTCGCGGGAGATGATTGAGCTGACCTCCAGCCCCAACTTGATGGATACCTCGTTATTCAACTGGATGGTGGGCTCGGCGTTGACCTTGATCCCCACATCCACATACTGGACGTTGGTCTGGGAGAGGGTGCCGGTGGTGGCCAGGGTGGCGGTGGTGATCGGTACCCGGGTGCCGACGTTGAACTTGGCCTTCTCCCGGTTCTTGACCCTTATCTTGGGATTGGAGAGCACCTCGCCGTTGGCCAGGGTCTTACCGAAGTTGAACTGGGCATTGGGCACGGTCACATAGCCACCAAAGCCCCGTATGCTGAAGGCCTTGACCAGATTGGTGGGCGTCGCATCTATTATTTCTGACGTCTCTGAGTTTGTGACTGTTTTGGTGAGCGAGGTGGCCAGCAGGTTGCCGTTGGGGGAAAAGGCCCCCAACTGAACGTTGTAGTTACTTAAGAGCAGCCCCACGTTTTTGGCATCCCGGTCGCTGATCTCGATCACCTCCACATCCAGCACGACCTCGGCGTCGGGCAGATCGTTGGCCTCGATGATCCGCTCCACCACGTCGGCCACCTCGCGGGTATCCCGTACCACCAGGGCGTTGGAACCTTCGTTGATGTACAACCGCTTCACCTGCAGCATGGTGCGCACCAGATTGGCGGCTTGCTTGGCGTCAAGGTGGTTCAGGTGGATGGTGCGCAGCTGCAGGTCTTCGTACTGTTTCACCTTTTCCGGGTTCTTGGAGTAGAGCAGCATGGTGGATTCATTTAGCACCTTGTGCCCCAGTTTGTGCATGCCGGACAGCAGATCGACGGCCTGGCGGAAGGTGGCCTTTTCCAGGTGGATACTGATGCTTTGGTCCTTCAGGTCGGGGTCGTAGACAAAGCTGATGCCCGAGAGCTGGGAGATCACCGCAAAGACATCCTTCAGACGGGTCTCGCGGAAGCGCAGGGTGATTGGCTGGTTGGACTTGAGCTGCAACTCGAAGCCGTCCAGCTTTGATTTGCGCAGGTTTGTTATGCGTTGGGCTGCAGCCTGGTAATCCGGGTTTTTGGGGGCCAATTCCTGTGCACGGGCATAGGCCACGGCGGCTTCGCGTAGTTTGTTGCCCTTTTCGAGCTCGGCGCCTTCCTGGGCAGCTGCCGCCGCATCGCGCAGCTGGATGGCCAGAGCCGCCTTCTGGGCATAGCGGGGTTCACTGGCGTCAAGGCCTGCCGCGGTCTGGTAGGCGCTTACCGCTTCGGCAAATCGGGCCTCAGCACGCAGCTCATCTCCCTGTTTTTCGCGTTTCCGGGCGGCGGTCTGGCGTGCTGCCAGAAACTTGAGCCGGTAATCGGCCACCTCAGGATCGATCCTGAACGCTTCGGCATAGCGGTACATCGCCTCTTCAATCCGTCCTTCTTCTTCGAGCTCCCGGCCTTCATTGAAGTTGCTGC
>DKFG01000154.1:0-867 GCA_002452325.1 Geobacter sp. UBA6802
CTGCAGGAACCTCAGCACCAAGATAGCGAGAACGGGGCCCCATATCACGGTGGGTCAGCTTGAACCAGGCACGGGCAAAGGCATCGGCAAACTGATCAGGATTTTCCTGATAACGCCGTGCAATCGGCCCATAGATCGGATCAAAGCGCAGCGACAGGTCAGCCGTGGTCATCATCGGACGGAGTTTCTTTGTTGGGTTGTGGGCATCCACCACCAGATCCTCGTCATCCACATCCTTGGCCAGCCACTGGTGAGCACCGGCCGGACTCTTGACCAGTTCCCACTCATACTTGAACAGCACCTTCAGGTAACCCATATCCCAGGTGGTGGGGTTTGGCTTCCAGGCACCTTCGATGCCACTACTGATGGTGTCGCCACCTTTGCCACTACCAAAACTGCTCTTCCAGCCCAGTCCCTGCTCCGCAAGGCCTGCACCTTCAGGCTCAGGCCCCACATGGTCTGCTGTTCCTGCACCGTGGCATTTACCAAAGGTATGGCCTCCGGCAACCAGGGCAACGGTCTCTTCATCATTCATGGCCATCCGGGCAAAGGTCTCGCGCACATCAACCCCGGAAGCAACCGGATCCGGATTGCCGTTGGGCCCTTCCGGGTTGACATAGATCAGCCCCATCTGAACTGCTGCCAGCGGGTTTTCAAGATCACGCGTGCCGCTGTAGCGCTGATCCCCAAGCCAGGAATCCTCGCTGCCCCAGTAGATATCCTCTTCCGGCTCCCAGACATCTTCTCTGCCGCCGCCAAACCCAAAGGTCTTGAAACCCATTGATTCCAACGCGCAGTTACCAGCCAGGATCATCAGGTCTGCCCAGGAGATCTTGCGGCCATACTTCTGCTTGATCGGCCAGAGCA
>DKFG01000154.1:1006-2598 GCA_002452325.1 Geobacter sp. UBA6802
GTCATCAGGGCATAGAGATCTTTTTTGATGGCAGCAAGATCAAGTTTTTTGAATTCTTCAGCATAGTTGAACTCTTTACCCAGCGGATTGGACTTTGCGGAATGCTGGTGAAGAATATGGAGATTCAACTGGTTTGGCCACCAATCGCGGTTGGATGTTCCGCCGCCTGCCACCTGCCTGCTGGACTTACCGGTTACCGGGCATTTGCTGTTGTCACTCATGCAATCTACTCCTTTCAAAGAATAAGGTTGATAATGCACTAAACGTCGCTACCAAGTGGGCCATTGGGCTTATTCAACAAGCAGTATGACACAGCATCTGCACCTGTCAATCAAACTGCAAAAAATTTTCAAGTAATAAAAATACCTATTGAGTCAGTATAAAAAAGGCGGGGGACATCAACCGATGCCGCCCGCCTTGATGCGCAGGACTTACTTGATCTGGACAAATAAAGATGCAGCAACGCCGCAGACAGGACATTTGTCTGGGGCAGCCTTTTCATGGGTATGGCCACAGACCGGGCAGACGTAGTAATCAAACTGCTCACCGGCTTGTCCCAGCCCGTCAAAGGCCTTTTGATACAACTCAGCATGGGTCTTTTCAACGGTGTTGGCATAGGTGAAGGAGCGGAGCGCTTCAGTAGAACCCTCCTCCTTGGCTGCATCGATCATGGGCGGATACATTTCTTTGAATTCATGGGTTTCACCGCTGATCGCCTCCTGCAGATTCTCCTTGGTACTTTTGATTCCGCCCAGGGCCTTGAGGTGAGCATGGGCATGTACGGTCTCTGCCTCAGCAGCGGCACGGAACAAACGGGCAACCTGGGGGAGCCCTTCACTGTCTGCCTGCTTGGCAAATGCCAGATATTTACGGTTAGCCTGTGATTCACCGGCAAAAGCTTCCATCAGATTTTTCTCGGTCTTGGGTCCATTAGCCATCTGATTCATTCCTCCAGAGTAGATTAGATTTTACCGCTTTCGTTAATTCGTAATAATACCTATCTAATAACTTGTCAAGCTATTTTATTATTTCGATGCCAACTGTGTAATTACATGATCGGCTATGGTTTCAGCTATTTTGTCAGGGTCTGAACGTTCATTGTTGAACAGCATGTCGTACAGGAGCGGATCGTGGTCATTCTGGTCGAGAAAGTCACGGGTAAAGGCATCCCGTAAACGTTGTTGTTTAAGCATCAGCTTTTCCGCTTCATCATTGCCCATACCCAGTCGCTTGGCCAGGATGCGAACCTTGAACTCGGCTGAGGCGTATATTCTGAAATGCCAGGCATGCTCAAAATGCCGGGTAATGATTGCCCCACCCAGCTCCATGATGATCACATTGCCTTGTTCAGCCAGGGCAACCACATGCTGACAGAGCAATCTGAAGCAATCCTGACTGTGGGTCCAGCGGGGTGAAAAGGTTGCCAGAATATCATCCAGCAGACGATTTTTCTCTCCCAGGCTGTCAAGAATATCCTTTGATATATTATGATGGTTAGCCACCTCATCCAGCACCGCTTTATCGATCAACAGCCAGGGCTCAGCAGTCCTGTGCGTCATCAGCTCACAAAGCCGTTCAGCAGCCGGATACCC
>DKFG01000053.1 GCA_002452325.1 Geobacter sp. UBA6802
TTGTGGTGGTGAAAGGGATGGGCTATTCCTGGCAGATTGCGCTGGGGGCGGTTTTTTGGGCCGGACTGGCCTTTGTCCTGCTGACCGTTCTGAAGGTGCGTTCGTGGCTGGCTGAATCGATTCCGATCTCGTTGAAGGCTGCCTTTGCGGTGGGGATCGGACTGTTCCTGGCCTTTATCGGTCTGAATGAAACCGGCCTGGTGGTACTGGGGGTGCCGGGGGCGCCGGTCAGGCTGGGCAACATTGCCCAGAGTTCGGTCCTGTTGGCTGCGGCAGGCTTTCTGCTGTGCGTGGTGCTGATGGCGAGGAAGGTAAACGGGGCGCTGCTGTACGGCATTGTCGCCACAACCCTCGGTTCCGTGGCGCTGGGGCTTACGAAGCTGCCGGCATCGCTGGTCAGTCTGCCCCCCTCACTGGAACCGGTTTTTCTGAAGCTTGATATTGCCGGCACCCTGCAACCCGGCATCTTTCCGGTGGTGCTGGTGGTCTTTATGATGGCCTTCCTGGATACCATCGGCACCCTGATCGGTCTTTCCATGCGGGCTGACCTGCTGGATAAGGACGGTAACCTGCCGGAGATCGAACGTCCGATGCTGGCAGATGCCGTTGCCACCACCCTTGCCCCGCTGCTGGGAACCACCACCACCGGCGCTTACATTGAATCAGCAACCGGTATTGCAGCAGGTGGACGTACCGGTTTTACCGCCCTGGTGGTGGCGGTACTGTTTGCCCTGTCGCTCTTTTTTGCACCGCTTTTTACCATGGTGCCGGGCTATGCCGCCGGTATTGCCCTGGTGGTGATCGGTGCCCTGATGCTCCAGGCCGTCACCCGGCTTGATTTTGACGATTTTACCGAACTGATTCCGGCCTTCCTGACCGTTGCGTTGATGATCTTTACCTACAATATCGGGATCGGCATGACGGTCGGCCTGTTTTCCTATCCCCTGATCAAGCTCTGCACCGGCCGGGCCCGGGAGGTCTCCGGCGGGATGTGGGTGCTGGCTGCACTCTCCCTTGTATTTTTTATAGTTATGCCTAAAGGCTAATCCTGTTTCATCGGTTTACGTCTGGTGATCAGCCGCACCTGGCGTTCATGGAACCAGTAGTACCAGACCCAGTTCAGCAACACCACAATCCGGTTGCGGAAGCCGATCAGGTAGTAGACATGCAGCAGCAGCCAGGCCAGCCAGGCCGGGTAGCCCTTCAGGCTTAATCCAAAGCCGGTGGCAACGGCGGTATTGCGGCCAATGGTGGCCATGCTGCCCTTGTCGCGGTAGTGGAAGGGCTCGGGCACTTCGCCCTGCTCTCTGGCCAGAACAGCCGCACCGGCATAGGCACCCATCTGCATCGCCACCGGTGCCACCATCGGCAGGATCTTGCCGTCCTGCTCCAGCCAGGCCATATCACCCACCACATAGACCTCCGGGTGATCAGCCAGGGTCAGGTCCGGCTGGACCGGAATTCTGCCGCCACCGGCATGGGGAACCGCCAGGGCTGCAGCCAGCGGGGCTGCCTTGACACCGGCTGACCAGATCAGGGTATGGGCCGGTATGACGGCACCGTCGTGCAGCACCACCCGTGTGTCATCCGCATCAACCACCTGGGCGTTCAGCAATACCTCAACACACATGCTGCGCAGCTTCTGCAGGGTGTACATCCCCAACTCCTGGGGCATGGCTGCCAACAGGCGATCGGTAGCCTCCACCAGCACCACCCGGGCGGTATGAATGCCCAGCTCAGGGTAGTCTTTGGCCAGAACATAGGTAACCAGCTCAATCAGGGCACCGGCAAATTCCACGCCGGTTGGCCCGCCACCCACAATCACAAAGGTCATCAAGGCCCGTTTGCGGGCCGGGTCCGGTTCAATCACCGCTTGCTCAAAGCAGTTCAGGATCTGGTTGCGCAGTACCTCTGCATCCTCAAGCTCTTTCAGGTCGTAGGAGTGCTGCTGTACCGTGGTGAGACCGAAGAAGTTGGTGGCACTGCCGGCGCCGATGATCAGGTAATCATAGCTTACCGGGCCGGTGGTGGTCTGCACCTCTCTTGCGTTAAAATCAACGCCGGTTACTTCCGTGAGGTGGAAGCGGACATTGGGCCATTGCCGGGCCATGGCGCGGATGGAGTAGGCGATTGATTCCTGTTCAAGACCGGCACTGGCCACCTGATAGAGCAGAGGCTGAAACAGGTGATAGTTGTTGCGGTCAATCAGCAGCACATCAAGCCCGCTGCCTGCCAGGGCCCGGGCTGCCCGGACGCCGCCAAATCCCATCCCGATGACAACTACCCGCTTTGTTTGCATAGAAATTTCCTTTCGTTGTTCAGCTCCTTTTACCATATCGTGGTGGTCAGGCAAGTATTAAAAGAGACAGTATTGGTCTCTTTTTTGTTTTTTTGATACAAGTCAATGTGTAAGGTCACTGATCCGGTTAAGGTGATACCAGATCATAGGAGGAGGACGCCATGAGCGCACACCTGATACAGAAGGATATGACCATAAAAGAACTGCTGGAACAGCATCCGGAAACACTGGAGGTGCTGGTTGCCAACGGGTTTGAGAACCTGAGAGACCCCAAGGTTCTGGCCGGTGTTGGTAGTTTTTTGAAGCTGGAGCGGGCAGCCCTGACCAAAAACTATGACCTGGATAATTTTCTGGGGCTCTTGCAGCAGAAGGTTGATGAAAAGAGCAATCAGGTGGATGTCACCATGAAGCAGACCCAGCAGGAGCAGAGCGAGATCACCATCTCCGGCCTGTTGCCCTGCCCGGTACGGCTGCCACTGCTGGAGGGCTTTGACCGCTTTATCGAGCAGTACACCAAAGACAGCGGTACCACGGTCAGCTACAAGTTTGAAGCTGCTTCGCTGGGTTCCGAGTGGATGGAGGAACATATCCAGAAGGTTACCGATGCCGAACAGCTACCGGATATCTTTGTCTCAGCCGGATTTGAGACCTTCTTTGATCCGGCCCATATTGGCAGGTTCAAGGAGCAGGGGCTGTTTGCCGACCTGACCAGAGGGCCGATCAATACCAGTTTTGACGGCCTGGAGCTGAAGGACCCCAAAGGGCATTATGGCCTGATTTCAGTGGTGCCGTCCGCCTTCATGGTCAACCATGATGAGCTGGGCGATCTGCCGGTACCCCGCACCTGGGCCGATATCCTGGAGCCTGCCTTTGAGCAGAAGGTAGCCCTGCCGGTGGGTGACTTTGATCTGTTTAACGCGATTCTGCTCACCATCCACAAGATGTACGGTGATGACGGTGTAAAGAAGCTGGGGCGCTGCATGCTCAAGTCGATGCATCCGGCCCAGATGATCAAGAATGCCCAGCGGGTGGCGGAAGAAAAGCCGCCGGTGACGATCATCCCCTATTTCTTCAGCCGGATGGCTGGCATGGTCAAGAGTCTGGAGATTGTTTGGCCTGAAGATGGCGCCATTATCAGCCCGATCTTTATGCTGGCCAAGAAGGAGAAGCAAACCAAGCTGCAGCCGATTGCCGACTTTCTCTACAGCAAAGAGGTGGGGGAGATCCTGACCAACAAAGGGCTGTTCCCGGCCTTGAATCCTGCTGTAGAGAACCAGCTGCCGGAGCAGCATCCTTGGCAGTGGGTCGGCTGGGACTACCTCTACAGCCATGATATCGCCGCACAGATTCGTTATACCGTGGGGCTGTTTGAAGAAGCGATGAACGCGGATGAGTAAGATTATAAGCAACCCCCCTCAATCCCCCCTTGTCAGGGGGGACGTGACAAAGCCCGAGCTCCTCCCCTGACAAGGGGAGGCTGGGAGGGGTTCAAGGAGAACAATCATGCATTTTCTAACCGTATCCGGCCCGCCATCATCCGGTAAGACCTCGGTCATCCTGCGGGTAATCGAGGCGCTGCAGGCAAAGCAGAAGAAGATCGGGGTGGTCAAATATGACTGCCTGATGACGGAAGATGATCTGCGCTATGCCAAGAAGGGGGTGCTGGTCAAGAAGGGACTCTCAGGCTCCCAGTGCCCGGATCACTACTTCGTCAGCAACATCGAAGCCTGCGTCAAATGGGGTGTTGAGAATGAGTGTGATTTCCTGATCAGCGAATCAGCCGGTCTCTGCAACCGTTGTTCCCCCCATATCAAGGATATCACGGCGGTCTGTGTAATTGATAATCTGAGCGGCATCAATACCCCGCGCAAGATCGGGCCGATGCTGAAATCAGCCGATATTGTGGTGATTACCAAGGGGGATATCGTCTCCCAGGCCGAACGGGAGGTGTTTGCCTCACGGGTCAAGCAGGTCAATCCCGGTGCAACCATCATGAACATCAACGGCATTACCGGCCAGGGGGCCTTTGAGCTGACTACCCTGTTTGAAGAGGCCTCGGATATCGAGACCCTGAAGGGGATGCGGCTACGTTTCTCCATGCCGTCGGCGCTCTGTTCCTACTGTCTGGGTGAAACCAGAATCGGAGACGAATACCAGACCGGCAACGTCAGAAAGATGGAGTCTTGACCATGCACTACCATGATCTTTTACTACAACCACTAAAGCAGTTGCTGGC
>DKFG01000048.1:0-1420 GCA_002452325.1 Geobacter sp. UBA6802
GCCAGGGCGCAGCCGTCCACCACCGAGTGGGCCACCCTGATGAACTCGATGCTGAAACAGCCCAGCGTGACCGTGTCACGGGGCTGTACCGGGTTCAGGTCAGCCGTCACCTTGTACTCCTGCAGCTTCCCTTCCAGAATCCCCAACGTCAGGGAAGTGCCGTAGATCGGCACCGGAAACTCCCGCAACAGAAACGGCAGGGCGCCGATATGGTCCTCATGGCCGTGGGTTAGCACAATCCCCCGCAGCTTGTCGGCCCGTTCCCGCAGCCAGCTGAAATCAGGGATGACATAATCGATCCCCGGCATATCGGCATCCGGGAACATCAGCCCGGCATCCACCAGGATCAGATCGTCTCCGCATTCATAGGCCATGCAGTTGATACCGATTTCACCCAAACCACCCAGCGCAACTATTCGTAATGGTGCAGTACTCATTCGTGTTGTCCTTTACGTAGCGGCGCCAGCACCGCGATTTTTTTGTCACAGCAGTCAATCCAGTTCTGCCCGGGCTGGCGCAGCCAGCGGACGCTATAGAAGGCGCTGCGCAATGACCGGTAGCCTGCCAGGGCACGATCTACATCTCCAACCCGTTCGGCGGTCTCTGCCAATAACCAGATCTGTTCAGCTGCTTCTTCAATCCTGTTGCTGAAGGGGAGATACATCCGAATGGCCGACTCATAGCCGGTCAGGGCCACCATGAAATCCCCCGTGCGAAAACCGGCTTCTCCCTCCTCAAACTGCACCTTCTGTCGCCACCAGACATTGGCGACCAGCAGACTCAAGCTGAGCAACAGGGTGATAATAATGGTGGAAATGGTACGCAGCATGGTGGTTATTCCAGAAAGAAGCGGGGCAGAAAGGTCAGCAGGGCGCCGATCATGATCAACAGTACCCCCAGCACCGTCACCAGGCTGGGGAGAAGATTGCGTGGGGATGGCCAGCGATGGGCAGCCAAGAGCCCCCAACCGCAGCAGACCAGCCCGGCCAGCACCATCAGCAGATACTGGGGCGCCTTCATGCCAGCCCTTTGCTGATGGCGTCTGCCACCCGGTGCATCAGCAGCTCTTCAGCAGCGGCGCGCTTGATCCCTTCCGGGATGGTGATAGCAGGATGAATCATGATCTGGACTGCCTTACCCAGGTTCAACCCCAGAGAGCCGCCGGGATTAATGGCAAAACTCCCTTTAATACTGACCGGCACCACCGGCACCCCGGCCTTCACGGCCAGCAGAAAGCCCCCCCGCTTGAACGGCAGCAGGTTCCCGTCGCGGGTACGGGTACCTTCAGGAAAGACGATCACGCTGGTGCCAGCCTTGATCTGCTGAGCCGCCTCATCCATGCTCTTGAGCGCCTTGCGGCCGTCACCCCGATCCAGCGGGATATAGCCGCCCCGACGCATGGACCAGCCAAAGACCGGAA
>DKFG01000048.1:1450-7860 GCA_002452325.1 Geobacter sp. UBA6802
TTGCTGGCATGGTTGCTCATCACGATAACCGGACCGTCAGGAATATGCTCAGCACCGCTGACCGTCACCTTGAGCGCAGCAAGGCGGATACCCAACCGCCCCCAGAAGCGGGCAAACCAGCTGTAATAACTACGATCCAGCAGAGTCGACAGGATCGCCACCGCCGCAATCGGAAAGGTAAGCGGAAAAAATACCGCCATATAGAGCAGGCCACGCAGAACAGCCACCAGGACACCCCCGTCAAAAACTGCGGAAGTGTAACTATTTTAAAGAGTAAGGTCAAGCAAGGGCCGAATGCCTTGCACGGTTTCCTGCAGGGTGGTATATACGACCTCCACACAGAATCTACTTGGGGAGACTCCTATGGCCAGCTTGAATAAGGTGATGTTGATCGGTAATCTGGGAAAAGATCCGGAGGTGCGCTACACCACCTCAGGTCAGGCAGTGGCCACGTTTTCCCTGGCAACCAGCGAAAAGTTTAAAAACAAGAGCGGCGATTGGGAAGAACGGACCGAATGGCACCGGGTCACCCTGTGGGGCAAGCAGGCTGAAATCGCCGGTGAATACCTGACCAAGGGCAAGACCGTCTACATTGAGGGACGCCTGCAGACCCGCAAGTGGACCGACCGTGACGGCAATGATAAATATACCACCGAAATCGTCGGTGACCGGATGCAGATGCTGGGCGGCAAGGGTGATACCGCCGGCGGATCTGCTCCTGCTGCACGTCGTCCCGCAGCTGGCGGGGTAGCAGACACCTCGGTCAGCTATGATGAACCGCCGTTTCAGGATGATGACATTCCGTTTTAGAGACGACTACTCTGTTCGTGGCATCACCCGTTTTCACCAAACCCTTCAGACGTCTAGCCTGGAGGGTTTTTTCTGGCTTCACTGGTTTACACCCCATTGTCTGAGGTCATGCCATGCGCTGTCGTTCTGTCTGCCCCTATGACTGTCCTGATGCCTGCGGTCTGCTGGTAACGGTTGCCGATACTCGAGCCGTACAGGTGGAAGCCGATCCGGACCACCCGATCACCAAAGGGCTGATCTGCGGCAAAATGCGCCAGTACCACCTGACCGTACACTCACCGCAGCGCCTGACGAATCCGCTGCTCCGGACCGGCCCCAAAGGGAGCGGTCAGTTCAGACCGATCAGCTGGGATGAGGCGGTTGAACGGATCTGCAGCCACTGGCGCGAGATCATTGCGACCCACGGTGCCGAGGCAATTCTGCCCTATTCCTACGCCGGCACCATGGGTCTGGTGCAGCGTAACAGCGGCCACCCCTTCTTCCNNCCAGCCGCCTGGCCCGCACCATCTGCACCCCGGCCAAGGAGGCCGGCTGGAAGGCGGTGATGGGGGACACCCCGGGCCTTGATCCGTCCGAGCGCAGCCACAGCGACCTGATCATCCTCTGGGGACTCAACGCCGCTGCCACCAGCATCCACAGCATGGCCGATGCCCAGGCAGCCCGCAGGCGCGGTGCCCAGGTCTGGGCCGTTGACACCTATCACACCCCCACCTGTGCGGCTGTTGACCGGGCCATTATGGTTAAGCCGGGCAGTGATGCTGCCCTGGCGTTAGGTATGCTGCGGGTGATTGTGGATGAGGGACTACCGGATCACCGCTTTATTGCCGATCAGGTACAGGGCTTTGACGAGCTGTGCGCCCAGACCTTGCCTGACTGTTCGCCGGAGGCCATGGCCCGGGTCTGCGGTATTCCGGCGGACACCATCCGCAGCCTGGCCCGCGAGTACGCGGCGGCCCGTGCCCCGTACATCCAGGTGGGGGGCGGGCTTACCCGCTACGCTAACGGCGCCATGACGGTTCGCTGCCTCACGGCTCTGCCTGCAGTTACCGGTGCCTGGCAGCAGCCGGGCGGGGGTCTGTTCTGCGGCACCGCCACCGGTACCGCCTTTCCGCTGTCTCTGGTTACGCGGGAGGATTTCATGGCTACCCCCACCCGGATCGTCAATATGAACCGCTTGGGTGCTGCCCTGAGCAACCTTGAAACTCCGCCGGTGATGGGGTTGTACGTCTATCACTCCAACCCGGCCGTGATCGCCCCTGACCAGAATGCCATTATCAGGGGGCTGGGACGGGACGATCTCTTTACCGTGGTCCACGAGCGGTTCCTGACCGATACAGCCCGCTACGCTGATATCGTCCTGCCTGCCACCAGTTCGCTGGAACACCCGGACCTGTACCGCAGCTACGGCAGCTATCAGGCTCAGCGCTGCAACGCTGTCATCGCGCCGATCGGGCAGGCAAAAAGTAACTGGGACACCTTCTGTCTGCTGGCACAGGGGATGGGCTGGGACCTGCCGTTCTTCCGCCAGTCGGCTGATGACCTGATCGAGCAGCTGCTGGCAGTGCCGAACAGCTGGCGGGATCAGGCCGCGACCCGGCGTCTTCGGCAGGGGGAACCGGTGCTGCTGACCCCGCCTGCCTCGTCCCGCGGCCCCTGGCTGACCCGTTCAGGCAGGATCGAGCTGCTGAACCCGGCTGAACCGGAACCGCTGCTGCGGCTGCTGCCGACCCATGCCGAGCAGGACGGCTTTCCCCTGCGGCTGCAGCCATCGGTCAGCCCGCACTGCCTGAACTCAAGTTTTAACGAACGGGAGGACCTGCTTGCCCGGCGCGGTGAGCCGACACTGCTGATGCATCCGGGGGATGCGGGCGACCGTGGGCTGCGTGAAGGTATGACCGTGCTGGTGCATAACCGTGAAGGTTCGCTGGAGCTGCTGCTGCGGGTTACCGGGCAGGTGCCGGCCGGCACGGTGGTCAGTGAGGGGGTGTACCGGCTTGACCTCTCCCCGGTCGGACGCGGCATCAACGCCCTCACCTCGCAGCGGCTGACCGACCGGGGAGAGGGGAGCACCCTCTACGATTGTGCGGTGGAGGTCTGCGCCGCCTGATGGAGAAATCACGGCTTTCAGAACTGACCGCCCTGGTGCCGTTTCTGCAGGGACTCCGCTGGCGTTATGCCGCCGGAGCCTTGCTGTTGCTGCTCACCAACAGCTGTGCCCTGCTGATCCCCTGGCTGATGAAGCTGGCAATCGACGGCCTGCAGCATCCGGCAGCAGCCCGTTTTACCCCGTCCGTCATCGCCCTTTTGATAGCCGCTACTGCCGTGGTCTATGCCGTGGTTCGGATCTTTTCCCGCACTGTGATCCTCAACGCTGCCCGCCTGCTGGAATTTAGCATTCGGGAGGCCCTGTTCGCCCGTTTGCTGCTGCTGGATTCCGGGTTTTTCAGCCGTGAGCGAACCGGCGATATCCTCTCCCGCTTTGCCAATGACCTGACCAATCTGCGGATGCTGACCGGTTTCGGCACCTTGAGCCTGCTGAACACCGCCATCGTCTATCTGGCAGCCCTCTGGCTGATGGTGGGGATCAACCCACTGCTGACCCTGGCTGCGGTGGCACCCCTGCCGTTGATGATACTGGCGGTCAGGGCATTAAGCAGCAGAATTTTTCAGTTATCCCGCGAGGCACAAGAGCAGCTGGCCGGCATCTCCAGTCTGACCGAAGAGACGGTCAGCGCAATCCGTCTGATCAAGAGCTACTGCCGCGAAGCGCACTTTGATCAGCTCTTTGCAGAGGCCATCGACAGAAATCTTGCCAAGAACCTGGCCCTGGCCCGTCTGCGGGGCATTGTCATGCCGATCATGGGCTGGGCCGCCGGCCTGGGCACCCTGGCCGTACTGTACCTTGGGGGACGTCAGGTCATCACCGGCCAGATCAGCCTGGGGCAGTTTGTGGCCTTTTCCGGTTATCTGGCACTACTGGTCTGGCCCACGGCGTCGCTGGGCTGGATCTTGACCATGATGCAGCGCGGAGCTGCCTCAATGGCCAGGTTGAATGAGCTGCTGACTGCCGTGCCGGCGGTTGTTGATCCGCCGGCTCCCCACCGTCTGAGCGGCTTAGGCAACGGCCTGGAGCTGCGTAACCTCTGCTACAGCTACGGTGAGCGCAGGGTGCTGCAGGATATTTCTCTACGGCTGGCCCCTGGTGAACGGGTCGGCATCACCGGGCCGGTAGGCTCAGGCAAATCAACCCTGCTGCGATTGATCGCCCGCCTGCTGCCGGTGCAGCAGGGTATGCTGCTGGTGGATGGCCATGACGTCACCACGACTGCCATCGACAGCTACCGTCGTCTGATCGGCTATGTGCCGCAGGAGGCCCAGCTCTTCTCACGCAGTATTCAGGAGAATGTTGCCTATGGCGGCGCGGGGAGCGTGGCTGATGCCGTGGCTCGGGCCGGTCTGTCTACCGACCTGGAAGGCTTTGCAGAAGGTCTGCAGACGGTGGTGGGAGAACGGGGGGTGACCCTCTCCGGCGGTCAGCGTCAGCGAGTGGCCCTGGCCCGCGCCCTGGTGCGTGAGCCGAAGCTGCTGGTGCTGGATGATCCGCTGGCATCGGTAGACGCCGGACGCGAGGATGAGATTCTTGAGGCCCTGGCTGCCAACTGGGCCGATAAGACGGTGCTGATCGTATCGCAGCGGCTGTCCGCCTTTCGTGACTGTCACCGGGTGCTGGTCTTAGATGAAGGCAGGATTGTGGAAGAGGGACCGCCTGACCTGCTGCTGCAAAGCGGGGGTCGCTATGCCGCTCTGGCACAACTGCAGGGGGCGTGAACCATGCCAACTGCTTGCAACAACTCAATGATCAGCTACACTAAACGCATGCGCACTCTCCTTTTATTGCCCCTGCTTCTGGCCTTTTTGTTCTGCCTGCCAGCCGGAGCCCTTGCCAAACCGATCATTGTCGGGGGTGACAAGGATTATCCCCCCTATGAATATCTTGATGCCAACGGTAAGCCGGCCGGTTACAACGTTGATCTGACCAGGGCCATTGCCGAGGTAATGGGGCTGCAGGTGGTGTTTCGCCTGGGGGGCTGGTCTGAGCAGTTGCGCGACTTGAAAGAAGGAAAGATCGACCTGCTGCAGGGGATCTCCTGGTCTGAACAGCGGGCTGCCCAGATTGATTTCACCCCGCCCCACACCATTGTCAACCACGCTATTTTTGCCCGCAGGGAATCGCCGACGGTCAGCTCACTGGCCGAACTGAAGGGCAAAAAAGTCACCCTGCACCGCGATGGTATCATGCATGAACAACTGCTCCGCCAGGGCTACGGCCCGGATCTGGTACCCACCCCAACCCCGGCCGATGCGCTGCGGCTGCTGGCCTCTGGTGAATGTGATTATGCCGTAGTGGCCATGGTGCCGGGCATGTATATCATCCGCGAATACAAACTGACCAATCTGGCACCGGTGGCCCGCAGCATTGCCACCCAGAAATACGGCCATGCCGTACGCAAAGGAAACAGCGAGCTGCAGGCCAAGATGACCGAAGGGCTGGCAATTCTGAAAAAGACCGGCCAGTACGAGGAGATTCATACCAAATGGCTGGGGGTACTGGAACCGGAAGGACTTGCCATTACCAAGGTGATGAAGCTGGCGACCCTGGTGTTGGTACCGCTCTTACTGGTGCTGGGAGGAATGGTGTTCTGGTCCCGTTCTTTGCACAAACAGGTGGCCCTGCGCACCGCCGATCTGACCCGTGAGATTGCCGAACGTACTGCTGCTGAAGAGGAGCTGCGCCGCAACCAGCAGCAGTTGGTACAGGCGGATAAGATGGCAGCCCTGGGGGTGCTGGTCTCCGGGGTCGCCCATGAGATCAACAACCCGAACGGCCTGATCCTGCTGAACATGCCGATCCTGAAAGATGTCTGCGCTGATGCCCTGGAGCTGCTGGAACAGCACTGCCCGGATCAGGATCAGATCCGGCTGGGTGGGCTGCCGTACCGGCGCATCCGGCAGGAACTGCCCCAAATGCTGGATGAGATGCAGGACGGTGCGCGGCGGATCAAGCGGATTGTGGAAGACCTGAAGGACTTTGCCCGCCAGGATGATGCCGCCCTGATGGAGCCGCTGAACCTGAACCATGTCGTTCAGGCTGCGGTACGGCTGGTGGAGCGTTCATTACGCACGGCAACCAACCGCTTTGAGGCTGAATATGCCGAGCCGTTGCCGCTGGTACAGGGTAACAGCCAACGGATTGAGCAGATACTGGTCAACCTGCTGCTAAACGCCTGCCAGGCACTCACCGACCAGAATCGTGGCATTTTTCTACGCACCTTTATCGATCATGCAACCAATAGTGTCGGCGTTTCAGTCCGGGACGAGGGCTGCGGCATCGCCCCGGAGCATCTGGACCGCCTGACCGNNCTGGGGCTGTCGGTCTCAGCCGGAATCGTCAAGGAGCATGGCGGCAGCCTGCAGTTTTCCTCACCACCCGGCCAGGGCACCACCGTTACCCTGCTGCTGCCGATCCATACGGAGGCACCCCATCATGTCTGGAACCCTGTTTCCCGCCTTTGGTATCCTGCTGGTGGATGATGAACCGG
>DKFG01000082.1:0-5602 GCA_002452325.1 Geobacter sp. UBA6802
AAAAGCTACTCAAACAGTTTGGCATTAACCTTTGATGCAGTTCAGCCGGACAATGATAGTTCAAACAGATCACAGAGCTCTGTTGAGGGTCAGCTGAGCTATCCACTTAATCTGGATGAGGCAATGGCAGTGCATATCAAAGAAGTACTGGTGTTGACAAAGGGCAAGATTCACGGCTCCGGCGGAGCGGCTGAACTACTGGGGGTAAACCCGACCACCCTGCGCTCACGCCTGGATAAGCTCGGTATCAGCTATCGTCGCAGGGAACTGAAGTAATGGGATTGGAAGCCGCAACCTTACCAGCCCGCACTTACTTCCCCAGCAGTTCCTCAATCTTCTTCAGGTCAAATCCTTCTATGATTCGACCCATGATCATGAAGGTGGGGGTGCCGTCAACGCCGACCTTTTTGGCAATGGCGTGCTGTTCCTCCTGAAGTTTGCGCCCTTGCGGGGTAATCGGCAGGCTGGCGGGATTCATCCGGTCAACACCGCCTGTCATCACTTGGTGATAAAGCTGCACGCTGTCACTTCCGGAAAGGATGTACTGCACCTTCTGGCGTGCGTGGGGATGGGTAGGCAGCGGACTGAAGAAGACATAGCGGGTCACATCGGAGCGTGCTTTGAAATAGGCCGATGCCTTGCGACAGAATGGACAATCCGGGTCGGTGAACTCTATCACCGTTTTGGGACCGTTGCCGATCTTTACGGCCTTGCTCAGATCAAGATCTGATGCGGCACCGGCAGGGCAAAGCCCTAGCGTTACCAGAAACAACAACGCGATCAACAGACGTAGCAGCATACCAGCCCTCCTTTTCTGTCAGGGGAACGGCAGCACGATGGTAAACACACTGCCCACCCCTTCATGACTCTCTACGGTAATGGTTCCGCCGTGCGCCTCAACCGCCATCTTGCAAAAAGCCAGCCCCAGCCCGCTGCCGCCACTTCCCCGATTGCACTGATTACGGGCCTGAACAAAGCGATCAAAAATAAGCGGCAGATCCACATCGGCTATGCCGTTTCCAGTGTCATTAATCTGGATAATGACCGACGGCTGTGAATCAGCTGAAATTCCACTACTGCAGGAAAGTTTGATCTCACCCAGGTTGGGGGTAAATTTTACGGCATTGGTCAATAGATTGGCAATCACCCGGGAAAACTTGGCACGGTCAATCGGCAATAGCGGCAGTTTTTCATCAATCATCAACTGGAGCTGCAACTGGGACTGTTTGGCCACCCCCCGAAATCCGTTGGCAACATGCCGGACCAGCTCGGCAAGGTTGGTCGGCACCATGCTGAAGGTAATCTTGCCTGCCTCGTGACGATGGATGTCAAGCAGGTTGTCAATCATGGCAACCACTTCATTGCAACTTTCAATGGCTGACTGCAGGTACTCTTCCTGTTCGTTGTTCAGCACACCTAGCCGCTTGCTGCGCACCAGATCAACGGACCCGATGGCTGCAGTAATCGGATTCTTCAGATCATGGGAGAGCATGGAGATGAAGTCCAGTCGCTCTCGTTCCAGAGACTTGATGGCCATGCAGCGTTCAAGACTCTTGACCAGCCGATCTTTACTAAAGGGGGCCATCAGGCAATCCAGGGCTCCCTCTTTGTGGCAAGCCAGATACCGCTCCTGCTCATCGGCATCCAGCAGGGCGATCACCGCCGGGTCAGAACAACTCTCTTTGAGATGATCAAGGGAAGGAAGGCAGGCATCATTGGCAGGAGAACCGAGCAAAATAGCGTCTATCCGTTTTTTTTCCAGTATTGCCCGTGCATCCATACAGCTTACCGCCAGGTGGAGATCATACGGCCCCTCCTCCAGCAACTGAAGCGCAAGCCTGGCAGCTTCGGCGTTATTTTCAACGATCAGGATCTGTTTACGTCCCGGCATGCCCGGTTCCTTCCTTATCACGCAAGAATGCCTCTGCAAGCACAAGATCTTCAGGGGTGGTGATTTTGATATTTCGGTAACTGCCCGGTACAATGGCTACAGCTCCTCCGGAGCGCTCCAGCAACGAGCAGTCGTCAGTGCCCAGAAACTGCTCGGCTGCGGCCTGCCGGTGGGCGGTCAGGATCTGCCCGTACCGGAAGGTCTGGGGTGTTTGGGCCTGCCAGAGCGTGGCACGGTCCGGCGTGGCCACCACCATACCATTCTGCACCACCTTGATGGTGTCTTTGGCCTGCACTGCCACCAGGGCACCCACCCCCGTATCTGCCAGCTGGATGGACCGCTGCAGGGTCTCTTCATCAATAAAGGGGCGTACCCCATCGTGGATCAACACGATATCCCGGTCTGCTGCATGATCACGCAGGGCCGTGAGACCGTTTAAGACTGAGTGCTGGCGCTCTGCACCACCAGGCACTATCGACAGTACCTTGGTCAGGCGATATGCCTCCACCACCTGGCTGCGGCAGTAGGGTATCTCCTCTGCCGGGGTAACCAGCATGATACCTGCTATCAACGGACTCTGCTGCAACACCTGTAGGGTGCGGGCAACAATCGGCATACCGCCCAGCTGCAGGTACTGCTTGTTGATGGAGGCACCCATCCGCTTGCCCATCCCGGCGGCCGGTACCACGGCAAAGGTACGGAAGCTGCTCATGGTACAGTCTCGATAGCCTGACGTAACGCATCAGCCAGAAGCGGCAGATCGGTGTCACGCAAGGTGCGGACATCCAGCAGAAAGCGATCCTTGTGCAGCCGTCCCACCACCGGCGGCGTGGTACTGCGCAGCAGCAGCTCAAGGTGGTGCGGGGCAATCCCGGCAACCGCTACCTCGATCAGCCTGCTGGGCAGCTGCAGCAGTGGATAGGAACCGCCACCGGGGCTGGACATGCCGTCACGCAACATCAGGCTGATCCGCTGAGGCAGAAGGGCACGCAAACGTCGCTGCATCCGGCGGGCCTTCACCGACAGATCGTCCAGCGATACCGTCAACATCCGCAGGGTCGGGATCTCCGTCAGGGCCGTACGTTCATCCCGATACAGGCGCAAGGTAGCCTCAAGTGCCGCCAGGGTCAATTTGTCGATACGCAGTGCCCGCAACAGCTGATGCCGCTTTAGCTGATCAACCAGATCGCGTCGACCGACAATCAGTCCGGCCTGGGGGCCTCCCAACAGCTTGTCGCCGCTGAAGGTCACCAGATCGGCACCAGCCTTCAGATAGTGCTGAACCGTCGGCTCTCCGGCAATACCAAAGCGGGAGAGATCCAGCAGACAACCGCTGCCGGCATCAACCAGGGTTGCAATACCGGCTTCGTGGCCAATCCGTACCATGGCCTCGGTGCCCACCTCGGCAGTAAAGCCGACCACAGCAAAATTGCTGGTATGCACCTTCAACAGCAGCGCGGTCTGCTCCGTTACGGCACCGATATAATCACGGGGGTGGGTCCGGTTGGTACTGCCCACCTCAACCAGTTTGGCACCGCTCTGGCGCATCACCTCAGGAATCCGGAATGACCCGCCGATCTCCACCAGCTCGCCGCGGGAGACAATCACCTCACGCCCTGAAGCCAGGGCCGTCAGGGCCAGCATCACCGCCGCAGCATTGTTGTTAACCACCAGGGCAGCTTCAGCACCGGTTAGTTCGCACAACAACCGATCAACATGGCTATAGCGCTCACCGCGCTCACCCTTATCAAGATCAAATTCAAGGTTGCTGTAGCCCCAGGCGGTCTCCAGCAAGGCCTGTTCAGCTGCAGCGGCCAGGGGTGACCGCCCCAGATTGGTATGCACCACCACGCCGCTGCCGTTGATTACCCGACGCAGGTTGGGGGCCTCGGCTGCCCGGATCTGATTCAGCACCAAGGAGACAATCCGTGCAGGCCCAAGATCCACGGTCGGGTCTTCGGCAAGCTGGTGTCGCAGCAGATCAAGCGTTGCACGTACTGCCGACTTGAGACCGGTATGGGTAGTGGAGGCCTGCAGCGCCGCCACCTCAGGCCAGGCAAGCACCTTGTCCATTTTAGGCAGACGCTGCCTGCTATCGGAATGCCCGCTACTCATAGCCTCACCTACAGATCCATAGCCTGACCGGGCTTGCAGGCGGTCTCATCCAGCAGTACCCGACCGCCCAGTTCGGCGTTCTTGCGCACCAGCAGTTCGGCATCATCGCAGTTTCGATCCCGAAAGGCCTGGATGATCTTACGGTGTTCCTGTACTGACACCGCCATCCGCCCTGGCTGGGAGAGCGACATCAAACGCAGCCGCTGGAACCGAGTGACCAGCAGATTGATCATCTCCCGCAACTTTTCATTGTCTGCAGCCTTGATGAACAGGTCATGAAAATCATTATGTACCTTGAAAAACTGTTTGATGTCGCCCAGTACACATAACTCTGCCAGCCGTTCATTGATTGCCTCAAGACGATCTATCTCTTTAACGCTCAACCGGTCACAGGCCAGCTTTGCCGCATACCCTTCCAGGATGCTCTTGATGGCGTAAAACTCCTCGACATCCTTCTGGGTAAAGGCACTGACCACGGCGCCCTTGCGCGGGATTACCTTCAGATAGCCTTCAGACTCAAGCTGACGAAACGCCTCTCGTATCGGTGTGCGACTGATGCCGAACCGTTCGGCCAGCTCAGGTTCGGAAACCCGGCTACCTGATTTGATAGCACCGGAAATGATGGCATCACGCATACTCTCCAGTATTTTTTCGCGTAGCGTCAAATGCTTTTCTTTTATACGTTTCATAGTCAGATTCAGCTCCATCAGGGGGTACATAGAATTGTATACAGTATGCACCATTTGTCAATCCAATCATCGGCATAATTCTATAAAAAATCTGTGGGGCTCCAGCACCAAAGCCACCGAAGCTGCTTGAAAATTAACCGGGCTGATAGTAGGTTGTGGCAACGCCACGTTACGAAAGGTATCCCCATGCCCAGTCTGCTCTGCTGTCATCTGCCCTGGAACAGGCTTGACGAACACCGCGCCTATCTGCTGCAGGAACGGATTAACCCGGAGCTGTATCTGCCGGCCGACTCCCTTGACACCCTCAGTCAGCATGACGTCGCGCAGCTGGCAGCAGAACTGACAGCCAACGGCCTATCCTGCACCATCCATGCGGCCTTTATGGATCTGAATCCCGGCTCGGTTGACCGCGTGGTGCGTGAAGCTACCCGCAAACGGGTCGAACAGACCCTGGCGGTTGCGTCGATACTGCTACCGCGGGTCATAGTCTTCCATCCGGGCTACAGCCGTCTGACCTATGGCTCTGCAATCGATGTATGGGCTGACAACACCGTGGCCTTCTGGCAGGGGGTGGAGCCGCTTCTTATTCGGCAAACAGGCTGCCGAATTGCCCTTGAGAATATCTTTGAAGAAGAGCCCTCCACCCTGCTGCAGGTGCTGCAGCAGCTTGACCCGGCACTGTTCGGCCACTGCTTTGATTCCGGTCACTTCAATATGTTTGCCACGGTTTCGCTGGAAGAATGGTTCAGCGTGCTGGGAGACCGGATTATCGAAGGCCATCTGCACGACAACCACGGTCAGGCCGATGAGCATCTGCCGGTGGGGGAAGGTGAGATTGACTTTACCCTGGTCACCTCGCTCCTGCACCGCTATGCACCGGACGCGGTCTGGACCCTGGAGGCCCACA
>DKFG01000082.1:5647-17896 GCA_002452325.1 Geobacter sp. UBA6802
CCGGCGGCTGCGGTTATATCGGCAGCCATGTTGTCAGGCAGCTTTCAGAGGCAGGCCACCGGGTGGTGGTGTACGACAACCTCTCCACCGGCTTCCGTGACGCCCTGCTGCACAACGAAGAGCTGATCCAGGCTGAACTGGCCGATCATACGACTCTGGAGGCGGCCTTTCAAAAGCATCAGTTCAAGACGGTGCTGCATTTTGCCGCCGCGATTGTGGCCCCGGAGTCGGTCTCGCTGCCGCTCAAATATTACGGCAACAACACCCGCAATACCCTGGGACTGCTGGAGGCCTGTGTCCGCTTTGGCGTTGAACGGTTCATCTTCTCCAGCACCGCAGCAGTCTACGGCTTTCCCGAGGGAGGTTCCGCCTCGGAGGAAACCCTGCTTGCCCCGATCAACCCCTACGGCACCTCCAAGCTGATGAGTGAATGGATGCTGCGGGATGCGGCGACGGCCCACGGCTTCAAATATGTTGCCCTGCGCTACTTCAATGTGGCCGGTGCCGACCCCCAGGCCCGGATCGGCCAGCGCACCCCGGAGGCCACCCACCTGATCAAGATCGCCTGTCAGACCGCCCTTGGCCAACGGAGACAGGCCGCCATCTACGGCACCGACTACCCGACGCCGGACGGCACCGGCATCCGCGACTACATCCATATCGAAGACCTGGCCGCAGCCCATCTGGCCGCCCTTGTCTATCTGGACCGGGGGGGCGAATCCACTGCCATCAACGTGGGCTACGGCAACGGCAGCAGCGTGCGCGAGGTGCTGGCCATGGTCAAACAGGTCAGCGGTGTTGATTTCAAAGTGGTTGAGGAAGGCCGCCGTCCCGGTGACCCTGCCTGCCTGGTTGCCAGGGCAGAAAAGATCAGACAGCTGACTGGCTGGAGTCCTCGCTTTGATTCACTGCAGACTATTGTAGAAGATGCCTGGCGTTGGGAGAGCAGGCTGGCCGGACGATAACGAATGGACCTCGTTATCTCTCACCTGAATGCTGATTTTGACTGCCTGGGCTCCCTGGCAGCGGCAGCGCGGCTGTACCCCGGCGCCCTGCTTTCTTTTCCCGGTTCACAGGAAAAAAACCTGCGTGACTTCAGCGCCCGCCACCCGGAACTACTCCCCCCCCTGATCCGCTCCAAGGAGGTTGAGCTGACAGAGATCACACGACTGATCATTGTTGACTGCCAGCAACCCTCCCGTATCGGACGATTTACCGACCTGCTGCATCGTCCCGACCTGATTGTCCATATCTATGATCACCACCCGGTAACCGCAGACAGCATCAAGGCCAACGGCGGCTGTATCCGTCCGGTTGGCGCCACGGCAACCATCATGGCTACCCTGCTGCAGGAGCGGGAGATCGTACCAACCCCGGCCGAGGCAACGCTGCTGCTGCTGGGAATCCACGAAGACACCGGACGGCTGCTTTTTCCCACCACCACTGCCGAGGACTACCGGGCCGCGGCCTGGCTGCTGGAGCAGGGGGCCTACCTGCATCTGGCTGATGAGTTGCTTTCCCCGGAGCTGACCACCCCCCAGGTGGAGCTGCTGCATGACCTGCTGGCCAGCCTCAAGACCAGCGAGGTGAATGGCGTGCGTGTTTCCATTGCCCACGCCGGCAGACCCTGGTATGTGGCCGATATTGCCGGACTGGCTCATTTGATGCGGGACATGGAGAATCTGGACCTGCTGGTGCTGGCCGTGGCCATGGCCGATCGGGTCTATCTGGTGGCACGCAGCAGGGTTGCCGAGGTGGATGTGGGTGAACTGCTGCGCTCCTTTGGCGGCGGTGGTCACGCAGCGGCGGCCTCAGCCACCATCAAGGGGGAGTCTCTTTCCGCCGTGTTGGAGCGGCTTGAGCGCAGCCTGCTGCTGGCGGTGCGTCCCCGCCGTACCGTCGGTGAAGTCATGTCTGCACCGGTTCGCAGTGTCACGGCAGCAACCACGGTGCTGGGTGCCCGTGACCTGTTGGTGCGCTACAACTACAGCGCCATGCCGGTTCTGCAGGATGAACGTCTGCAGGGGATTATTACCCGCAAGGTGGTAGAGAAGGCGGTCTACCATGGTCTGGGTGACCGTCCGGTTACTGAACTGATGCACACCTCGGTACTGCGGGCCACCCCTGACACCCCTATCAGCGCGGTGATGGAGTACATGGTGGGTGGTGACCGGCGCTTTGTGCCGGTGTTTCGTCAGGGCCAACTGGTCGGTGTTGTTACCCGCACCGACCTGCTGCGTCATCTCCACGGCAGCAGCACCGACGGCGAGACGCTCTATGATCTGGACCGGCTCTCCCCCGAGCCCCGCGAACGGGATCTGGCCGAGCTGGTCAGACGACGCCTGGACAGCGCAACCGTCCAGTTGCTGCAACAGGTGGGAGCTGCCGGAGATCGGTTGGGGGTTGCCGTGCATGCCGTAGGCGGTTTTGTACGGGATTTGCTGCTTAATCTTCCCAATCTTGATCTTGATATTACGGTGGAAGGGGACGGCATCTTCTTTGCCGAAACATTTGGGGCAGAACAGGGCTGCCGGGTGCGTCCCCACCAGGCCTTTGGCACGGCAGTACTGGTCTTTGCCGACGACCGTAAACTGGATGTGGCCAGCACCCGACTGGAGTATTATGAATCACCGGGGGTGCTGCCCACTGTTGAGCGGGCTTCATTACGTCACGACCTCTACCGCCGTGACTTCACCATCAACACCCTGGCCCTTTGCCTGAACAGCGACCGCTTCGGCCTGCTGCTGGATTTCTTCGGTGGTCAGAAAGACCTGCAGGACAAGACGGTACGGGTGCTGCACAATCTTTCCTTTGTAGAAGATCCTACCCGCGCCTTCAGGGCGGTTCGCTTCGAGCAGCGGCTGGGTTTCCAGATCGAACCCCACACCGAAGGGCTGCTCCGTTCGGCAGTGCGGGCCGGACTGGTGGAACGGGTCGGCGGAAAACGTCTGTTGGGGGAACTGATCCATATCTTCGCAGAACAGGCCCCAACGCCGGCCATCATCAGGATGGGCCAACTGAACCTGCTGCCCTGCATCCACCCGGCCCTGCGCTGCGGGCCGGACATCGAGTTGCTCCTGGCCGAACTGGAACAGGTGCTGGCCTGGTATCGCCTGCTGTACCTGGATCGGTCGCTTGAGCTGTGGACGATCTGGTTCCTGGCCCTGACCGACCGTCTCGATGCTGAGCAATACCTTGAGACCTGCAGACGGCTGGTTATGCCGGAACGGTTGATGGAGCGGATCTTCGGCCAGCGTCACCGTTCCCTGAAGCGGCTGCAGTCACTGCGACAGGCTGCCGCACGCAACAGCACCGTACCCAACAGCAAGGTCTACACCTGGCTGCACGAGATGCCACTGGAACTGCTACTGTACGGCCTGGCCCGCAGCGGCCAGGAAGAGTTGCGGCGCATGGTCTCGCTCTACCTGACCCGTCTGATGACCGTCAAGCCCTTGGTCAGCGGTTCTGAACTGCTGGAACTGGGGATCGCGCCGGGACCAGCAGTTCGCTCCCTCAAAGAACGACTCCTGGCTGCCCGCCTGGATGGCGAGATTGCCTCAAAGCATGATGAGCTGGAGCTGGCCCGGCAGCTGATTGTGGATGCTGACTCGTGATGTCATAAACTAAAAATTGCATTTTGCTCTGTATTTTGTAAAATACGTTTTACGAAACAGGGGGCATTGTGGAAACACTTCTCAAAGAACAGCAGCGTCTCTTGCAGACAGTTAGTCCAACCAAACGCTATCTTTATGATCTGATTGACTGGAACGAGCGCTGTATCGGGGTGCTTGGCGCACGGGGCACCGGCAAGACCACCCTGCTGCTTCAGCATGTTAAGGAGCGGTATCGGGACAGTGACAAGGCGTTATACATTTCAGCGGATAGCCCGTTTTTTCAGGCCCACGACCTTTTTCAGTTTGCTCGTGAATTTCACCAGTTGGGAGGAGAGCTGCTGCTGGTCGATGAGATTCATAAGTACCCGGACTGGTCACTGCATATCAAGGCCATCTATGATTCTCTGCCTGATCTGAAGGTCGTTTTTACCGGTTCAAGCCTGCTTCAGATTGCTCAACAAAAGGGTGACCTTTCCCGCCGGGCGATCATCTTTCATCTGCATAGCCTGTCATTGCGTGAATATTGCAACTTCACCACGAACAGTTCGTATCAACCACACTCCCTGGCAGAGCTCCTTACAGATCATCAGCAGATTGCAACTGAAATCAGCATGGCCGTCAAACCATTGCGTCTGTTTCGGGACTACCTGCAGGGTGGTTGCTACCCCTTCTTTCTGGAAGGAGAAACGTTTTATCTTCAAAAGGTACGAGAGGTCATCAATCATATACTGGAGGTTGATCTTCCCTGTGTGAACCGGATTGAGTCGCGCCAGATTTCAAAGCTTAAAAAGCTGCTCTATCTGTTGGCAACCGGTGTGCCGTTTGTACCCAATATTGCCAAGCTGGCTGAGGCGACGGATATTTCACGTCCACGATTGTACGAATATCTGGAGAGGCTGCAGGACGCCAGACTCCTGAATCTGGTCCGTTCTCAGGGGCGTGGTTATCAGGTGTTGACCAAGCCGGAAAAGATCCTGCTGGAAAACAGCAACCTGATGTATGCCATCACGGATCAGGTAAACACCGGCACCTTGCGAGAGCTGTTTTTTGTCAACCAGCTCAGGAATTCTACTGCCACGCATTCCGGCCTTATGGATGCCGGTATTGAGCTTTCCAGTCAGGGCGATTTTGTTTTCCAATCACACTACACGTTTGAGGTTGGGGGCAAGGGTAAGTCATTCAACCAGATACGTGATCTGGAGAATGCATTTGTTGTGGCCGATGATATTGAAGTTGGCTTTAAAAACAAACTGCCGTTGTGGTTGTTTGGTTTTCTGTACTAACGGGTCAGGCAGGCTATGAGTACCAGTATAACTCCATCAGTCATCGGTCGTTTTGCCCCCTCACCCACCGGGCCGCTGCACACCGGCTCTTTGGTGGCGGCAGTGGGCAGTTGGCTGATGGCTAAAGCTGCCGGAGGACAATGGCTGCTGCGGATTGATGATCTGGATGGCCCACGTTGCCGACAGGAGTTTGAGGATGATATCCTGCGGACTCTGGAGCGGTTTGGGCTCTGTTGGGATGGCAGCATTACGCATCAAAGCGACAATGGAGCTGCTTATGCCGAGTCTTTTGACCAACTACAGAAGCTGGGAGCGGTCTACCCCTGTGGCTGCAGTCGGGCAGAGATCGCCCGTTCTGCCTCGGCTCCCCACCCCGGTGAAGAGATCCCCTATCCTGGCACCTGTCGTAGCAGTCTGCCTGCCGGACGTGAACCGCGGGCCTGGCGGCTGCGTACCGATGGGTTGCAGATTGTTTTTAATGATCTGCGCCACGGCAGGATAGCTACGGAGCTGGAACGAACAGGTGATTTTGTTGTCAAACGGGCGGAAGGTTTTTTTGCCTATCAACTGGCGGTGGTGGTGGATGATCATCTGACCGGGGTTAACCAGATAGTACGGGGAGATGATCTGCTGGATTCCACGCCGCGTCAGGTGCTGCTGCATCAGCTACTGGGCTGGTCGTTACCGGCCTATTGCCACCTGCCGCTGGTAACCGGACCGGATGGGACAAAGCTGAGTAAACGGGACAATACGGTGTCGCTGGCTGATGGACGGATGGCGGGCAAAGAATCTGAGCTGTTGGTCTGGGTGTTGCGTTTTCTTGGGCTGGCAGTGCCGGATGCACTGCGTGGGTCGGACTGTGCAGAGTTGTTGGGCTGGGCGCGGGAGGCATGTAATCTCCCAAAATGTATCGCCAAGTAGAAGTTACAGCAGCTTGTTGTTATCATTTGGGTAGTCACTGTTTTTGCTGTATGGTGAAACCACTAAACTCAACATGCAGGTGAGGTGGCCGTGTACACTCTGATCTCTTTTGCCACACAATGGGGAAGCAAATACGGCGGCATAAATTCGTTCAATACTGATTTCCTGAGCGCCTTTGGGGTTGCCTATCATCTTGGCATACAGGTTGTTTGCGTTGTAACCAGTGCCATCAGCGAAGAGATTGAACAGGCACGCAACACCTACGTAACCCTGGTGCCCCTACCATATTCTCCAACAGATAAACAGCTTTCAGCAACACATGCGCAGATAGCACTTAAGGAGTTAAAGCACCGGGATATCGGCTTTGATCCAGCCAGAACGGTATGGCTCGGCCATGACAGAATTTCCGGGGCTGCGGCCATTGCAGCGGCACAACAGGCTGGTGGGCGATCCGCCTTGATACATCACATGAGCTACGACCACTACGAATCGTATGCAGAAAATTCAGCCACAGCTAAAGAGAAAGTTGAGGAACAAAAGGCTCTTTTCCGGCAGGCCGATATTTCGATGGCAATCGGACCTGTCTTGCGCGATGCACTGATTGATATTGTGGAAACAACAACGCCGGTTTATATGCTGGTTCCGGGGTTGGCTGACATATCGCTTCGCGAAGCGCCAAAGACATTTACCGCCTTTCTTAGCGGACGGTTAAGCGACGAGACCGCTCGCATCAAACAGGGACACCTCGGCGTTGCCGCATTTGCTCAAGCGCATCGCAAGGCATGCGATGACGGTATGCCGGATGGTTTGTGCAAACAGCCCAAGCTGGTGTTGCGTGGCGTTGATTTTGAAACTCAAGCTGACTCACCATCAAGCACAACCACAACTGACGCGGAAACGGAACTCAAGAGATTCGCCCAAGGTTATGCTCAAAGTGTCATTAACCTACAGGCACTGCCGTACACACATGACAGGCAGATGCTCTATGCCGACCTGAGCGGTTCAAGCGTGGCAATGATGCCATCCTGGCATGAAGGCTTCGGGCTTGCGGCATGGGAGGCAATTGCGGCTGGTGTGCCGTTGATCATAGGTGAAAATAGCGGGGTATATCGTCTGCTGGAAGAGCTGTATCCCGGCAACGGCACAGGGTGTGTATATCCGATAAAAATCAGAGGGGATGTAGACCATCCCTTTTTCCGTGAAGAAGACCTGCAATCCGTAATGTTGGAACTTGTAAAAATTGCCAACAAGCCTGGCGATGCTCGACGCAAGGCCGGTGCATTACGGAATATTCTTGAAAAGCATACTTGGCCAAACTGCGCGGAAGAGGCCACACAAGCTTTGGGCTGGACTGTACAGAAAGGGAGTTTACCGCCTGTCACGCCTGAACAGATCGCAGCAGTACTGAGTGCTCCTGCGCCTCCTCCCCAATCTCCAGCGACCATCTTTTCCCCCTTACAGATTCCTGCAAGACAATGGAAAGCCGGTAGCGGCCTGGCCGACAGCCAGTTGTTGCGGGCGGAAGAGGCGTTGGTGCCGTTTGACCCTGCCCGTCAGCCCGATCTTGATGCCTTGAATGCTTGGCTTGATGACCGGGAATGGCCGAACGCAGTCCGGTTGATTACCGGTGCGGGTGGATTGGGTAAGACTCGCTTGGCTCTGGAGCTTTGCCAGCAACGCGCGGCAAACGGTTGGCACACCGGTTTTCTGGATGCGCTACTGGAACCTCGGGAGATGAAGCAGGCTTGGGAGCAACTTCATGCTTTCGACATGCCTGTGTTGGCTGTTATTGACTATGCCGAAACCAGACAACCGGTACTGCTTGCCCTTGTTAAAGCAATCCTACAGCAACCCGGCAAGCATCCTGTCCGGATACTGTTGCTTGCCCGTGATGGCGGGGAGTGGTGGGACAACCTGCCCAGTAAAGACCCCCACTGTGAAGCCTTGCTCTCCGGCTATGCCACAACTGGCCCATATACGCTGTTACCGCTACATCCAGAAGAGGAAGGCCGTCGTCATGCCTACCGCCAGGCGCTGAGCGCTTTTGCCGATGCTCTGGGGGTGAGTGTGCCGGAGGTCACGCCTGAGCTGTCGGGAGAGCATTTCGGGCGACCGCTTTACCTGCAGATGGCGGCATTACTGGCACTGCACGGCGAACGCCCAACCACTGCAGAAGGCCTGACCAGGGCGCTGCTTAACCACGAGCGCCGTTACTGGAGTCGCTTGCTTGCCAACTTCATTTTCAGTGAACCGGAACAGCATGCCCAGCAACTGTTGGCGCTGACCACCTTGGCAGGCGGCTTTGCCACCCCGAGAGATGCCCAGGTGTATTGGAATAAAAGTGATGCAAACAAGCTGAGTCCCGCTGAATTTACTTCCCTATTCAAAGCCTTGGTACCGCTCTATCCCGGCAAGCAAGGCTTGCAGGCAGTACGCCCAGACCTGTTAGGTGAGGCGTTGGTTGCACAAACGCTAGTTGGTTCTGAGGCAACCCGTTTGTTGGATGCTGTCCTGTCAAACGGTTCTACTCGGGCCATTCAACGCCACGTCCTGACTGTTCTAGCGCGATTGTTAGATAAACACCCAGATTTGAACGAGACAGTGGCAGAGGCACTGGCTCGTAACTTTGCTCATTGTTATCAGGAAGCGTTGGCAGTAGCTGTTGAAACAACCGGAGATTTACCTGCTGCTGTGGAAAAAGCGTTTGAGCGCCTACAACCGAAAGAAAAAAGCCAAGTGGCCGGTTTACTGGAAAAAAAGTTATTGCAAGAATCTGTTCAACTTGCTGGACTTGCCTGTTTGGTAACAGGCTATCTTGTATGGAAATCCCACCAAAAATTTCTAAAAAAACAATGTACTGATAATAAAAAATATTACGCAGGTATGCTGATAAATTACTCTGTTTCACTCGTGAATGCAGGTTTTAATGAGCAAGCACTTCCCCATTCACAGGAGGCATGCCAGCTTTTTGAACAGCTCCACGTCTTAAACCCCGCACACAATGCTGCAGATTATGCGTTGTCACTCAGCAATTACGCAAACCGGCTGAGTGATGCCGGGAAAAATGCGGAAGCTTTGGTGGTTGCGTTACACGCATTGGAAATCCGCAAGCGGCTGGTTCAAAAAGATAAGGCTCGTTTTGATTCTGACTATGCCAGTTCTTTAAATAACTATTCAAATTGTTTAAGTGAGTCCGGGCAGCACGAAAAAGCCTTGGAATTTTCTCTACAAGCCTTGGATATTCGAGAAAAGCTTTCTGAGAAAGATCCAATTCGCTTTGAATCAGACTATGCCTCATCAGCAAATAATTATGCACTTCGGCTAATTGACGTCGGGCAATACGAAAAGGCTATTTATTATAGCAAATTAGCATTGGATATACGCCAACGCCAAGCTCAACTCAATGCAGACCATTACGAGCCAATGTACGCAGGATCATTAAGCTATTATGCAAACTGCTTAAGAAACGAAGGACTACAAGAAAAAGCTTTGGAATTCTCCCAGCATGCTTTAGAAATCCGGCAACGACTCGCCCGTAAAAACCCGAGTCGATTCGAACCCGAGTATGCTAATTCATTAAGCAGTTATTCTAATAGGTTGAGAGATAACGGTGAATTTGAAACAGCCAAAATGTACAGCAGTCGCTCACTGGAGATAAGCAAACGGCTAACCAAGACAAATCCAGATCGCTTCGAGTCGAATTATGCAATGATATTAAATAACTATGCTCTATTTTTGTGCGAGATTGGTCAATACCATGATGCCTTTGATGCTGCACAGACTGCATTAATAATTCGTAGCAAACTGAATATGAAGGTACCGTACAAATTTGCTGAAGATCTATTCAATAGTAATTGCATGGTTATTTTGCTGCGTTGGATGCTTAAAACCACCACTATTTACGATGATGACTTGGAAAAAATCCATGTAATCCCAATAATAATCCCGTTTCACCGTCAAAAGCTTTTTAGACTGTACAGTTCTTTTGTTATAGCTTGCTGTTACTCGCAAGCCCCACACTGCAAAGAATCTATGAAGCAGGTACTGGCAAGTTGGGAGGGATTGTCCATTTATGAAAAGCAGGATGCTCAACCATATTGGCTATGTGCTACAGCTTGGTGTGCCACGTATGTCCCTGAGGCCATCGCCAATCTGGATTGGCAAGTAGACTGGCATAAATTTACCAAGCAGCATCAAGGCCATATCCCTCACTGGATGCTGGAAGTGGCGCGACGGTTGGAGTTCCAATGGCCCGATTGGACGGAACAATCCGATGAGCCGATAACACCTGTGGCAGGTCAGCCATGAGCACCAGCATTCCTGAACTTGAACGCCTGATGGCGGCTCCCCATGAAGACGGGCATCTCGAATTCAAGGAGGCCAAGAACCAGTACGACACTACCAAGCTGTACCGGTACTGTGTGGCTCTGGCAAATGAAGGTGGCGGCAGGTTTATCCTTGGCGTGACCGACAAAAAGCCGCGCCGTGTGGTCGGCAGCACTGCCTTCCCCAATACCAGTGACATCCAGGCTAAGATTTTTGAAAAACTGCGCTTTCGGGTTGATGTTGAAGAGGTGAGTCATCCTGATGGTCGGGTGCTTGTCTTTCACATTCCGTCGAGGCCAGCCGGGACCGCGTACCAGTTTGAAGGTGCGTATCTGATGCGTTCCACCGAGGATACGGTTTCCATGACCGAAGACCGGTTACGCAGCATCTTTAGTGAGGGTAAGGCGGACTGGCTGGCGCAAAACACCATGCAGGAATGCAGCGCCGATGAGGTGGTCAGGCTGTTGGACTCCCAGAGCTACTTTGATTTGCTCAAGCTGCCCTATCCGGCCAACCGTGAGGGTGTTCTGGATCGTTTCGAGCGCGAGCGCTTGATTGTTAGACAGGGGGAACAGTGGGGCATTACCAATTTAGGGGCTATTCTGCTGGCAAAACGGCTTGACGAATTCCCTGATCTTGCCCGTAAAGCGCCGCGTGTGATTGTGTACGACGGCACGAGCAAACTGCACACCCGTCTGGATAAGCCGACCACCAAAGGGTATGCCGTTGGTTTTGAGGGGTTGATAGATTTCGTCAACGGACAGGTTCCCAGCAATGAGGTGATCGAAACCGCCCTGCGTCATGAGGTCAAGATGTTTCCGGAGATAGCCGTCCGCGAGTTGGTGGCAAATGCCCTGATTCATCAGGACTTCATGGAAAGCGGCAGCTCCGTCATGATTGAGATTTATGCTGATCGTGTTGAGGTTGCCAATCCCGGCAAACCGTTTATCCCGCCCGAGCGTTTTATCGACGAGTATCAATCACGCAATGAACGGCTTGCCGACCTGATGAGACGCATGGGGATCTGCGAGGAAAAAGGGAGCGGCGTGGACAAGGTTATCCATGCTGCTGAGCTGTACCAACTTCCCGCCCCTGATTTCCGTGTTGGCGAGCGTCACACTAAAGCGATTCTTTTCTCACATAAAGAATTTGAAGAAATGGATCGTAATGACCGTATCAGGGCTTGCTATCAGCACTGTTGCCTCAGATATGTCATGAACCAGAAGATGACCAACCAAAGTTTGCGCGATAGATTCAAACTGCCTGAAAAGAAGACGGAATCCGTGTCACGGGTAATCAGGGATACGATGGACGCTGAAATTATCAAGCTGGCAGACCCTACGATTACTTCGCTCAGGTACCGCAGTTATGTGCCGTTTTGGGCGTAGCCGCTTATTTAGATGACACCATTGCTAACTCGCTGTTGAGCGGTTAACTGGCTGATATTCAAGTTTTTTCTTATTTAGACGCAAAAACTCGCTTCAAGAAGATGCAGCCTCATCACGATTACTCATGGCAGATTGCTGCCAGTTCCTCTTCTGCCTGATGGTAGTCTTCCAGGCTGATGGTCCCTTGCGGTTCCCATTTTCTGACCCGGTAGTAGAGCTTGTCGTAGTACTGTTCGATCAGGTCCTGGGCCACCCCAGGGATATCCCATGCCTCAAGTTTGCGCTGCAACTCTGTGTACTGATCTCCCCCCAGCTTCTTTTTGATCCGTTCCAGCGCCTCGGCCATCGGCTGACGATATTCTTCCTTCGCGTATTCGGCAGACAGTCGCTTGACCCTGGTTGCCACCGAGACATCACACCAAACCTTGGTGCTGGCTGCCATGACCTCATACAGGTCGCCAGGCAGGTTTATCCGACCGATCCGCTTACTCTCACCCTCCACCACAATCGGCCGATCCGTTGGCGCTTTGCGAAAGGCATCCCAGAGCAGGGTTTCAAACCGTTTTTGGGGTGGTTGTTCACCCAGGCCCAGCGAACCAAAGGCTGAACCACGATGCCGGGCAAGTCCCTCCAGATCGATCACGGTATACTTGTCACGTGGCAATTGCAGCAGGAACTCGGTCTTACCGGAGCCGGTCATGCCGTGCAGTACCACCA
>DKFG01000092.1 GCA_002452325.1 Geobacter sp. UBA6802
GGATCAGCCGGGCCGGGTTGATGAAGCAACTGTCAAGGCTGGCGCCATCCGGTGGCAGAGCCGGCATCCTGAGCGTACTGAACACCAAGATCAGCAAGGAACTACCGGAAGAGCTGGATGCCCTGTATCAGGAACTATCCGGCCTGATCGAGGCTGCCCTACTGCCCCAGGTCCATGAGCTGGCAGGCGCGGTTGACCGTGAGCTGGACTGGCTTGCCCAGGCCTTGCAAGGTGAAATGCAACAAGGAGATGATCAGCGTGGTGGTGAGCTGAAGCGCAGGATTACCGCAGAGGTGCGTGCCACACCGTTCTGGCATGAGCTGGAGACCCGCCTGAAGCGTCTGGGCGAGCAGTTGCAGGAACTGGCCGATGGTCTGGGAGCACTGGACCGGGCTGCTGCCAAGCTGCCGGACACGGTCATGCAGGCGGTGAACGGGCTGTTAACTGACGCCTTTGGCATTGGTCAGCGTCTGGTGGCGATCAGCCGTGAACTGGCCTGGTTCTGCACTGATGATCCTGAGGCCTGCTGCTGGCTGGAGGCCAAGCAGACCAGCCGGGGCAGCCAGGCCACGGTCTGTGTGGCACCCCTGGATGTGGCAGAGACCATCAAGACCGCTTTGCTTGATCCGATCCCCACGGTGGTGCTGACCTCAGCCACCCTGACCGTGGGTGGCTCATTCGGCTATCTGCGCAGAAGGACCGGCCTTGACCTGCTGGAGTCGGAGCGGCTGCAGGAGCTGGCACTGGCCTCACCCTTTGATTATGCAGAGCAGTCATTGGTGGCCATCCCCCGGGATCTACCTGACCCAACCAGTTTTGCCTTTCGCCAGCCATTGGCTGATGCAGTGCTGCGGGCGATCAGCATCTCGCAGGGAGGCGCCTTTGTGCTGTTTACCTCCTTTGACCTGCTGCGCCAGACCCATGCTGCGCTCAAGTCAGCGTTGGAGAATCAGGGGCTGACCGTGTTACGTCAAGGTGAAGGGGGCGGCAGACACCAACTGCTGGCCCGGTTCCGCAAAGAACAGCACGGGGTGCTGTTCGGCACGGACTCGTTCTGGGAAGGGGTGGATGTGAAGGGGGATGCCCTGCGCTTGGTGGTGATCGCCCGTCTGCCGTTTCAGGTGCCCACCGAGCCGATCCAGCAGGCGCGAGCCGAGCGGATTGAAAACCAGGGGGGTGACCCGTTCCGGGAGATGTCGGTGCCCCAGGCCGTACTCAAGCTGCGTCAGGGGTTTGGACGTCTGATCCGCAGCCGGACTGACCGGGGGGCGGTGCTGATTCTGGACAGCCGGATGGTGACCAAAAACTACGGCAGTCGTTTCAGGAAGTCGTTACCGCAAGAGGCCCAGTTGGTGGCACCGCTGGAAGAGGTAATGCAGCGGCTGGAGGAGTTTTTCAAGGGCTTGTTATGACAGTTCCTTGCGACGTTTTTTGGCGATGAAGTTGTAGCACTGGAAATAGCTGATGGTTACCAGCAGGAAGGAAAAATAGGAAACGGATAGAATCACTGAAGCGCCACGCCCCTTGTCCACCCCCGGTGACATGCTGATAAAGACCACAAAGGCACCTGCAGCAGCAATTTTCCAGATATCAGCAATCATCCGCTTGCGACGCAGGGCCAGTAGCTGATCCGGGGTAACGCCTGCCTTGGATGTTTCAATCTCCACTTCAACATCCTGACGGGCCAGCCACCAGGCCGGGTAGAGCATGAGCAGTTGAATCAGCACTGAAAGACCGATGCTGGTAAAGATTGCCTCCTGCATGCCGTAGCGGGCAAAGGCCATCAGGAAGTTGTAGGCCATAAACAGCAACAGCCCCAGGAGGCCCACCTGAACCACATTGTGGATGATGGTAAACCGTTTGAGACGGGTAAAATCGTAGGAAGACATCCGGTTATCCTTGTTGGCAGCTAAGTTGAGAGTGTTATCTGCAGCGGGATTGGGTTATAACAGAACGATGTTGCAAGTACAACCGCGAAAGCAGGTTCTGAGCCGATGAGACAGTTGCGCCGCTTCTTTAACCCGGTCTTTGCCCTGATTGCCATCCAGCTGGTCTGGGTACTGATGGTGATTCTCTGGGTGAGCTGGTTTGTGGCGCGTAATCGCCAGTGGAAGGAACTGGCAGCCCGCTACAGCCCGGAGCTGCTGGCCAAGGGGGAGGGATGGTCCGATCTGGTGCAGGGACTGCTGCTCCTGGCGGTGATCCTGGCCGGAGTCTATGCGCTGTTTATCTTTTGGCGGCGGCAATCACGGCTTTACCAGCAGCAACGGGAGTTTATCACCCAGGTGACCCATGAGCTGAAATCACCCCTTGCTTCGATCAAGCTCCATCTGGAGACGATCCGTCTACGGCGGTTGCCGCCAGAGCGGCTGGACAGCTTTGTGGATACCATGCTGGACGACACCCGGCGTCTGCATTCACAGATCGACAACCTGCTGCTGGCAGCACGCATAGAGCAACGCCGACGGCCTGCCGAACAACGGGTGATTGATCTGGCTGCCTTTATCCAGCGTTACCTGGATGACAATCAAGAGCGTCTGCCGCCGGGAACAAGGCTGGAAGCACGTCTGGAGCCGGAGCTGAAGGCTGCAGTGGAGCCGGATGAACTGGCAACGGTGCTGCGCAATNNNGAGATGGAACTGACGCTGAAACGCAACGGCAAGTGGGCAGAGCTCTCCCTGAAAGACCAGGGACGGGGGCTGGAACAGAGCCAGCTGCGTAAGATATTTAACCGGTTTTACCGGGTAGAGCAGCCCAACGAGCGGGTGCGGGGCACCGGCCTTGGTCTGTACATTGTCCAGTCGGTGATCAGGGATTGCGGCGGCACCGTGCAGGCCGCCAGTGACGGTCCCGGCACCGGCTGTACCATCACCCTGCAGTTACCGCTTGTGGAGAAACCATGACACTGAAAACACAAACCGGCTGCCCGATGTGCCGCCGATGGGAAGATGATGCCGATCTGCGCATCATGGAGTTTGACCACAGCTACCTGATCCTGAATCGGGATCAGTTTTTTCCCGGCTANNGTGACGGAGCTTTTCCAGCTTGATCAGCAGATACGACAGATGATGCTGGAGGAGATCAGCAGGACGGCTGAGGTGTTGTTTCACCTCTTCAAGGCAGACAAGATCAACTACGAGCTGCTGGGGAATATGGTGCCTCACATCCACTGGCACCTGGTGCCGC
>DKFG01000255.1:0-288 GCA_002452325.1 Geobacter sp. UBA6802
TGCAGACCAACCGGATCGGTACCGGCGGCCATGCCCTGTATGAAAACCGTGAGGGCAGGATTACCCTGACTATCAACCCGAAGGTGACCCAGGACAAGGATTCAGTCAGCGGCAAGGTGATCATCTACTACCTGGATGAAGAACGCAGTGAGGTCACCGGCGGTGACAACGCCAGGGTTGAGGCGGTGATTCATCCCAAGCCGGGCAGCGGTACACGTAAGAACGATGGAAATCGGCAGCGTTAAACGATCTCTGCGGGCCGTAGGGCTCTGCAAGAGCTACGGCAAG
>DKFG01000255.1:320-24244 GCA_002452325.1 Geobacter sp. UBA6802
ACGGCGCCGGCAAGACCACCACGTTTTATATGATGGTGGGGCTGACTCGGCCGGATGACGGTACGGTCTGGCTTGATGATGATGATATCACCGACCTGCCGATGCACCTGCGGGCCCGTCGGGGGATCAGTTATCTGCCGCAGGAGGCATCGGTCTTTCGTAAACTTACAGTGCGTGACAACCTGCTGGCAATCCTGGAAACGGTTGAGGATGACCCCGAGTTGCAGCAGCATCGTGCACAGGAACTGCTGGGAGAGTTTGGCATTGCCCATGTGGCCGATACCAAGGGGTTTGCCCTGTCCGGCGGTGAGCGTCGGCGGGTGGAGATCGCCCGGGCTTTGATCATCCGGCCTGCCTTTATTCTGCTGGATGAGCCGTTTGCCGGAATTGACCCGATTGCCGTAGCTGACATACAGCAGCTGATTATCGGTCTGAAACAGCGCAACATCGGGGTGCTGATATCCGACCACAACGTCCGCGAGACCCTGGGGGTCTGTGACGCCGCCTATATTGTGAACGCCGGGGAGGTGCTTGAGTACGGCACTCCGGAGCAGATTGCCGAGAGCAGGAAAGCCCGTGAGATCTATCTGGGTGAAGGATTCAGACTGTAATCCCTGATACAACGGCGAGGTGAGCAGGTATGGCGATGGAGATGCGCCAACAATTGAAGATGACGCAGCAGCTGGTGATGACGCCCCAGCTGCAGCAGGCCATCAAGCTACTCCAGATGACCCGTATCGAACTGCAGGAGGTGGTTCGGCAGGAACTTGAGGAAAATCCGATCCTTGAAGAGCTGCAGGAGTCGGATGAGGCTCGTGAGACTGAAACGCTGCTGGAAAAGGCCGAGGCCGAGTTTCCGGAAAATGATGTGCCTGCAGCAGAATCGTTTGATGAGGTGGCTGCCGGCGAAGAGACCCTGCGTGACTGGGACAGCTATCTTGACGGCTACAACTACAGCTCCGGTGAGCAGCAGCCCGGTGATGACGATGACAAGCTCTCCTTTGAGAACCTGCTGACCCGTAAAGGGACTCTGTACGACCACCTGCACTGGCAGCTGCAGATGGGCCGGTATACTGAGGACGAACTGAGAGTTGGTGAAGAGATCATCGGCAACATTGATGATGACGGCTATTTTTGCTCTACGGTGGCTGATGTTGCACGTCAGTGCGATCTCCCTGACCTGTTCGTTGAAACCATGCTGCAGCGGGTTCAGGAGTTTGACCCCAGTGGTGTCGGCGCCCACAATCTGCAGGAGTGTCTGCTGATCCAGGCCCGCAGCCTCGGCATGGCCGACAGTGTGGTGGAGGCGATCTTGCTCAAGCATCTGCCGGAGCTGGAGCATCGCAACTATAAGCCGATTGCCCGCAGCCTCAAGGTTGACCCTGAGCAGGTGATGGTGGCCATTCGGGTAATCTCTGGGTTTGATCCCAAGCCGGGACGTCTGTTCAGCAGTGATGAGGTGCACTACATCTCCCCCGACATCTTTGTCCACAAGGTGGGGGATGATTATGTGGTGATGCTGAATGAAGAGGGGTTGCCCAATCTGCGGCTCTCCTCCTATTACCTGGATGCCCGTTCCGGCGGTTCACTTGATGCCAAGGCCGATGAGTATGTCAGCGACAAGATGCGGGCCGCCCAATGGCTGATCAAGAGCATCCAGCAACGNNGCACCATCTTCAGGGTGGCCAAGAGCATTGTCAAGTTTCAGCGTGAATTCCTTGAGCGCGGTGTTGAGGGGTTGCGGCCACTGGTGCTGCGTGAGGTTGCCGAGGATATTGGCATGCACGAATNNCCAACAAGTACATGCAGACCCCCCAGGGGTTGTTTGAGCTGAAGTATTTCTTCAACAGCGGTCTTTCCACCTCTGGCGGCGAAGATGTATCGTCAGAGAGCGTCAAGAACAGGATCAGGGATATCATTGACAAGGAAAATCCTGCCAAGCCGCTGTCAGACCAGAAGATTGCCGAGATGCTGTCGGATGCCACCGTCAACATTGCCCGGCGTACGGTTACCAAGTACCGTGAAATGATGCGTATCGGATCGTCGTCTGACCGGCGGCGACATTTCTGATATACTTAAACCCTGCAGCAACTCACACGAAGGAGGAAAGCAACATGCAAGTAAGCACAACCTTTCGGCATATGGAGCAGAGCGATGCCCTGAAGAGCTACGCCGAAGAAAAGCTTGAGAAAGTGGCCAACAAGTACCTGGATGAGCCGATTGCGGCTCAGGTTTATTTTACGGTAGAGAAGATTCGCCACATTGTGGAGATTGTCATCTCCGGTCGAGGCATCACCACCAAGGCCTCTGAAGCCACCAATGACATGTATGCAGCAGTTGATGCGGTGCTTGACAAGATTGAGCGTCAGCTGAAGCGCTACAAGGACAAGCTGAAGGATCACAAGCCGGGCAATGATGATGCCGGTCGCAAGCTCTCCCGGAAGGTGTTCCATGCCGAAAGCATGGAAACCAACCCTGAGCCGATGGTGATTACCACCAAGATCCAGACTGCCAAGCCGATGGCCGTAGAAGAGGCTGTGATGCAGATGGATCTGCTGCACAAGGACTTCCTGGTCTTTACCGATGCGGTTTCCGGCGAGATCAACGTGCTGTACCGCCGTAAAGACGGTAACTTTGGTCTGATTGAGCCCCAGCGGGGCTAATCGGCCGAGGGGAGCTGCCCACAGTGCAGCTCCCCCCGGTTTCTACGGCGTAGCGTGGATACCATCACCCTTTCCATACAAGACTTGCTGGACGACAAGGAATATGGCCTGGAACTGCGGCTGCTGACCGGCGCCTCGGGGATGGAGCATCGTGTCAGCTCGCCACGTATTCAAAAGCCGGGTCTGGCCCTGACTGGTTATACCCAGCACCTGCATCCCTCCAGAATCCAGGTGCTGGGTAATACCGAAATATCCTACCTGGTCCAGCTGGGCGACAGCCAGCTGCAGGAAAATGCACAGGCCATCTGTGCCTTTCCGATCAGCTGCTTTATTGTCACCACTGGGCTGAGACCGCCGGAGCTGTTTCTGCAGGCTGCCGATGCACAGGGTATTCCGGTGCTGCAGTCTCCCCACCAGTCATCCATCTTCATCTCGTTGATCACCAGGTTTCTGGAAGAACAACTGCTGCCCACCACCCATCTACACGGTGTGCTGGTTGATGTGCTGGGGGTTGGGGTGCTGCTGACCGGCAAGAGTGGTATCGGCAAGAGTGAATCTGCTCTGGAGCTGGTGATCCGTGGACATCGGCTGGTGGCGGACGACATGGTTTTTATCCGCAAAAAAGTGCCTGCCGCACTGGTGGGACAGCCGGTACGGCAGATCCAGTACCTGATGGAGATCCGCGGCCTGGGCATCATCAATATCAAGGATCTGTACGGGGTCTCCTCCATCCGCGAGAAAAAAATCGTGGATATGGTGCTGGAACTGGTTGATTGGGATCCGGATCAGGAATACGATCGGCTGGGAATTGATGATCGGACTGTCACTATCCTGGGGGTTGATTTGCCGCACCTGACCATACCGGTACGGCCCGGACGAAACCTGGGGGCGATCATTGAAGTGGCGGCCCGTAACTTCCTGCTTAAGGGGATGGGCTACCACTCTGCCCGTATGTTTCAACAACAGCAGCTTGATCGGATGGAAGTCAGAAACCTGGGAGATGAGGTGGAGTAAACCGATGCGGATTGTGGTGATCACCGGCATGTCCGGCTNNAGGATGAGGGGTTCTACTGCATCGATAATTTGCCGGTGCGCCTGTTTCGCCAGTTTGTAGAGTTGATCGAAAAATCCGGCGAAAGCTTCCGTGGTATCGTGCTGGTAACCGATATCCGGGGCAGGGAACTCTCCAGCGGAATTATCGACTCGTTCCGTGAGCTGCGCAGCAGCGGCCATGATCTGCAAGTGCTGTTTCTTGATGCCTCGGATGAGGTGTTGATCCGGCGTTTCTCTGAGACCCGGCGGCGACACCCGGTCGATGAGCAGTGCAGTGTGTCGGAAGGGATCAGGATCGAACGTGAGCGCCTGGACATCCTGCGTCAGAACGCCACCTTGATTGTGGATACCTCTGAATTCAACGTGCATCAGCTGAAAGAACAGGTAATCAGGATCGTGCGCGGCGAGCAGGGCAGCAGCCGTTTTACGGTTGAGGTGGTCTCCTTTGGCTTCCGCTACGGCGTGCCGCTGGAGGCGAATCTGCTCTTTGATGTGCGTTTCCTGCCCAACCCGCATTTCATTCCGGAGTTACGCCCCCACAGCGGCCTTGAGCCTCCGGTGCGGGATTTTGTGCTGGGCAGGCAGGAGACCGCTCTTTTCCTGGATCGTCTCTACCCGTTGCTGGAGATGCTGTTGCCGGCCTACCAGCGTGAAGGGAAAAGCTACCTGACCCTGGCAATCGGTTGCACCGGCGGCCGACATCGTTCAGTCGCCGTCAGTCAGGCCGTTGCTGCACGAATTGAAGAGCTGGGGGCCATGGTGCGTGTCACCCATCGTGATAATGAGAAGGGAATCTGACCCATGACAGGACTTGTTGTTGTAACCCATGCCGGACTTGCCACGGCGCTGGTTGCCGCCGTTGCCATGATCACCGGCTCCACTGAGCTGACTGAAGCGGTCGAGCTGCATGCCGATGATCCGGCCGACGGGCTGGTGGCCCGGATTGGTGAAGCGCTTGAGCGTGTTGGCCAGGACGGTGCCATTATCCTGACTGATATGTTCGGCGGCACCCCTTCCAATGCGGCCATTTCGTTTCTGCAGGAAGGCAGGGTTGAGGTGGTTACCGGCGTCAACCTGCCGATGATGGTGGAGTATTTCAGCCGTCGTGAGCGGATGGGATTTGAGGAACTGTGTGCCTCGCTGATGCGCTGTGGTCGCGAGAGTGTGATTGTTGCCGGTGAATTTCTGAAATAACAGGTGCTTCCATGCAACAACAGGAGTTTCAAATCGTAAATAAGCTGGGACTGCATGCCCGGGCCTCGGCACTGTTTGTCAAGACCGCCGGAAAATTCCAGTCAGAGGTCAAGCTGGCCCGTGAATCAGTCGAGGTAAACGGCAAAAGCATCATGGGGATCATGATGCTGGCCGCCTCAAAAGGAACCATAGTACGGTTGACCGTGGAAGGGGCTGATGAGGAAGAGGCGATGCAGACCATCGGCGCCCTGATTAAAGACGGATTCGGCGAGGAATAACCAAGGTGCCGCTTCAGATTATGGCCTGCTTTGCCTTTCTGCTGGGGGCGGTTACCGGTTCGTTTCTGAATGTCTGCATCTATCGACTTCCCCTTGATCAATCCGTCATAACGCCCCGTTCACGCTGCATGGCCTGCGGGACTGCCGTGGCCTGGTTTGACAACCTGCCGATTCTCAGCTGGTTTCTGCTGCGGGGCCGTTGCCGTTCCTGTGGCGCTTCCTACAGTATCCGTTATCCACTGGTAGAGCTTTTAACCGCGATCTTCAGCCTGCTTTTATTCCTCCGTTTTGGGCTGTCACCCTCCTACCTGATCTATTTTGCCCTGGTTGCTGCGCTGGTGGTGATCACCTTTATTGATCTGGATCACCAGATCATTCCGGATGAGATCTCACTGCCCGGCATCGCTATCGGGTTTCTGGCCTCTTTTTTCCTGCCGGAGCCTGGCTGGCTCTCGTCCCTGCTGGGGGCGGTGGTCGGCTGGGGCAGTCTGGCCCTGGTCTTCTACGCCTACCTCTGGCTGACCGGGCGAGAGGGGATGGGGGGCGGAGATGCCAAGCTGCTGGCCATGCTGGGGGCCTTTCTGGGGATCAAGGCAGTGCCGTTCATTATCTTTTCCTCATCGTTGGTCGGTACTGTTGCCGGGCTTTCCATCATGGCCTTGCAGCGTAAAGATCGTCACCTTGCCATTCCGTTCGGCCCGTATCTGGCCTTGGGCGCACTGCTCTATATTTTTTACGGGCCGCAGCTGATTGCATGGTACCTGCAGCTCGGCAGATAACCGATGCCGCCGGTACGCCTCAGTCTCACCTTTTCCATCCTGGCCTCATTGGCCTGTCTCTTGATACTCACCTGGCTGTTGTTCAGCCTGCTTGCCTTCAAGACTGCTGAACGGGATCTGTACGCCCAGAAAAGTGACCACGCCCGAGTACTTTTGAGTACCTTTGTCAACCAGCTGCCTGATCAGTTGCCCAACTTTCCTGAAGCGATGCTGCCCCTGGATGCCCCGGCAGCGCTCTATGCCGGCAAGCTGGCTGATGAGGCCTCTTTTCAGCGTCTGACCCTGCTTGATCAGGCAGGTAAGATTATCTTTACTGTGGGGCGGGAAGGTACTGACCTCTACCTGCCGGTGTCGTTACCGGGTATACAGACTGAAGAAACCGGTATGCTGCCGCAGCATAACGGCCTGATCCGCACGGCCCAGGTCATCAGGAACAACACAATAGTCGGGCGTGCCGGCCTGATCCTTTCGCTGGACGATGAACAGAAGCGTATCAGTCGAACCCGTCAGCTGTTGCTGACCTACTTTGTGCTGGACTTTATCCTGCTGTTGGGATTAGGGGCTTTTTTCCTGGCACGGATCGTGGTCAGGCCGATCAATCGGCTCCTGACTGCTACTGAAAAGATCACTGACGGCGTCTACGGCCATCAGGTCACCGTGGCCGGGGCCCGTGAACTGGCCCGGCTGGCTGATTCCTTTAATGCCATGTCTGCGGCCCTGGCCCAGAATCAGCAGGAGCTGTCTAATCAGCTGCAGCAGCTTGAGGCCATGAACCAGGATCTCAAGCTGGCCCGTGAAGAGGCGATCAGATCGGAAAAACTGGCCTCGGTCGGGCTGTTGGCTGCCGGTACTGCCCATGAGATCGGTACGCCGCTGGCTTCGGTTATGGGCTATGCCGAGCTGCTGGGGCAGGAACTGGCCGGACAGCCGGTACAGGCAGATTACCTGCGCCGACTGCAGGAAGGCTGTTGCCGGATCGACCGGATCGTCAGGGGGCTGCTTGAATATGCCCGTCCCAAGGCGGCCAGCTGTGAACCGTTTACCCTGCAGATGCTGGTGCAGCGCACGATTGAGCTGGTGCAGCATCAGGGGATGCTCAAAGAAGTGACCGTAGAGGTGCGGGCAACTCCCGATCTGCCGCCAGTGGTGCTGGATCCTCATCACCTGCAGCAGGTGTTGTTGAACCTGCTGCTTAATGCTGTTGATGCCATGCCGGGCGGCGGGCGGCTGGGGATCACTATCACTGCCGCAGCATCAGGAACCCACCAGCTGCTGCAGGTGCACGACAGCGGCAGCGGAATAGCAGCAGAACACCTGCCCCGGCTGTTTGACCCGTTTTTTACCACCAAGGAACCGGGTAAGGGGACCGGCCTGGGGCTTGCTATTGCGGCTCGGATCATTGAAGGCTTTGGCGGCGCCATCACCGTAACCAGCACGGTGGGGCAGGGCAGCTGTTTCAGTCTGCATCTGCCACTGCAAGGAAGAGGATGCACAACACCATGACACAACCGCGTATACTGATTGTTGATGATGAAGAGAACCTGCGCCATATGCTCTCTATCATGCTGCGCAAGCAGGGCTATCTGGCCGATACAGCCGCCGATGGCCGGGAGGCCCTTGATCGTCTGGCATCAACGATCTACGACTACATCCTGTGCGATATCAGGATGCCGGAGATGGATGGCCGTGCCTTTCTGCACATGGCCCTTGGCCGGGGAATAACCGCGCCGATCATCATGATGACCGCCTACGGCACCATTGAAACAGCCGTGGACTGCATGCAGCAGGGGGCCTACGATTTCATCTCCAAGCCGTTCAAACAGGATGAGATTGTGATTGTGCTGAAAAAGGCTGAAGAGCGTGAACGGCTGAAGCTGGAAAATCGCGCACTGCGGGCCGAGTTGGCAGGGGCCAACGGTTTTTCCGGTCTGGTGGGGCGCAATGCAGCCATGCTGAATCTGTATGATCAGATACAGCGGGTTGCCGACCTGAAGACCACCGTGTTGATCCAGGGTGAATCCGGCACCGGCAAAGAGCTGGTTGCCCGGGCGCTGCACAGCAACAGCAGCCGCAGCAACAAACCGTTTGTGGCGATCAACTGCGGCGCCCTGCCGGAAAGCCTGCTTGAAGGCGAACTGTTCGGCCACACCAAAGGGGCCTTTACCGGTGCTCACCTTGACAAGCCCGGCCTGATCGAACAGGCAGACAGCGGCACCCTGTTTCTGGATGAGGTGGGCGAGATGCCCCCAAGTCTGCAGGTAAAACTGTTGCGGGTGCTGCAGCAGGGGGAGGTGCGCAGGGTAGGGGCCACGGTTGACCGGCAGGTAGATGTGCGGGTGATCTCTGCCACGGCCCGCGACCTGCAGGCAGAGGTCCAGGTCGGCCGTTTTCGTGAAGACCTGTTTTTCCGGCTGAATGTCTTTACCCTTAATCTGCCGCCGCTGCGAGATCGGGTGGACGATCTTCCGCTGCTGGTGTCGCACCTGCTGCAGAAATGCGCCGAGCGTATTGGCCGCATACCGGCGCCGCAGGTGACGCCGAGCCTGCTGAGAGAGCTGATGGCACACCCCTGGCCGGGCAATGTACGCGAGCTGGAAAACGTGCTGGAACGGGCACTGGTACTCTGTGACGGCCCCCGGCTTGAATTATCCGGCCTGCAGGCCCCCCCTGGCGGTGGTCAGGCGATTGCCGTAGCCGAGGGAGAAAACCTCTCCATCAAACAGGCTGAACGGGCCATTGAGATCGACCTGATCCGCAAGGCCCTGCACAGAACCGGCGGTAACCGTACCCATGCTTCCCGGATGCTGGAGATCAGCCATCGTGCCCTGCTCTACAAACTGAAAGAGTATGGTCTTGAATAGCAGGGTAAGCTATGCAAAAAATGCAGGGTAATTGACGGCTGTCGCTGATCTGCTATGAAATAAGGTGCAGTCTGTGGCAGTGTTTCAGATAAGTTATGCTATATTGAATTGTTATATCACCATTTGGTTTGGCGCTTATTTTGCTTGTACATAAAATTGAAGATTCTCCACCCCGAAAGGAACTGCTCATGCATCGTGTCATCATCGCCCTGCTGCTCCTCAGCCTCTTTGCTGTTTCTGCCCTTGCCAAAATGCCCTTGGATAAGACCCAGGGGGGCTGCGGTACCCAAGAATGTTCGCAATGCCACACCTTAACCGTACAAGAAGCAGGTGAGTTGCTCAGTTTTGCCGGTGTTACGGTCAAATCTGTCAAACCAGCCCCATCCCACGGTCTGCATGAGATCATGTTTGAGAAAAATGGCGGGGCAGGGATTGTCTTTATCGATTACGGCAAAAAACACCTGGTGCAGGGGATGCTGATCGACCTCAAGACCAAGGAACCGGTTGCTGCCCATGACCAAGACCTGCCCAAACCCAAGCAGTTCAGCGGGGTAGACCCCAAATTGATCCCGGCCCAGCACGGCGTGGTTATGGGCAACCCCAAGGCTGCCAACCGGCTGTATGTGTTCACCGACCCTGATTGCCCCTACTGCCGCCAGCTGCACCCGATCCTTCAGCAACTGGAAAAACAGATGCCCGATCTGGCCATCACCGTCATGCTCTATCCGCTGCGTCAGCTGCATCCCCAGGCCTACGACAAATCCAGGGTCGTGGTGGCTTCTAAAAAGCGTGACCTGCTGGACAAGGCCTTTGAAGGAAAAGACCTGCCCAAGCCCAGGGGGGATGAAGGCAAGGCTGCCATTGACGCCATCATCAAATTTGCAGAAGCGCAGGGTATCAACGGTACACCGATGATACTGTTGCCGGACGGCAAGATCTATCAGGGCCAACGGACCGCAGAGGCGATTAAGAAAGTGCTGGAAGGGAAGTAGAGCTGGCCGGGAGGATGTATCATGGCACTTCCACAGACTAAACAGGATGATCGCTTTACCTACGCAGATTATCTGACCTGGGATGATGGTCAGCGATGGGAGCTGATTGACGGACAGGCGTACTGTATGACGCCGGCCCCCAACCGGCGCCATCAGGCATGGCTTGGCAGCCTGTTTGTACAATTCTATGAACACCTAAAAGACAAGCCCTGCCAGGTATACCTTGCCCCCTTTGATGTCCGTTTACCGGATTCTCCGGAAGACGGCGATGACGAGATTACCACGGTTGTGCAGCCGGATATCGTGGTGGTCTGTGATCAGGACAAACTGGATGACCAGGGTGCAAAAGGCGCCCCGGATCTGGTGGTTGAGATTCTTTCTCCCAGTACCTCCAAGCGCGATATAACAGTCAAGTTCGAGCTGTACCAGCGGCACAGTGTCAAAGAATACTGGCTGCTGTATCCCAATGAAAAACTACTGCAGTTGTACCGGCTGGGGGATGACGGACGCTACGGCTCACCCCAGGTCTTTGGCCTGGAAGACCTGGTGGCAGTGCCGTTGTTAGGTGAACTTGTGGTTGATCTGACAAGGGTAATGAAGGAGTAACAGTGTGCCAGGAGATGTGTCATGAATATCCTGACAGGAAAACCGTCATGAAAAAGAAACTGCCCATCGGTATCCAGACCTTCCGCGAGATTCGGGAGGATAACTGCTATTACGTTGACAAGACGCCCTTTGCCCTTAAATTGATTGAACAGGGCAAATACTACTTCCTCTCCCGCCCCCGCCGGTTTGGCAAGAGCCTGTTTCTGGATACCCTGAAAGAGCTGTTTGAAGGTAACGAGCCGCTCTTTCGGGGGTTGTACTGTCATGATCAATGGGATTGGCAGGTCAAGTATCCGGTCATCAGAATCAGCTTTGGCGGCGGGGTGCTCGGGTCACGCAAAGAACTTGAGGAATCATTGCACCAGCAGTTGACCTGCCATGAACAAAAAGCCGGGCTGCAGCCTGCCTTTCCTGATATGCGCAGTCGCTTCATCAGTCTGATTCAACACCTCTGCACCCAGACCGGCCAACGGGTAGTAATCCTGGTCGACGAATACGACAAACCGATCCTTGACAGGATTGAACAGCCGGAAATCGCCCTTGAAATCCGCGAAGGCTTAAAAGACTTCTACTCCGTCATCAAAGACAGTGACGCCTGCGTTAAATTCGCTTTTCTCACCGGGGTCAGCAAATTCAGCAAGGTCAGCCTCTTCTCCGGTCTCAACAACCTTGAAGATATCACTATCAGCAGCACCTACTCCAGTATCTGTGGTTACACCGATGCCGACGTTGACACGGTCTTTGCCCCTGAACTGGAAGGGCTGGACCGTGACGAGATCAGAATCTGGTACAACGGCTACAACTGGACCGGTGAAGCGGTCTACAACCCGTTCGACCTGTTGCTGTTGTTCCGTGAGCGCCAGTTCCGTCCCTTCTGGTTTGAAACCGGCACCCCCACCTTTCTGATCAAACTGCTGTCGGAACGCCAGCAGCACACCCCTGATCTTAGCCGCATCATGGCCCCTGAATCCCTGCTCTCCACTTTTGATGTGGGCAACATCCCCACTGAGGCGCTGATGTTTCAGGCCGGGTATCTGACCATTGACAGCTTCCGTTATCTGCCGGGCAGGCTTGAGCTGACCTTGCGTTACCCCAACCTTGAAGTGCAGGCCAGCCTGAACGACAGTCTGCTGCAGGCATTATCAAAAGACCCGATGGTACCTGCCCGCAACATCAGCCGTTTGTATGACATCTTGCAGGTCAACGACATCCCGGCCCTGCAGGAACTCTTTCACTCCTTCTATGCCTCCATCCCCCACGACTGGTACCGCAAGAACCAGCTGGAGAACTACGAGGGCTACTACGCCAGTATCTTTTACAGCTACTTTGCTTCGCTGGGTCTGGATATCCGGGTTGAAGACAGCACCAACAAAGGCCGGATTGATATGACCGTGCTCTTTAACAACCACATTTGGCTGTTTGAATTCAAGGTAGTGGAGATGGTGCCGAAAGGAAAGGCACTGGACCAGCTGAAACAGAAAGGCTATGCCGAAAAATACCGCGCCCTCAACCAGCCGATCCACCTGATCGGGGTTGAGTTCAGCAGAGACAGCCGGAATATTGTAGGGTTTGAGGTGGAGGATGGTTAGATTTGCATCGGATACATTGGCTTGGTCAGAAGTCCGGCTGATACCAGGTATACACAGTTTGATCGGCTGGAAAGTTGAAAGACGGGATTATGTTCAGCACACATAACATACGGCTGGCATCCGATACAGAACGGATATTTTATCAGCATACGTTATATCCGCTACAGGATCATATCTGCCGCCTGGCAGGCCAGGCGGGGGGGCTGTATCTGTCAGGAGGCACCTGCCTTTCAAGGGCTTATTTCAATCACCGTTACTCCGACGATCTCGACTTCTTCTACAATGGCCATCTTCACCCCAAGGAGAATTTTCAGGTCGAGGTGCAGGAGCTCATTGAACTGGTAGCAGCCGGCTTTGCCGTAGAACCGCTCATTTCAAGCGACTACTTCAAGCGCATCATGGTAAAAGATCAGGAGACCGCCCTCAAAGTCGAGTTTATCTATGATCCACATCCCCATATAGGCAAATTTGTTGAATGGAATGGTTGTCTGGTGGATTCAGTAGAGAACATTGGGGTAAACAAGATCACTGCTGTTCAGGATAGAAAGACGGCCAAGGATTTTGTTGATCTCTACTTCCTGCTACAAAAACTCAATCTGGAACAGCTGGTTGATGACGCACAACAGAAGATTGTGCCACTTGACTATGAAAACACGCTGTTGGCCTTTTCTGATCGGCGTCTTGAGGGCACAGCTCTTATGATCACGCCATTGGAACCGGAAGAGATGAACCGTTTTGGTTCAGAACTTATCAGAAAACTTATAGCTCATGCACGAACGGTTTAATAAATATTTCTGGGATGGTGGTAGCGATTATTGCTCTGGCCCCTACAGGCTGCATCGCATCATCGAATACGCCTCGTTTCCTGATCTGATTCAGTATCCATTTTCAGAGATAAAGCAGAATCTGGCACAGATAGACCTGAAAAAACTCAGAACATCACAGAGCCGGATTGATCTCATGCAACTTGTGCTTGAAAAAATCGATGTAATCAACACCTGGGATGATCTTTTTTTTCGGTAATCCTTGGTGGCAGAAGAGGAATCTTACCATGGTAGCCTGTTTTGAAAATACCGAATTGAAACCACTCATACAAACGATTAGAGAATTAAAAACTTCAGGCGATGTAAAGCTTGCGCTTCTGTATGGCTCATTTGCCAATAATAGCCAGCATTGCCGGTCTGATATTGACCTTGCACTTGTTCTCTCTCCGGTTTCATTAGATCACGAAATAGCCGTAATTGATCGTATACTTATGTCAGCAGATCGGCAGGTATCCGTACTGCGTCTTGATGATCAGGATGAATCTCCTTTTGTCATACAAAATGCGCTTAAAGGTATCCATCTGATTGAGCCAGACCAGGATTGTTATTATCAGATAGCTGATTGGGCATTGCATGAAGCTGAGAGTATCAACGCAAGGAGGCAGCGTACGTATGTCGACTGATGAACGTCTGATAGCGTTTCTTATTGACTCTCTTCAATATTTTGAGGCGAAGCTCGAAGGAGTTGATCGTGACAGGTATTTTGCCGATCGTGACATCAGAAATATCCTGGACAAAACCATTAACGACATAATCCTGTGTAGTGTTGATATCTGTGAAGAATTATTGAAGTCTGAAAAGAAAACTATTCCAGATACCTATAGAGATACCATACTGGCGTGTCATGATCTCTTGGGCGACTGCGTCATTGCAATTGCCCCTTTGGTGCGGCACCGTAATGAGATGATCCACCAATATGTAAAAGTTAACTGGCAGAATATTGTCACGGTGAAGCAAAAAAATAATGCCATACGAGACTTTGTATCCAAGGTTGAGGCAAGAAAAGTACATAAGTAAGTGATCGGCAAGAGGATGAAAGTCAAGATGCTTGGGTGGATTGATGGCAACGCCATTGATGTTGAGATAGTAGATTATCACTGAAAAAATAGTGGCTTATGACAACCTACCTTGAACCAATACATCCAGGTGAGATCCTTTTTGAAGAGTTTTTGCAGCCGATGGGTATCAGCATCAACCGTCTTGCCCGTGACTTGGAAGTACCTCCGGGAAGAATCAGCACCATCGTGAACGGGAAGCGTTTAATCACTGCTGATACTGCTTTAAGGCTTGGAATGTATTCCGCTCAGCGCACAAACTGTTCCCTGAGCGGAGTCGAAGGGAACTTACTCAGAATTAGGTAAAAAGCAAGCCAGGAAAATCTTTTTGAAGGAGGCACCTTTTGCCGGTTTTCACGTATTTGATCAGCTCGTTGAGGTGATAGAAAAACAAATCTGTCTCTGTTTTTGTATAGCACCGTTCACCCAGAGCTTGTCGAAGGGTGGATGTTTCGCCATTCATGTTTCGACAGGCTCAACATGAACGGCATAAGTGAGAGCGGTATTGGTCTTAACTCTTACCTTTTTGCATACCTTCTGCTGACTTGCCTCCATAAACTCTGAAAATTATGCGGAGTACCCCAGCTGATTCAGTATAAGATACTGATATTTATATCTTTTGTGTGCGTGGCATAGCTTGTGCAGATGCAAATGACGGATAGGCAGAGGGGATGTTCCTGATTTCAACTATTTAAAGGAGTAAATGCCATGCGCTACAGTTTATTGCTACTGATTTGTATCATTACGGTGGCGACAGGTACGCCGTATGTATTAGCCATGACAGTGCAGTCGGGCAGTCCTGAGCCGCAGCGGGTAAGGAAGGGAAATGACCAGCCCACCGGTCTGTTTGGCGGTATCAAGCCCGATGGTACTTTTGTATTCAGGCTGTCGGCATCAAAAGGAATCAGGTTTTACCGTCTGGCATCAAACGTCCGGTTGTCCGGTTTCCCTTCAGGCCAGACACTGCAGCAGCTGCCTGAGGGAGCGCCGATCAGGCTGACTGTGGAAAATTATAGAATTACGGTTGTTGAGGCATTAGGAGGCCAGCTATGAAGAGAATAATCGCGTTTATTATCCTGCTTGGCACCCTCTCTGTTGCTCAGATCAGCTTTGCTGCTGCTCCTTCTGTCACCAGCTGGTCTCCAACAAACGGTTCAACCGGGGTGGACGAAAACACCAGCATTGTCATCACCTTCAGTTCTGATCCGGCTTTGAATAGCGCTACCATTAACGGCACCAACGTCTACATGAGAACCGGCGCCTCCTGTTCTGGTGGCACTGCTGTTGCTGTGTCGCTATCCTCATCACTGGCCAGCCCCACATCAACGGTAACCGTTACTCCCAGCGTTCCTTTGACATCAGGTCTAACGTACGTGGTCTGCGCCCGGCGTAACACAACAAACGGCATCAAGAATACCTCGAACCAGAGCTTAACTGCCAGTAGTCAGACCTCATTCACCGTCCGTGATTATGTTGCCCCTACGATAACGGTCCGGGCGCCAGACCCACCCAGCGGGGTGCAGTCAAATAATAATCCGACGATTCAGCTTACCTTCAATGAAAGAATGGATCAAACCACCATCACAACAGCTTCTGTATTATTGGAAAACATAACGGACGGTGTTCCGGTTGTGCTCAATAGTCCAACCTTTACAAACTTGACATCTCCCAACAGAACCAGAGCCAATTTTACACTGCCTGCAGTGCTGACAAGCCCCAAAACCTACCGTGTAACTGTCATGAAAGATGTTGTTAAGGATCTTGGCGGTAATGCTCTTGACTATGCCGATAACTATACCTGGGAGTTCAGCATAGATAACACGGCCCCTGCAGTTATCAGCTATACGCCGAATACTGCCGAGTTGCCGGTGTATGTGAACACCGTCACTCCGCTGATTTCAGCGCTATTTACTGAGCCGATTGTTACTCCGACCACGACCAACTTTTATCTGAGGCGGGTCAGTCCCACCAGTGCGCTCATTGCCACTACTCCCGCTTTTGACAGTGGTACTTTTACGGCAACACTTGGTGGATTTACTCTGGACAACAATGCAACCTATACCGCTGTGTTGCTGGGTAATGCCCTGGCAACAGGCGCTGTGTCACCCTGTAACGTAAATAGCACCACAAACGGCATCAAAGATTCGCTTGATAACAAGCTGGCAACCACTCTTTGCTGGACGTTTATTGTAGATACCCAGGCACCGACGGTGGCAGCCGTCACTCCTGTAAACGGTACAGGCAATGTGGCGGTTGGCAGCAATGTTATAGTTGACTTTACTGAAAATCAGGCGCTACGCGAATCTACCATCAACGCCAGTACCGTACAGGTTAGCGACGGTACAAACACCATCCCCTGTACCCTGTCATACGTTGCAGCCACCAAACGGTTGACCATATCCCCGCCGGGCGGATCTTTCAACTATAACACTACCTATACGGTTTCACTTGGCGGCGGTCTGGCCGACAAGGCCGGCAATTTGCTGCCTGATTATTCCTTCAGTTTTACCACCCAAGCGGTTTCATCCGTGGTCTACACCCAGGTGCCTCCGTTCCTGAATGCGCCGGTAACGCCCAACATCCTGATCATATTGGATAATTCTAACAGTATGGATGAGGATATGCAGGTTAATGCCATTGGATCACCGTTTTGCTCAAACAACGCAGATCCCAACACCTGTAGCAAATCAATCATTGCCCGCAAAGCTCTTACCAATATCATAAATACCTATTCAGACAAGATGCGGATAGGGCTGATGAGCTACAGGCTGAGTGGGGCCAGCGCCTATCAGTTGCATAATTCATTTTATTTTGCATCCTACGACCCGGCCACCTATTGCCCAAACCCACCGACAGCCTGCTATGATTACTGCGTTACAGAAAGTACAACATCCAGAGATGCCTGCAATGCGGGCTGCCAACCCCAGAACGCACTTTTTAACGCAACGGTCCGGGATGAAATCATAAACAGTGGGGCTGCAAACTCAACAGCCATCAACAGTGTGCGCCGTCAGAACTACTGCTCGCTGATCTATCCTAAATACCAGAGGATGCCTAACCCTGCCGATAATACAAATTTTGTCTATTATGCTCTGCCGGGAACCCTGTACAGCAGCAGCAACGTCGGTACCAGGTATCTTTATTCAACCGGCTACAGTCCGGCAACCGGCAGTGACAGCTACGCGGCCTACAGCACCAAGATTGGCACGTCAAACGCAAATTCCGGGTACGCCAACCTTACTGCAAATTACAGCTTTACGCCTACCGATTCAGACCTTGCACTGGGCTTTGATGATTTCGGCAGACGGCTCTTCTGGTATTACACCAGCCGTACCTGGTATAGAGGGGATTCGCCGGGTCCGGGTTATCTGCATGTTCGGGCCGATATAAACGACCCGGCCAATAACACCCAGAAGAATGCCCTGCTTACCAAGCTGGGCGGTAACCGGACACCGCTGGCCTTTGAGAATGACGAGACCGGCTATATGAACTGCTCTGCATCTGACAGAAATACCTGCACTCACATAATAAATGCCGGAAACACCCCTACCGAGGGAACACTGCAAACAGCGATTGATTATTTCAAGGGTACTCTTGTGCAGGGGGCGGCAGTACCCTCTCCGATTCAGTATACGTGCCAGCGGAATTTTGTCATTTACGTTACTGATGGCCTTCCAAGCACCAATGCAAGCGGCACAAATGGCAGTGCAGACACCCTTCTTCCCGGTTCTATAACCAAGTTGAAAAACCTGCGGTGCCCTGAAAGCGGGGCTACCAGCGACAACTGCAAGGTGTTCAGGACCTTTGGTGCGACAAACAAAAACTTTGATGTAAAAACCTTTGTGCTGGGTATGGGTCTGAACAGTGCGGCAAAGGCCAAACTGGATGATATGGCGTATGCAGGTGGCACTGATGTTTCAAAAGGCAGATATAGTGCACTTACATCGTATCTGACCGGTGATATTGTGATCTATAAGAATGCAAGCACCACTTTGGATGAGGCCTGGCTGGCATTGCAAAACTCAACCGGTCAGACACCTGCGGAAAACAGTTACTGGACAAAGCGCACGGCAAAAGGTGGGCGGGCTTATTATGCCGATAACCAGACGGAATTGAACAATGGCTTACTGGAAATCTTCCAGAACATCCTTACCCAGCTTTCTTCAGGCACGGCAGCATCTATCCTGAATAACAGCGAAGGCAGTGGCGCTAACATGCTGCAGGCGGTGTTCTATCCCAAAAAGACCTTCCCCAGCGGCTCTGAAGTGAACTGGGTAGGAGAGATGCAAAACCTGTGGTACTACATTGATCCGTTCTTTCAGAAGACCTCAATCCGCGAGGACACCAACCAGGACAATAAGCTGAATCTGAAAGACGATAAGATCGCTCAGTTCTACTTTGACGGTGCAAAAACCCAGGTTGCCCTGTTTAGTGATCTGGATGGCGATGGTGTGGCCGACGGCACCCAGACTACGATCGAACCTGATGATGTCAAAAGTCTTTGGAAGGCAGGCCGGTTACTGTGGGCGAGAAACGTAAGTGATGCTGCTACTGGATCCACGTATGACCAGCGTACGTTGTATACCGGCTTCAACGCGACCAGCGGCAACACCCCGCCGCTATTAACGTCACTGCTTGCCAATACTGCTGCCCAGGATGCCATGCAGATACCGGCAGGAACTGCAGCGTATCGCACTGCCAAGCTAACTACATTAACCAACTGGTTGAAGGGGATTGACCAGCCTGCGGATGCAGACGGCACCACCTACCGCAGCAGGCTGGTAACTATAGCCGGATGCGGACTAACCGATGCCAAAGGATGCACCCGTGAATGGAAACTGGGGGATATTATTGCCTCAACCCCCAAGCTGGTTTCCAGCGTTAAGCTGAACAATTATGATTTGGCAACGCCGACCGGCTATGGTGACAAGTCCTACAAAAAATTCATTGAATCAAACACTTATAAAACACGAGGTATGGTTTTTGTCGGCGGGAATGACGGCATGCTGCATGCCTTTAAGCTTGGTGTGCTCAAGATGCTGGACGGCAAATTTGACAAGGCCCAGATGAATAATGCAAGCGGCAACAAGGCAGATGCCTCCGATAAGTTGGGGAGGGAGGAGTGGGCTTTTATTCCTTCCCAGGTCTTGCCGTATCTGAAATATATGACTGAAACTAACTACAATCATCTTTTTTATGTGGACAAAACCCCAACGGTGGTGGATGCCAGTATCGGTATGCCGACTGGTTGCTCAGAAGCATCGTACACCGATTGTAGTAAGGATGAGACAGCGGGAACCAATTGGAGGACGGTGCTCATCGGTGGCGCTGGTTTTGGTGGTGCTGCCAGAAATGCGGATCACAGCTGCTCAGCTGTGAATGATTGCGTTAAGACCCCACTGGACGGCACAGGGTTTTCAAGTTATTTTGCCCTTGATGTAACGGATCCGACCACCCCGAAATTTCTCTGGGATTTTCCTGCAGGAACTGCAGTAGCAGGAAGTATGGGATTTGCCACCAGTGGCCCTGCCATTGTCAGGATCGGCAAGATAACCAAGGAGACAGACGAAGAAAGCGGGGAGATTATACGTACTCCTGTACACACCAAGAATGGCAGCTGGTTTGCCGTGTTCGCTTCAGGCCCTACCGGGCCGATTGAGCAGACCAATCATGAGTTCAGAGGGCAGTCAGACCAGAATCTCAAGCTTTTTGTGGTTGATCTGCGCAGCGGTGAACTGAAGCATACCATTGATACCGGGATTGCTAATGCCTTTGCCGGCACCATAACCGGCGGGGTTATTGATACGGATCGATCAAAGTCTGATGACAACGGTTATTACAGCGATGATGCAATCTACATCGGTCTCACAAAGAAGGATACAACGACAAATACGTGGACAAAAGGCGGCGTACTGCGCTTATTGACCAAGGAAAATCCTGATCCGGCTCAGTGGGTACTAAGCACGGTGCTGGATAATACCGGTCCGGTTACAACAACCATAACCAAACTGCAAGACAGAAAGAACAAAACCCTTTGGCTGTTCTTCGGTACGGGGCGCTATTTCTATAAAAACGACGACCCGGCTACTGGAGTCCAACAACGGCTGTATGGTGTCAAAGAGCCGTGTTACTATACTTCTGAGCGGCAGGATCGTACTCCGTATACAAATATTGACGGAGGTTCGGCTAACGATCTTGATCCTACCTGTACCACCTCGGTAAGCGGTATCCTGACGGATCAAAGTGGTACGCCAACCACAGCGCCGGCCCCAACGCTGTCGGCCACTTCACCCGGATGGTATATCAATCTGGACGCTGCTGATTCGTTAGTATTAGCTGAGCGAGTCATTACTGATCCGGTTGCTCTTGCAAATGGTAACGTGTTCTTTACAACGTTTAAGCCTAGTGCCGATATCTGTAAATTTGGCGGTGATTCTCTTATCTGGGCACTTAAGTACGATGCAGGGACCGCGCCGCCGGCCCGCACAATGCAGGGAACCGCTCTGATGCAGGTCTCAACCGGTGCGTTTGCGGAAGTGAAGCTTTCCACTGCATTCCAGAATCCAGGCAACTTAAGGCTTGACGGTCGTCGGTTGGCAACACCGATACAAGGTGTGCCCCCTACCGCACAGGGGTTGTCGTTAATAACCAATCCAAAGCCGCTGAAAAAGTTCATACACGTGAGAGAAAAGTAGTCAAGATTGGACACCTAGTGGAGCAGAGCATGAAGAACAGACGAGGATTTTCGCTGGTCGAACTGATTGTCGTGATTGCGATCATAGCGATATTATTAACCATTGTAACCCTCGACTTCTCTTCCATGAATCGTAAGGCACAGATTGAGCGTCAGACCAGAGAGCTGTTTTCTGATTTGAACAAGGCCCGGTTGGATTCAGTTTTTATGAAGCAGAGGCATAAGATAGTTATGCAACCGAACGGGTATACTTTTTTTCGCTTTAGCTCGGCGGATGAAAGCCGAACAACCGGCGGTACGGTTATTCAAACACGGAACGTGACCTACCAGATGACGAAGGTAAATGGCACTACCAGTATTGCCGACAGAATTTTTGAGTTTGATACCAGAGGGTTTACCAATGACCTTGATACCATCAGAATTAATCCGGCAGATACCGCCGCTCAAGTGGATTGTATCGTGGTGCATACCGCCAGAACAAATCTGGGAAAGATCGAAAACAATGCATGCGTACTTAAATAACAAAGCCTTCACGCTGATTGAATTCCTGGTTGCCATTGTCATCATGATGGTGGGGTTGTTGGGATTGCTGCAGGCAGTGAATGTCTCCATCAGCCATAACAGGCAGAACCAGCTGCGCAATGAGGCCGTTTCTGTTGCTGACGCCTATATGGCTCGTGAATTGGCAAAGGGGTTTGAGGCGGTTTCAACATCGCAAAAAAAATATACTCAGGTAGAGCAGATTCCCTGGAGAACGCTGAATACCATGCAGAACTATTCTGCAACACGTACCGGTTCCAGCTACCAAAATTCAAAAGAGGTGAGCTATCAGGTTGTCTGGCGTTATAAAGGAGTCCGGTATACACACGAGATAGCTAGTGTGCTGAGCAATGTACAGCAGTAAACGGGGTGGATGTTATGACATTTGTTCATAAGAAAAGAGGTTTTACTCTTGTAGAGGTAATCGTGGTTATGGCGGTTTTTATTTCCGTACTTATGATTACAGCTAGCGCCTTCAACACAATTCTCAAGCAGGCATCAAAATTGTTCGGTAGTGAAGAAAGTAATATTGAAGGGGTGATCGGACTTGAAATGCTGCGACATGATCTGCAGCAGGCTGGTTATGGGCTGTTTACCGAGCCAGCCGTCTATGCTGATGAGGCTGCAAATGCCCCTGCGTCAGATTACAATGACGCACCAAATAATGTGCCGCGACCGGTTGTTGTCGGGAACGATTTAGCTACAGGTCTTGCAATGGATAACAACTCCCTGCTTGAGGGTACAGATTATTTAGCTATCAAAGGTACCACGGTGGCCAGAAATGCGGCTGCACAGAAATGGACTTTTTTACGGGTGTCTTCTGCTCAAGTGACCCCTCAGTTGTGGGCTTCTACCAGTGAAAATTTCAGTAGTAATGATCGGGTGGTGGTGTTGCGCAAGCAATTTGGAAATCCTGTGAGAAGCACATTGGTGTCTGATCCGGCAGGGGATTTTTATTATGCCTACAGTGATGTTGCCTTTAACAACCTTTCATCGGCAGGCGCATCGGTTTATACCGCATATGGTATCGATAAAACCGGTGTAACACCGCGCTTCCCATTTAACCGTACGGATTATTTTATTGGGATTCCCTCCTCCTCCAACAGCATCAAACTGCCGCCGCATTGCGCGTCCGGTACAGGCGTGCTGTATAAGACTACGGTTAACCTTGCAAATGGTATGCTTACTTACATACCGGTACTTGACTGCGTTTTGGACATGCAGGTAGTGCTGGGGTGGGATATGAATAGTGATGGAGTAATAGATACGTATTCAAGTGCTGATGGTTCGGTTGTAAACAGCGGAATTACAGAAGGTAGCACTGCCAATGTGCAGGCTGCATTGGACAATACGAATAATAATACAATTGCGACAACTCCCAATATCAGAACCAACCTAAAAATGGTGAAGGTCTACGTTGTTGCGCAGAATGGCAAGCGTGATCCTGGCTATACAAGTTCTTCTCCGATCATATTAGGTGATACTGGGGAAGGAAGTCTGACAAGAGCTGCCGGGTTGGCCTTGACTGCAAATCAACTGAACTATCGCTGGAAACAGTATCGAATCGTTGTGCGTCCCCAAAACCTGCTTTCAAACCAGTAGGTTTGGCGAGGTCTGTTATGTGTAAAATGAACAATAAACGTGGTATTGCGCTGGTAACGTCTTTGATGTTGACATTGATCTCACTGACCATAGTCATGGCACTCTTGTATATGATAACACAAGGGACAACAGTATCAGCATCGCTTAAGCGTTACAAAACCGCACTGGAGGCAACCCATGGCGGGACTCAGCTGTTTACCAAAGATATCCTGCCATTTATTTTACAGAATTATGAGAACAGTAATCTACAAACAGAGATGGACAGTAGTTTTGGTGCGGTAACGTTAAACTTGGAAACAACGCTTGCCTGCCTTCAGGCTAAACTTACCACTCATTCCAGCAATTGGCCTGAGGGGTGTAGCAATACATCTGATCCAAAAAAGAGTCCTGATTTGACCTTTAAGTTGTCCGCAACGACCGGGGCACCCTATACCATTTATTCGAAAATAATTGAAAACCTCGTCGGCAATACTGATGTCAGCGGTTTGCAGCTTGAAGGTGCTGGTGTTTCCGAGGCACAGTCAGGTATTGCACCACAACATTTTCCATACCTGTATCGTCTCGAAGTGCAAGGAGAGCGTGAGAACAATCCTTCGGCTCAAGCGAATATCGAGGTGCTCTACGCCTATTAACTCATCAAAGTCCCATGCAGGCGCAATATGAGTAATTTTATATGTTATATATATGTCCCATCTCCAGCATACCTTGGTCACAAACTACACCTAACGCCGATTACCTACAGCATCCTTCAATAGGATGCCCGGCGCATGCAAGTCCTTAACCGGACAATGCTGACCTCTACCCATAGATTCTGCGGAAGAGGCATACATGTAGAAGATGTGCCCTGGGCATACGGCAAGGAGCAGATGACCTTTTCGTATCAGGTGTATCTTGCCAAGTGGGCCAAACGCCTTTCCTGGAAAGAGACGGCAGATATCTTTCTAACGAGTTGGGACAGCGTATTTCGGGCTGTCCAGTATGTTGTCGAGTATGGCCTGGCCAACAGAAACCTTGACGGTGTGACCGAGATCGGTGTTGACGAAATATCCGTCTTCAAGGGCCACAAATACCTGACCATGGTCTACCAACTTAACGCCGGTGCCAGGATGAGTGTCCACTATTGACAGGGCAGGTCACATATAACCAACACAGAGGGGCAATGCCCTTATTTTTTACGTCAAATCGTCACACATT
>DKFG01000292.1 GCA_002452325.1 Geobacter sp. UBA6802
GATGCCATCAAGCTGACCCCGCCCCGCAGCATGACTCTGGAGCAGGCTCTGGAGTTCATTGATGATGATGAGCTGGTGGAGGTAACTCCCACCTCGGTCCGTCTGCGTAAGAAGGAACTTGATCCGAACCAGCGTAAGAAGAAAAATAAGTAATAAAGATGATAGAGAAGTTGAAAAGGCCGGTGCTTCTGCACCGGCCTTTCTTTATCTGTTTTCTCCCCATGCCTTCGCACTAAGACGTGTTTTTTTACGCACTGACGTCCATGCTCCATCGACATTAAACATGGATTCAGGTAAAGCCCTCAACATTTTTTTATACAGGGACCAAGAGACCGTGAAAGTCAGCTCGTCGGTCTTCATGTATTTTCTTGCCGAAGGATCAAAACCGCCAAGCACGGCTTTTTCTATCCCTTGTTCCTTATAGTGAAGGGGCCAGGCAAGGATGTTGGTGCACCCGGCACCGAACGGTGAAGCGACACAGTCCACTTCCCCGGTAGTGAATGTCGTGTGGGTGAAAAGGCCGCTCAACACTTCAGGCCGGGCGAAAAAGATGACAAATTCAGGCTCCTCGCTTTCCGAAAATGCCGATAGCGGCTTGAAAATGCAATATTTTGCAGGTGCTTTGCGTGGATCAACTTTGGCAAGAAATTTTCTCATGGATTCGGGAGAAGGCAGATACCGCTCACCGTGGATGGGTGTTCCCTCAAAGCCTGTGGTCACATAATGCTCGATGAATCTAAGGTTGGGTTTCATCATGGAGCTGTAGAAAACCCCACCGGGACATCCATACTCTTCAGACGAGATATAGGCGGCACAATGTTTTTTTCTTGCCAGCCAGATGTTGCCGATAATACAGGAGAAGTGATTGAAAACCTCTTGCATGTTTAACTGCCCCTGATCTTCCAGTTCGCGGGAAATAGAGGGGCCGGGTTTGGGGCCGAACGCATTTTCCGGTTTAATGTCATCGTAATACACGCCAAATGGCTCTTCATCCAAACCAAGATGTCCCAGAAATTTTTTGGTGTCCTCAAGTATCGATTGTGCGGTCATGTTTTTCTCCTTTGCGAATAAATTGATCCGGTGCTAAAAAACGTCGGCTGCTTCCCGGCTTTCTACAAGTGCTTTGTTCATGAATTCTTCTGCCTTATGCGGCAGGGCGTCCGTGCCTTCAACCATGATCGATTTGAAATCTTCAACTCCCATAAAACCCATTATCGACTTCAAATACGGAACGGAATGATCATCCGCCGAGCCGGAATGAAATCCACCACAGGAGTGAATATGGAGGCATTTCTTCCCCATGCCGCTTAATAATCCAACCGGTCCACGGTCTGTGTACGTGAAGGTCTTGCCGACTATGCAGACAGTGTCGATATACATTTTCAACTCTGCCGGAAATCCCAGGTTCCACATCGGCGTCACAAAGACGTACTTGTCTGCAGCCACAAACTGATCTGCAAGTCTGCCAATTCTGCCAATCTTGCGTTGTTCGTCATCCGCCAATGAATCGAATGAATCACCACCACGAAGCTTCTCCCAGCCGCTTAATACATCTACGTCGATACGCTGGATATGATCACGATAAAGATCCAGCATCTCTATTCTGGCCTCAGGGTAATTCCCCATGTATCTCGTTAGAAACTCATTTCCGATTGTGAGACTTCGTGATCGCTCGCGAGATTTCAGGTTACAGGTAATGAAAAGAATGTTTGCCATGGTTGCCTCCTTGTCGCAGTTTACTTGAATATTGCGGCAATCATGCCAAAAATAATTCCATTTGATTCATATAGTTACCGACAGCAAACACGACTAGCATCTATATATCATCATTTGTTTTGCGAAATCTCGATATCTTTTGTATTTTTACGATATTTCGATATTGGTGGAGGTGGTCTATGGGATTTAGACCAGAAGAGTTCTTTCGAGAAGTAACATTACGGTTTTGCAGCAGCCTGGATATTAATACTGCCATGCAACGCTGCTTCGAATATCTGCAAACAGTTCTGCCGGTTGATGGGATGTTTCTCGACATTCTTGACCTGCAACTGGGTGCCATACGCCGCATTGCCTATGTGTCGGCTCATGATACGCCAAGACTTGCGGAGATAATACCGCTTCCGGCAGATGTTTGGGCGTGGGCTCAAAACTTCCACGAACCGGTGATCATTGATTCAACCACCAGTAATCCCATGGAGAGAAAAATCGCTGAATTCACCAAAAATGAGGGAAACTCTGATCTGTCACTACCGTTACATATCGAGGGGAAAAAGATTGGTGTTCTCATTCTCAGAGCAAATGGCGACAAAATCTACCGCAAGGAGCATGCAGACTTGATTCGTGAGGTTGCTGAACCGATAGCCATAGCCTTGTCAAACGCTCTGGCTCACCAGGAGTTACTCCATCTGCGCGATGTTTTGCTTGATGACAACCGGTTTCTGCAAAGGGAGCTATCACCCGGCAACACGGATGCCATAATAGGCGGAGGAAGTGGCCTGAGAAATGTTATGGAGCAGGTCAATCAGGTGGCAGCTCTCAACAATACGGTTCTATTGCTCGGTGAGACCGGTGTAGGGAAAGAAATAATCGCAAATGCCATTCATTACGGTTCGGTCCGACGGAGCGGCCCCTTTATCAAGGTTAATTGTGGTGCGATACCCGAGTCGCTGATCGACAGTGAGCTATTCGGACATGAGAAAGGGGCCTTCACCGGTGCGCTCACGGAGAAAAGAGGCCGTTTCGAGCGTGCTGATGGTGGCACCCTTTTCCTGGACGAGATAGGTGAACTCCCACCCCAGGCTCAGGTAAGGCTGTTGCGGGTTTTGCAAACCCGCGAGTTAGAGAGAGTAGGGGGGACTAAATCTATTCCGATTGACATCAGAATTATCGCTGCGACCCATCGAAACCTTGAACAAATGATTATAGAAGGCCGTTTCCGCGAGGATCTCTGGTTTCGAATAAACGTGTTCCCAATTTTTATCCCTCCGCTAAGACAGCGGCGGGAGGATATCCCGGCACTGACCAGACATCTGGTGCAGATAAAGAGCAGAGAACTTGGGTTGGTCACAGTGCCGGCCATTGCACCGGGAGCATTGGACCGGCTTACAAATTACGATTGGCCCGGAAACGTTCGGGAGTTGCAAAACATGGTGGAACGGGAGCTGATCCGATATCGTGGCGGTTACCTCACGTTTGAATCGCTGGCCTCCTCTCCTGATAGTAAGAAGGAAAAAGCTTTACCAGATACGGAACGAGGACGCTTGAAACCGGTAAGCCTTGACGAAGCCATGGCTCAGCACATAAGGAAAGCTATTGCATTCACCAAGGGAAGGATTAACGGAGCGGGGGGCGCGGCAGAATTGCTTCGTATCAATCCCAGCACATTGAGGAGCCGGATGGAAAAGCTCGGGGTGAAGCGAACATAGTCCGGAAACGCATAATGGCTGAGGGCACACCAACCCTTATAAAAAAGCCGGTCGCTGGGGTGTTACCAATGACCGGCTTTTATCTTTATATGTGAGAGGAGGTTCCTTACTTCATATTTCTATTGAAGAATTTTGTGATCTTGTCAAACGGGATTTTGTCAATCCGGTCGTAGAGATCAACATGGTTGGCATTCTTGATGATCATGAGCTCTTTCGGCTCCGCTGCCGCTTTGTAAGCATCTTCTGAGAAATAACGCGAGTGGGCATTCTCGCCTGCAATCAGCAGGATCGGACGCGGCGAGATTTCCTTGATATAGGTCAGCAGCGGTATGTTCATAAACGAAATCGCCGTGGTGGCTGTGAAGGCCCCGTTGGAATTCGGCGAACGCTTGTGGAAACCGCGGGGGGTGCGGTAGTAGCCAAAGTACATTTGAATAACGGGATCGGTGACGCCTGCCAGCGTTTCAGGCAGAATTCGCGGACCTGGGGCCGAAGAGCCCTTTTCAGCGTCGACCCAGCGCTGCTGGCTCATCTGTTCCAGCATCTGTGCGCGCTGTTCCTTGGTACGGCTATCGTAATAGCCTTTTGCCATGACGCGCGACATATCGTACATGCTTGTGGTGACAGCCGCCTTGATGCGCTTGTCCACCGCTGCGGCATTGAGCCCCATGCCGCCAAAACCGCAAACGCCGATGATGCCGATGCGGTTGCGATCAACGGCAGGGTGCAGACCGAGAAAGTCCACGGCGGCACTGAAGTCTTCAGTGTTGATGTCGGGAGATGCCACATTGCGCGGTTCGCCGCCGCTCTCGCCCACATAGGACGGGTCGAAGGCAAGCGTCACAAACCCGCGTTCGGCCATGGTTTGCGCGTACAGTCCAGAGGATTGCTCTTTCACCGCACCGAATGGACCGCTGACGGCAATAGCTGCGAGTCGTTGGTTGCCTCGGCTCCTTGGCAGATAAAGATCGGCTGCCAAGGTAATACCGTAGCGGTTTTTGAAGGTTACTTTCTGATGATCGACGGCTTTGCTTTTTGGGAAAGTTTTATCCCACGTTTGGGTCAGTTGCATGGTATCTCCTCGCTTTGGCAGGTTTGATTCCGCCAGCGCGGGCAGGGCGCTAAATAACATTACTACGCCCGCAATGAGAGAGCATTGGATCAGTTTTCTACGAGATACGGGATTGGTCATTTGGGTCGCCTCCTGACAGTTTTTGAAAAACACCTTTGGGTTATTAAACTGCTCGCTTGAGAATATCCGTGACCACTTCGGGGGTATAGATATTCGCGATGCCAAAGGCATGGACATTGATCTGCACGTTATCGACGACAGCAGGCAGATCGGTTTCAGCTACGCCTAACTGGCTGAGGCGTGTAGGTGTACCAATCTTGTTGAACCAGTCTTCTAGCGCAGCAATACCTGCTTCGGGTGCCTCCAAACCGAACACGTATGTGGCAAATCGCTCGAATTGGGGCTTGTTCCGGTCAAGATACCACTTCATCCAGGCTGGCATGACCACCGAAAGTCCTGCACCGTGTGGTACGTTGAAGAGCGCGGAAAGCGAGTGTTCGATGGCATGGTTGGGATAGCTGAATCCCGCTGCGCCGGAAAAGGTCAGTCCATTCAGTGCCAAGGTTGCAGCCCAGGCGAACTGGGAACGGGCATCGTAGTCAGCCGGGTTTGTCAGCAGCGTTTCGGTTGTCTCTATGATCGTGCAGATCAGGGATTCGATCAGACGTGATTGCAGTTTTGGCTGCACTGCTGCGGTGAAATAGCTTTCGATCAGATGGGCGATGACATCGGATGCCGAATACACCAGATAGTCGCGTGACACGCCTTGCATCAGTGCGGGGTTGACGATGGAAACTCTAGGAAGTAATGAGGGAGCCGAAATGAGGAGCTTTTCCTTGGTCTCGTCGTTGGTGGCAACCGCCCCAGGATTCATTTCGCTGCCTGTCGCGGCCAGCGTCAGGATGGCAAACAGAGGCAGTGCGGCTTTGATGCCTGTCTTGCCAACAAACAAGTCCCAGACATCACCGTCGTAGCATACGCCGGCGGCAATCGCTTTGACACTGTCGAGTACCGATCCGCCGCCTACGCTCAGGATGGCATCGACCTGATGCGCCCTTGCCAATGTGATGCCTTCACGCACCTTTGAGATAACGGGGTTGCTGACGATGCCGCCAAGTTCGACCAATGCTATGCCTTTGTCAGTCAGGCTCTGACTGACCAGATCAAAGAGGCCTTCCTGCTTGATGCGTTCACTGCCATAGCAGAGCAGTACCTTCTTGATTCCGTGTTCCAGCAAATGCTGACCAATCAATTTTTCCTTACCAGTACCAAATTCGATTTTGGTTGGATTGTGATACGTGAAATTTTCCATGGCGTTCCTCATGATGACTAAAACAAGAATTTGAACTTTCGTTGAATCCATCCTACTTCGGATGACAAAAGTGGCGATAGATCAATCCTCTAAACTTCTTGCCTAATCATACAAAATCATCCGCAAATATTGTAAGACGTTGTCAGGCTTGATAGTATGATTACATGGGAATGTACGCTAAATTTATAGCAAAGTTAGCTTGATATGGAGATGATATGAAGAGCAGAATGGAAGTGGCACTCGTAACGCTGAGAGAAAGTATTGCCCGATGGACGAATGGTGGTGAGCAGGGTCCAGGCACGATCCCGGCGCTATCATTTTTCCGGGAAGACGGACCTACCGAACCTTTTAGTGCAGTGTACGAACCATGTGTCTGCATGGTCGTGCAGGGGGCGAAACGCGTTATGCTCGGAGATGAATCGTATGTGTATAATCCTCATCAGTATTTGATTGCGCCTGTGGACCTGCCCACGTTTGTTCAGGTCATCGAGGCAAGCAAAGAGAGGCCATTACTGGGGCTCAAGCTGACGTTTGACATGCAGCAGATTTCGCGGATGCTTATTGATAGTAATTTCCCTCATCATCGTGCACAAAAATCCGAGTACGGCATGGCAACGAGTGAGATCACCCTGCCATTGCTCACGGCCTTTCAGCGTCTTATTGATCTGCTTGAAGATGAGCATGACATTCCGATGCTTGCCCCTATCATCCAGAAGGAGATCATCTATCTTTTACTTGTTGGGGAACAGGGGGCGCGTTTGCGTCAGATAGCAGCAGCGGGAAGCCAGAGTCAGCAGATAGCACGGGTGGTTGAATGGTTGAAAAAGAATTTTTCTCAGCAGTTTCGAATTGAGGACCTGGCGTCCCAGGCACGTATGAGCACCTCTTCATTTCATAATCATTTCAGGTCTATTACTGCTCAAAGCCCATTGCAGTTCCAAAAGCATCTGCGTTTGCACGAAGCCAGGCGCTTGATGCTGGCAGAGTCGCTGGATGCCGCTACCGCAGCGTTTCAGGTCGGTTATGAGAGCCCGTCTCAATTTAATCGTGAGTACAACCGGATGTTTGGTGCTCCGCCGTTGCGCGACATATCGAAGTCATGACCACCCGCAGAGCGG
>DKFG01000203.1:0-7291 GCA_002452325.1 Geobacter sp. UBA6802
TGGTGATGACCGATCCGGTGGATGCCATCATCGGCGACACCCACGGCAAGTTTGCCGCCCGCGATGCCGGCATACCCCTGTTCCGCTTCGGCTTTCCGGTCTTTGACCGGGTCAACCTGCACCGCTATCCGCGGATCGGCTATCAGGGGGTGATCTACATGGTCACCGAGATCTGCAACAAGTTCATCGATATCAAGGATGAGACCTGCGAAGATCGCTTCTTTGAGATGATGCGCTAGAGGGTTGGTTTTTCAAAGTTGTCTCCAGCTTTCGGCGGCTGTCCGGTATCGGGCAGCCGCCGGGCCTGTTTGTTATTTAGGCAGTTATTCTCTCCGCTGATACTGCAGCAGGCAGCATGCTCTGGTTGTTACGGGGATCTCCGCAGATTTTATGAGCTATTTCAATAACTCCCGCCTTGGCACAGCCTGTGCTTTATGGTTACAGGGGAAGCGCCGTTGCACACCCTGTACATCCGGTTGACAAGCAGGAGGTTGCAGTATGCCGCCATTCAGCAGCCCGGCCAGTTCCGGGCCCAAGACATCCTACCACGAATTCTACGCCGATGACTTCACCCCCCGTGACCATTATCGTCTGCTCTGGGATCATATCCGCGCCACCGGCAACAACGCCCTGGAGGCCAAGGCCCATGCCTCGCAGCTGGCCCTGCAGGCTGAAGGGGTTACCTTTACGGTCTACGGTGAAAGCGATGAGGGGATCGAAGGGATCGAGCGGATCTGGCCCTTTGACCTGATCCCCCGCATTATCACTGCGCCGGAGTGGGTCAAGATTGAGTCCGGTCTCAAACAGCGGGTGCGGGCGCTGAACCTGTTTCTGGCCGACCTGTACGGCGAGCAGAAGATCATCAAGGATGGCGTGATACCGCCGGCGCTGATCTACCAGGGCAAGGATTTCCGGCGCGAGATCGTGGGTATTGTTCCCCCCCGTGGCATCTACACCCATATCAGCGGCATTGATATCATCCGGGATGAACAGGGAGAGTTCCTGATCCTGGAAGACAACCTGCGCACCCCCTCCGGCGTCTCCTATATGATCGAGAACCGGGTGATCGAACGGCGCATCATGCCGGAGTTTTTTAATAAATACCGGGTGCGGCGGGTGGAGCACTACCCCTCGCTGCTGCTGGCAGCCCTGCGTTCACTCTCACCCAGGGGCAAGGGGCACGCTGAGATCGTGGTGCTGACCCCCGGCATCTACAACTCTGCCTATTTTGAGCACACCTTCCTTGCCAAGGAGATGGGTGTGGAGTTGGCCGAAGGGCGGGATCTGGTGACGATCAATGACATCGTCTACCTGAAGACCACCAAGGGGTTGCAGCAGATCGACGTCATCTACCGCCGTATTGACGATGACTTTCTCGACCCGCTGGTGTTCCGCTCCGATTCCTCGCTTGGTATTACCGGTGTGATCAATGCCTGGCGGGCCGGCAATGTGGCCATTGTCAACGCGCCGGGCAGCGGCATTGCCGATGACAAGGCGGTGTATCCCTTTGTGCCGGACATCATCCGCTACTACCTGGGACAACAGCCGATCCTTAATAATGTCCCCACCTACCAGATGACCAATGTCAAAGACCGGGAGTATGTCTTTGACAACATGGAACGGATGGTGGTCAAGGCGGTCAGCGAGTCCGGCGGCTACGGCATGCTGATGGGGCCGTCATCCACACCGGCCCTGCGCAAGGAGTTTATGGATCTGGTGCTGGAAAACCCCCGTAACTACATAGCTCAGCCGGTTGTCTATCTGTCGCGCCATGTCTGCTACATGGATGGTGAGCTGGAGGCGCGGCATCTTGATCTGCGCCCCTTTGTAATCTACGGCGAGGATATCGAGGTGGTGCCGGGAGGCCTGACCAGAGTGGCGCTGCGCAAGGGGTCGCTGGTGGTCAACTCGTCGCAGGGTGGCGGGAGCAAGGACACCTGGGTCCTGGCAGAGTAAGAATTTCATAGGTCCCATAACTCCTATACGTCACATGGGACCTATAAGTTGAACGACATTAAAAGGACTAATCTATGCTCAGCAGACTAGCCGATTCAATGTACTGGATGGCCCGCTACCTTGAGCGGGCCGGAGAAACCGCCCGTCTGATGGAGATCAATCTGCTCTACCTGGTGGAGGCGGAAGAGGATATGGGGGAAGAGGACAAATGGCGGCCTATCCTGCAGATCACCTCATCCGAGCCGATGTACCAGGAGCTGTTTGGTGATGCCGGCATCACCACGCCACGGGTGGTACAGTTTATCAGTGCCGGACGGACCAACCCATGCTGCATCCGCACCTGCCTGCGGCTTTTCCGTGAGAATGCCCGCGTGGCCCGGGATCGTATCTCCAAAGAGATGTGGGAGGCGGTGAACGAGATCTGGATGGGGTTCAATGATCGCCTAAAGGGGCCGCTTTCAGCCGAACGGGCCAGTTCACTGTTTGTAGAGCTGCGTAATGAGGTGGCCCGTTTCAATGGCCTGACCGCATCCACCATGATGCGGGGCGAGGCCTACGCCTTCTATGAGCTGGGCGGCTGTCTGGAACGGGCCGACATGACTTCGCGAATTATGGATGTCAAATACCACATCATCCTGCCTGATCTCTCCATGGTGGGCTCAGCGCTCGACTACTACCAGTGGGCGGCCCTGCTCAAGTCACTTTCCGGCTTTGAGGCGTTCCGTCGCAGCTACCATGCCGGTTTCATGCCGGCCGATGTGGCCGAGTTTGTGGTGCTGAATCGTGATTTTCCCCGTTCAATCGCCTTTTCCGTGGAACGAATGGCCGAGTCGCTTGAGATCATCGGCCTGCAGGGCAAGGAAGCCACCGCCACTGCCTTCGACCGGCTTTCAGCCATGGTTGACACCACTGCTCAGGATATTTTTACCCAGGGGCTGCACGAATACCTTGAGCAGTTTCTGGAGACGATCGGCCAGTGCCATGCCGCCCTTGCCGGAGAGTTCTTCCCCTGATTTCAGAACAAGGAACGGTTATGCGCTATCTGATCCACCATGAAACCATTCTTGATTATGCAGAGCCTGTCCGTGAACACCATACCGAGCTGCGTCTGGCCCCCAGGATTGACTCACGGCAGCATATTGTCTCCTGCAGCCTGGAGACCGAACCTGCAGCCCCGCTGGTCGGCTACAGCGACTATTTCGGCAATCGGGTGGATTACTTTTGCATAATTCCGGCCCACACCAGGCTGATGACCCGCCTGAAGGCCGAGGTGGCGGTTACCAGCCACAACCCGTTCGATTTTGAACCGGTAGCCCCTCACCTTCAGCAACAGTGGCTGCATGATGCCGTCAAGCGGGAGCCTCGCTACAACGATTTTGTGCTGCACCGCAGTCTGCTTACCCCTCCGGTCATGAAGCTTGCCAATCAAACGGCCCGTGCGTTTCCTCGGTTTGAGCGGGATCAGCCGGTCATGCAGAGTTTGCAGGAATTGATGGGCTGGATTCCCACCGTACTCAAGTATCGTAGCGGCTCAACCGGTGTGCATGCCGAGCTGATCAATGCACTGCAGCAGGGTGCCGGTGTCTGCCAGGATTTTGCACACCTCTTCATTTCCGTTGCCAGAGCTTGGGGGATTCCGACCCGGTATGTCATGGGGTATCTTGCCCCTGCAGCAACGGACGAAGCGGCTGAAAACAGCACCCATGCCTGGGCTGAGGCACTGGTGCCCGGCGGCGGCTGGATCGGTTTTGATCCGGTACACAACCTGTTGGCCAACGAGTGTTATATCGCGGTTGCGGTTGGCCGTGATTCATTAGATGCCGCCCCTCAACGGGGCAGCTTCAAGGGGGATTCAGCAGGGTCTCAGCCGGTGGTAACGGTGCAGGTCCAGCAGGTTCAGCAGCAATAGCCAACCCGAAAGGACCGTGTCGTCTCTGCCATGAGCATCGAAACCTTTTACACCATTGCCATGCCCTATTGTGAGCAGCTTGAGGTGCGCCGCACCATCTTCTCGGGCGGAAAAGGCCCCAGGGTTGCCGTGCTGTCCGGTATTCACGGCGACGAACTGGAGGGGCTCTATGTCTGCCACCTGTTGGCAGCCTGGCTTGAACAACTGCAGCAGTCCAACCCTGATGGACTGCTGGGCACAGTGGAGCTGTATCCGGCCCTGAACACCCTCGGACTTGACACGCTTACCCGCAGTCTGCCGGTGTATGAAACCGACCTGAACCGGGCCTTTCCCGGCTCACCGGCCGGCCCTCTTCCCAAACGGCTTTCAGCCGCCGTCATGACAGCCCTTGAAGGCGCGGCACTGGTGGTTGATATCCACGCCAGCAACATCTATCTGCGCGAGATTCCCCAGGTACGGATCAATCAGGAATTTGAAAGCCGGTTGGTACCCATTGCCAAAAACATGAACCTGGATCTGATCTGGCTCCACAGCGCCGCTACGGTTTTGGAGACAACCGTGGCCCACAGTCTGAACAGTAGCGGCATCCCCTGCCTGGTGGTGGAGATGGGGGTTGGTATGCGGATCACTCCTGACTACTGCCGACAGCTTGTGGCAGGCCTGCTGGCAACTTGGCAGCAGATGGGGGTGCTTTCAGCAGATCTTGTGCTGCCTGAAACCGGCCACACCCCTCTGATAGCTGATGACAGCAATGTTCACTTCCTGAATGCACAGACCTCGGGCATGTTTGTGGCAAACGCCTCCCACTGGACCGATGTGCATCGCGGAGAGCTGCTGGGAACCATTGTCAGCCCGTTCAGCGCGGAACTTCTCTCTGAGGTGCGGTCGCCGGTTGACGGCATACTGTTTACCCTGAGGGAATATCCGCTGGTTTATGAAGGATCGCTGATGGCGCGGGTCATGACGCGGAAAGGGAGTCGCCCATGATACGCAATCTGCTGTGCATGACCGCCCCGGTGCGGGAAGGGTTCGAGATCCCCTGCCACGAGATCGGCCCTGCATCAGGCCATCCTGGAGTCGCCCTGGTTGGCGGGCTGCATGGTGATGAGATCAACAGCGTCTTCATACTCTCGCGTCTGGCTGATTTCCTGAACAGTGTGGAAGCGGGAACATATCCGGAGCTGAAACTGAAAAAGAGGGCGTTGATCATACCGGCGGTCAACGTGTTGGGGGTAAATCTGCGTACCCGTACCTGGCCCTTTGACAAGACCGACATCAACCGGATGTTTCCCGGCAGCACCATTGGCGAAACAACGCAGCGGATTGCCTACGCTGTGCTTGAAGCAACCAAGCGGGCCGACTACCGGATTGATCTGCACACCGCCAGCACCGACTTTGAAGAAATTCCGCAGGTGCGGCTGTACGACCCGACTGACCAGGAACGGGCAACCGCTGCACTGTTCGGTCTGACTGCGGTAATGGAGCGGACCATGTCACCGGTATTTACCACCACCCTCATGCACTCCTGGAAGGTCTGGCCAGGCCAGAGCTTCATACTGCGGGTCGGCCAGGGCGGAACGGTTCAACTGGATCACTGCCAGCGGGTCTTCAGGTCACTGGTCTCGTTTCTGGGCAGGATCGGCGTACTGGAAGGGGTGCAGATTGCAGCAGAAGATGAAGAGGTCTGCTACTTTGACAAGCAAAGCGGATTCCGGGTCTTTGCCGAAAAAGCAGGCGCCTTTGTCTCTGACCGCCAGGTTGGGCGCTGGGTGCGCCAGGGACAGGAGCTGGGCTACATCTATGACAGCTTCAGCGGCAACGTGATCGAAAAGGTGATTTCGCCGGTGGCCGGCCTGCTGACCGGCATCCGCAGGCATCCGCTGTTGTTTGAGGGAGATTTGCTGCTGCGGGTGAACCGGAAAGCCTGATATGCTGCATATTATACAAAACGATCAGGAAGTGCCGTCCGGCAATCTGGCTGAATAAGACATTCCCAAATTTTGATGGCTGTGTAACCGTGTCCTTGATTCTGCATGTTTAATGGTCACCATGTAGAGAAGATGATCATGTACTTCCTGGCCTTGCTGCCTGCTGAATTGCATTGACTCCCTGAATACGAGACTTGGCAGCTCTTCCGTTGATTGGCATGGTTCGTGTAGTATCTTCATGAACAGATCGTCATCAGCATAACCTTCAAATTCTGAAAACAAGGCACCCATGCCCCGCTCTCAGCCATGAGATGCGGGGCATTTCTTTGAATGGAGCACTCAGCTCACTAGGCCGGGGATCATGGAGCCAGCTCAGCTGCCATGAGGCGACTCATTTCGTCACCCCGATACAGACCGGCGTCCACTTCAAAAGACGGGGGAGATTAGTATGAGACAGATTGCGATTTATGGAAAAGGCGGCATTGGTAAATCAACCACAACCCAGAACTTGGTGGCGGGGCTAGCGGCAATGGGGAAGAAAATCATGATTGTCGGCTGCGACCCCAAGGCTGACTCCACTCGCTTGATCCTGCATGCAAAGGCTCAGAACACGGTCATGGATTTGGTGCGCGAGCTGGGAACAGTGGAAGACCTGGAACTTGAATCCGTGATGAAGATCGGCTACGAAGGGGTTAAATGTGTGGAATCCGGTGGTCCCGAGCCGGGTGTGGGGTGCGCCGGTCGCGGCGTGATTACCGCCATCAACTTTCTTGAGGAAAACGGCGCTTATACACCTGATCTGGATTTCGTTTTTTATGATGTTCTGGGCGATGTTGTCTGCGGCGGTTTTGCCATGCCGATCCGCGAAGGAAAGGCGGAAGAGATCTATATTGTCTGCTCCGGCGAGATGATGGCCATGTACGCTGCCAACAATATTTCCAAAGGTATTCTCAAGTACGCCTCATCCGGCAAGGTCCGGCTGGCCGGCCTGATCTGCAACGCCCGTAAGACCGATAAGGAGTTTGAGCTGGTTTCAGCGTTGGCCCAAAAGCTTGGAACCCAGATGATCCATTTCGTGCCTCGCGATAATCAGGTGCAGCGGGCTGAGATGCGTCGCATGACTGTCATCGAGTATTCGCCGGAACACCCGCAGGCACGGGAATATAGGACTTTAGCCCAGAAAATCAATGATAACAAAATGCTGATTATTCCTACACCGCTGGAGATGGAAGAACTGGAAGNNCTGATGGAGTTCGGCATCATGGAAGCGGACGATGAGGAAAATGTCGGCGTGGTCGAAGCAGCCTAGCCTGTGATCAGACGCCTTTCACGACCGCATCCCCGGCAGGATGCGGTCGTGCTGTTCAACAGCTTTCAGCCTCAATCTGATCCAGCAACGCCAGTGCCGGTTGATCATCGTAGGTCTCAAACAGCTCTCTGATGTTGTTGATATAGGCGTGGATCAAATACAGTTCATCCTGACTGAAACCACTGGTTG
>DKFG01000203.1:7324-8213 GCA_002452325.1 Geobacter sp. UBA6802
TTGGCTGGATCATCAATATGGTGGCAGAGTAGCTCCATCAGCTTGCGCGCGTTGGAGTCGCCGTCAATCCCCACAAATGAAACATACCGATCAGGCTTACTCATTCCAGTGCATCCAGCCGCAGTGCAAAGGTCAGATCAAGTTCTGCCAGGGGGCCGATGTAACTGATGGTGACGGTGTTACCCTGCTCAGTACGTTTCATAGCGTTGGTTCCTTGTCTTGTTGCGGGCAGCTGCATGCGCCGCAGGTGCAGACCCGTACTCCACATTCGATGCAAAGTGGATTTTTCGGGTCCCGCCCGTCAACGGTTGTACCGCAGACCTGGCAGCTGTAGCGGTAGAAAGCGAAGCCGCAGTTACGGCAGTACAGCATATCGGGGGTATCTGGTTTTGATACAACATCAATGGATTCACAGATCAGGCAGACCGTACCCCATCACACCATTTAATAATGAGTCAACGCCAGCCTGCCAAACCGGATCCAGAACTCCCATCGCACAGTTTATTTGCAGTAAATCCTTTAATATGGGCAGTTCAAGGGCAAACGGATCTTTTACTAGTACCTTATTAGTGCTGCGCTTGCCATTAAACCACGCATAATCGAATAGTTATGATATTGGCACGGCCGGTGCAAACCAATTGGCTACAGGCAGCAACGATGCCGCCTGTTGCGAGGTTACTATGGCAAAACCTGATTGGTACGATACTGACAATTGTGAGACCCATGATAAGGGAGCTCCCAAGTTCTGTAAAAAGTCTGAACCTGGTGAAGGGACTGAACGTTCCTGTGCATACGATGGTGCCAGAGTGGTGCTGATGCCGGTGACCGATGCAATCCATCTGGTACATGGCCCGATCGCCTGCGCTGGCAACTCCTGGGACAACCGGGG
>DKFG01000199.1:0-7757 GCA_002452325.1 Geobacter sp. UBA6802
GTTTCTGGATGAGATCGGTGATGTCAGTGCTGCCGTACAGGCGAAACTGCTGCGGGTGATCCAGGAAAAAGAGTTTATTCCGATCGGCTCCACCAAGCCCAGAACCGTGGATCTGCGTTTTGTTGCCGCCACCAACCGCGATCTGCAGCAGGATGCAGCAGCCGGACGGTTCAGGGAAGACCTCTACTACCGCCTGAACGTGATCTCACTGACCCTGCCGCCGCTCAGGGAACGGCCTGAGGATATCGAGCCACTGGCCCTGCATTTTGTCAAGCGCTACGCTGCCCGGATGAACAAGGAGCTTCACGGCATCGCTCCCGAGGCCCTGCGCTGTTTGTCCAGGTACCATTGGCCCGGCAACGTGCGGGAGCTGGAAAATGTGATCGAGCGGGCCGTGATCCTGGCCAACGGTCCATTGTTGACTGAAAATCTGCTGCCGGTCAGCAGTCGGCCAGAGCAGGCACGGAGTGCGGAACCACTGCCGATGATCTCGCTGGATGAGCTTGAGCGCCGCCATATCCTTGCCGTCTATCGCCAGACCGGTTTCCACAAGAGCAAGACTGCCGAAGTCCTGGGGGTCTCCCGTAAGACGCTGGATCGTAAACTGGCTGAGTACTCGTCGGAATAAGTGCTGATTATGCCTGCTCCTGATCCTGAAATACGCCGTCGGCTTTTACTGACCACACTGCTGCCACTACTGGCCGCACTTGTGGTCTGCTGGGCGCTGGGCAACCACCTGATTACCGCCAGAATCGCCGGGCAGGCCCAAGAAGAGGTGCGCAGCGATCTGGGAACAGCCAGGGAGATACTGCAAGGCGAGTTGTATCGCTTGTCCGAAGGGGTGCAGCTGATCGGCCGCAGTCCTGAGTTGTCGAACAGCCTGCAGAGAAGCACGTTGGATGAGTTGCCGCGCCTGCTGTCTTTGCTGTCCGGCAGTCGCAGCTTCAGTTTTCTGACTGTAGTGGACCGGTATGGCCAGGTGCGCTATCGGGCTGCACACCCGGAGCGGTCAGGTGACACCCTGCGTCATCTCAGGCCGGTTGCAGAGGCCCTGGCCGGAAGAAACAGCCAGAGTATGCTGGTGCTTTCGCCGTTACAGGCAGCCCAGGAGAATCCTCTGTTGCCGGAACAGATGCTGGTACCGCTGGTGCCGTCTCAGCATGCAGAACCTACCAGCAGGTCAGCTGAACAAAGGGGACTTTTTCTGATTGCCGCTGCGCCGATCAGGGCCGCAGACGGTGAGCTGCACGGTGCGCTGGTGGCAGGACTGCTGCTGAATAACAATGAACAGCTGGCCGATCGAATCACCCAGGTGATAGCGCCGCTCCAGCAAGGCCGTGCGCCCCATGAAAACGCGACGATTTTTCTGGGTGATGTCAGGGTTGCCACTTCTGTGGTGGACGAACATAACCAACGGGCTACCGGCACGCGGCTGTCTGCAGAGGTGGCCAAGAAGCTGCTGCAGCAGGGAGAACGCTGGGTAGCACCGGCGTTTGTGCTGCATGAACGCTACTTTGCCGCGTATGAGCCATTACGCGACCCAGATGGTGAGGTTGTCGGTGCACTGTATGTGGGGCTGCCGGAACGGCCCTACACTGAGCTGCGGCGTAACCTGAATCTGACATTTGCCCTCCTGCTACTGGGCCTGACGCTGTTGGCAGTTACCCTTACCACCCGCTTGAAAGCCAGACTTGCTGCTCGTGAGTATGAGATCAAGGCCCTCAACCGTACGCTGGAGGGAAAGGTACAGCAGCGTACTGCCGAGCTTGAAGAAAAGAATCGTCAGCTGCGTGAAACCGAGAAGGAACTGGCGCGTACTGAACGGTTGGCCGAGCTGGGGATGCTCTCTGCCGGGGTGGCCCATGAGATCAACAATCCCCTGGCCATCATCCGAGGCAATGCCGAACTGCTGCAGATGTCCCTGTCTGCCGATGCGGACAATCAGGAAGAGGTGGGAGAGATACTGGAGCAAACCGGGCGGATCAACCGGATTGTCGGGGGGCTGTTGACCCTGGCCCGTCAGGACCGGCGGCAGGTGAGCCGTTTCGAGGCTGCACTGCTGCTGGACGAAATTCTGGACCGGATCGGCCACCAGATGCCACTGGACGGTTTTGTCATCGAGCGGGACTACCATCGCTCATCCTGTCTGCTGGAGGGGGACCGGGAGCAGTTGTGTCAGGTGTTCACCAACCTGATCCTGAATGCCCTGGAAGCCATGGCAGGAGAGGGAACCCTCACGGTTAGCGCGGAGTGCGATTCCGGCGGCGTCTGTGCCATTACCGTAGCCGACACCGGCCCCGGCATTGCGCCGGAACAGCGGGAGCGGCTCTTTACCCCCTTCTTCACCACCAAACAGAACGGCACCGGTCTGGGGCTGGCGGTCTCTTGGGGGATCATCCGCAACCATGGCGGCACCATAGAGGCGCACAGCGCCCCCGGCACCGGAGCACGTTTTGTGGTGACCCTGCCGCAGCCTTCTTGAACGCCGGACGCTAACCTGCTCTAACAGCCTGTGTTTTATGGATGAATCATAAAAAAGCTTGCGGTGAAGCCGGGGCGATGCTACTGGTGTGTTAATTGTAGTTAACGGTGTTAAGTCATGGGATTCAAAGAACGACAACAAAGACATAAAGAAGAGTTCAAGGCGGAGATCCTGGAAACGGCGGTGGCACTTTTCGCAGAGGAGGGGTACGCCAAGTTTTCCATGCGCAAGCTGGCCGCCCGGATCAAGCATTCGCCGACCACCATCTATCTTTATTTTCGGGATAAAGACGATCTGCTGCTGCAGATCTGCGAAAACCTGTACGCCTCGCTGCTCCACGAGATGCAGGAACTGCGCGCCCTGCCCCTTCCGCCGGAGCAGATGCTGAAGGCAACGTGCTTAAGCTATATCCGCTACAACCTCGCCAATCCGGAGCAGTACAAGGTGGTCTTCTTTTCCAATCCCACTCTGTACGGCCGACCAGAGGATTATTTCACACGCGACACCATGTCGAACCGCTGCTGGCAAAACATGTGCGAAAATATCGACGCCTGCCTGACGAGCGGCTTCTTTCGCCCGCTGGACCGCGACATACTGGCGATTGTGCTCTGGAGCGCCATGCACGGCCTGGTCTCCAGTCTGATTTTTACCAAGGATTTTCCCATGCCTGATCCAGAGGCCATGGCGGAAATGCTGCTTGACGGCCTGCTGAAAGGCTACCGGGCGTAATTTTTTTGCTTATTCGATTAACAGCGTTAAGTAATATTGTCAGCGTTAAGAGGTGCTTGGTGGAAAAAACAAACCGGAAGATATTCAGTGTGATAGCAGGAGGCAAGCAGCTCTCCGCACAGAACAGGAAAAGCGAGTTCCAGGAGACGACCGGACTGGACGGGGTGGCAACGGAGGCGGCCGCTTTTCTCGCGGCGCAGCAGCAGGAAGACGGACACTGGGTGTTTGATCTTGAGGCGGATGTCACCATTCCGTCGGAATATGTGATGTTGCAGCGGTTCATCGGCCGGGAGATAGCCCCGGAGCTGGCGGAGCGGCTGACAGCCTATCTCCTTGAGCGGCAGATGCCGGACGGCAGTTGGCCGCTGTACGCCGTTGACGGCAACGCCAACATCAGCGCCAGCGTCAAGGCTTACTTCGCCCTGAAACTGCTGGGACACGACAAAAACGCCCCGTACATGGTCAAAGCTCGCCAAACCATTCTGGCCCTGGGCGGAGCGGAAACCAGCAACGTCTTTACCCGCATCACTCTGGCGCTCTTCGGTCAGGTGCCGTGGCACACCCCCCCGGCCATGCCGATCGAGATCATGCTGCTGCCGCGCTGGTTCTTCTTTCACTTGAACAAGGTGGCCTACTGGTCCCGCACGGTCATCGTGCCGCTGCTCATGCTGTACGCCACCAAACCGGTCTGCCGCCTGAAGCATGACGAAGGGATAGCGGAGCTGTTCCGGACGCCGCCGGACATGCTGGTACACCTGGACTGTTTTAAACCGCAGAACTGGCGGAAAAACGCCTTCATCCTGCTGGACCGGGTGCTGAAGCGCACCATGCATCTGATACCCCGCCGCATCAACCGGCACGCCCTGGCCGAAGCGGAGCGCTGGACCAGGGCGCGGATGCAGGGGGACGGCGGCATCGGCGCCATTTACCCGGCCATGGCCAATGCGGTCATGGCCCTGAAGACCCTGGGATACGGCGACGACGACCCCGATTACCGGCGCGGGCTGAAGGCCATCGACAACCTGATGACCCACCCCGGAGCGCAGACACTCGGCGTCCCGGCGGAAGGGAGTGGCGGCTACAGCTCGTTCAGCGCCTCGTCGGCCGCCCCGGACCTCTATCCAACAGCCTGGAGCGATACAGCGCGCAGCAGATCGCACAGCTTCTGTCAGCCCTGCAATTCACCGGTCTGGGACACCTGCATGAGCCTGACCGCCCTGTGTGAGGCGGGTTACAACGGCCGACAGATAGAGCAGGCCATGGCATGGCTTTTCTCGCAACAGGTCACCGTGCCGGGAGACTGGTCCGACCGCAGTCCCAAATTGGCTCCAGGCGGCTGGGCCTTTCAGTACGAAAACGCCCGCTACCCGGACGTGGACGATACGGCCAAGGTGCTGATGAGTCTGTTCCGCGCCGGAGCACTGGAGCGGCCGGAATATCGGGAGCAGATTGACCGGGCGGTAAACTGGGTGCTGGGCATGCAGAGCTCCGACGGCGGCTGGGGCGCTTTCGACATCGATAACAACCGCCACTACCTGAACGACATCCCCTTTGCGGACCATGGCGCCCTGCTGGACCCCAGCACGGCCGACCTTACCGGCAGGTGTATCGAACTGCTCGGCATGTTAGGGCACGGCCCGGACTACCCGCCCGTTGCCAAGGCGATCGCCTTCATCAAAAAGGAACAGGAGCCGTTCGGCGGCTGGTTCGGGCGCTGGGGGGTCAACTACATTTACGGTACCTGGTCGGTGCTGTCCGGGCTGCACCAGGCCGGTGAGGAGATGAGCAGCCCCTACGTGCGAAACGCGGTGCAGTGGCTCATATCATGCCAGAACAGTGACGGCGGCTGGGGAGAGACCTGCGCGAGCTACGACGATCCATCCCTGGCAGGCAGTGGCGCCAGTACGGCCTCCCAGACCGCCTGGGCGCTGCTGGCACTGATGGCGGCTGGTGAGGCCAATCACGCCGCAGCCGCAGCCGGGGTCAGCTATCTGACGGAACGCTATGACAACGGCTGGGAAGAACCGCAGTTCACCGGCACCGGTTTCCCCCGCGTATTCTATCTGCGCTACCACGGTTATCGCCTGTTCTTTCCGGTCTGGGCACTGGCCGTCTACCAACGGTATCGGCACGGGGTGAGCACAGTGCAGGAACAGGTGAAAAGAGCCGTAAGCAGCTGGCGCTGTGGGCGGACTGTCTAGGGTATCCGGTGCACCAGGGCTGGCGGATGCTGCACGGTGCGCTGATAGCTGACCGCCGCCGGGCCGAAGGCCATGCAGTAGCCGACGGCATGGTCGTCCGGAATCCCCAGCCACTGGCGGGCCGCCGGTACCAGCTGGGTGATGGCCAGGGTGGCCAGGCCGTCCCAGACCGTGCCGACACCGTTGACACGGGCGTACAGCTCGAAGTACGACAGGGCGATCAGGCAGTCCTGTGTCGGAGTCACCACCGTCTGGGGGGCCGAGGCCACCAGGAAATGGGGCGCACCCCGGAAAAGGATATCCTGCCCCATTTCCTCCCAGACTCGCACGAAATCGGCATAGCGCTCAAAGCCGGACGGCAGGGCATTCTGCCGCACCAGCTCCCCCAGCTCTCCCAGCAGTTTTACCCGAAAATCAGCCATTTTCCGGCGATCATCCACCACCGTGAAACGTACCTGCCGTGAGTTGACGCCGGTGGGGGCGTGCCAGGCCACCTCCAGCAACTGCTGCAGCAGCTCCGGCGCGAGGTTTTCGTCCCGGTAGCGCCGCACCGAGCGGCGTCCCTTGATCAGGGTTGCCAGCGCTTCGGGGCTGGGGAGGTTTCCCGCCAGCCCGGTACAGTTTTCAGGCCTGACCCCCAGGATGGAGATGGCAGCCGTCGGACAGATCGCCAGACAGTGCTGGCACTTGTAGCAGGCGGCCTCTTTTTCCGGAGCAATGGCCGGCAGTCCGGAATCCAGGGAGATGATCCGGGGAGGACAGTCGGCGGCGCAGGCGCCGCAGCGGGTACAGGTTCGGCTGTCAACAGTGAAGTTCAGCATGACGCAACTCCTTTCTTTGCATTCTCAGCCGGGTACGCTTTTCATTTTCTCTGCCGTAAGATCATATACAGGCACTGGCATGTGTAGGGCAAGAGCCGGCCCGAAATCGAAGGAGAAAACATGGCGGTACCATCAGTGTGGACAGTGCGCCCGGCGTTGGTGCACGGTTCAGGGTGACCCTGCCGTTGGTTGGGTAGCCCGTCTTTATGGTTGCATGAATATGACAAGGCCTCTGCAAAAAGGTTTGCAGAGGCCTTGTCAATGGATCAGCGTTGCAGAGGGAATATCAGTTTTTAGCGATTGTCACCGTCAAGCCTGCAGCAGCCTTTGTTTGCAGAGCTGTTATGCCGACCGCAGGGAAGTGGGCCGGAGCAACTGCAAGACCAGCCGGGATGCCGTCACGGATCTGAACAGGCAAGGTAACCGAGGCGCCGGATGCAGTAACGGTCAGTTTGTCACCATCCTGCACACCCAGTCTTCCGGCATCTGCCGTGCCGATCCTGAGTACGGCCTCCGGGGCCACCAGCAAGTTGTTGGCAGACCAGCTGGTGTATGAACCGTTGTGACGCAGGAACGGTGCAATCAACAGCGTCATGGAGCCCGGTGCATGGGCCTGGGGTGCGGAGTACGCCAATACCGGGCGGTCCAGTGGTTTCTTTGCTGCAGGTGCGATTTCCTGCTGCAGGGCAGCCAGGCTTGGGCTGGCACCGTTAGTCAGGCGGGCATACAGATCGCCAAGGATGATGTAGTCAGGACGGGCATCACCCGGCGGTGTGGCTGCAGCGGTAAAACGCTGGGTACGGTTGTCAACCGTGGTGAATGAACCGGCTTTTTCAGGCGCAGCCGCAGCGGGCAGCACAATGTTGGCCAGCTGGGCCGTTGCGGTGGGGAAAAGGTCCAGCACCACCAGGCACTCCAGCTTTTGTAAGGCAGCAGCCACTTTGGTGCGGTTGGGCAGTTGCAGCAGGTCGCTACCCATAACAAAAAGGCAGCGAATATCCCCTTTTTCAATGGCATCGATGATGCCAAACAGGTCTTTGCCGTTGGCGCCGGGCAGCGCACCCATATCAAGCATCCCCTGCGTGTTGTTCTTTTCATCAAGGGGATAGACATCAGCACCGGTCAGAATAGCCAGATTGAGAGCACCGGTAACAGCAGCAGTTGCATCAACGCTGCGGATGAATTCATAACCGTACACCACGGCCAGATGGCCTTTGATAAAGGAGACGGCATCAGTATAAGCGGCCTCATCAAGACCGGTGGCAGCCTGAATCTGATCAAAGCTGACAGCAGACACGGCTTGTTTGAAACTGTCCAGACCTTCAGCTGCCACAGTCTTGCCCTGATTAAGGGCTGCCTTGGCCAGGCCCAGGGCCACAAATCCTTCGGAACCTGTTTTGTAGCGCAGGGCGCTGTTGCTGAATTTGTCCAGCGAGGTGGGACGGGCCGAGGCGATTACCAGTTTTGCATCACGCTTAGTGGCTGCCTTGATGACCCGGTAGCCGAAACCGGCTGACTCTGCCT
>DKFG01000199.1:7839-8152 GCA_002452325.1 Geobacter sp. UBA6802
GAATCCAGGTTGGGGGAGCCGATGGTCTCCTTGATCAGTTTGGCAAACAGGTAATTCTCTTCATTAGTTGCCCGGGGTGAGGCGATGCCTGCCACACTGGCGGCGCCATACTTAGCCACGATCTCTTTGACGGCAGATACGGTTGCAGAGAGAGCCGCATCCCAAGAGGCCGGCTTCTGCAGGCCGTCAACCCCTTTGATCAGCGGTCGGGTCAGGCGCTCGGCGGCATTGAAGGCACTGTAGCCAAAACGGCCATTGATGCAGAGATTGCCATTGTTGTAGGTTGTATCGTCGCTGGTGACCCGTGCCACCT
>DKFG01000056.1:0-1187 GCA_002452325.1 Geobacter sp. UBA6802
TCGATAAACCAAAAGATCCCCTGCACTTTTCCGCCATTCGCATCTCAATCTCCTCACCGGAGAAGATTCGTGAACGTTCCTTTGGCGAAGTAAAAAAACCGGAGACCATTAACTACCGCACGTTCAAACCTGAGCGTGATGGCCTGTTCTGCGCCAAAATCTTTGGTCCTACCAAGGACTATGAGTGTAACTGCGGAAAGTACAAAAGGATGAAACACCGTGGCATTATCTGCGAAAAATGCGGTGTTGAAGTCATTCCATCCAAGGTCCGCCGCGAGCGACTTGGTCATATCGATCTGGCTACCCCGGTTGCCCATATCTGGTTCCTCAAGTCTCTGCCGTCCCGAATCGGCAACCTGCTGGATATTACGCTCAAGGATCTGGAGCGGGTGTTGTATTTTGAGGCGTTTGCCGTGACAGATCCAGGTACTACTCCGCTCAAGTTTTGTGAAGTGCTGTCGGAGGATAAATTTCTCAAGGCCAAGGAAGAGTACGGCATTGACGCCTTTGNNCCTTTGAAGGCGGCATGGGAGCTGAAGCGATCCGTGAGTGCCTGAAGGCGCTGGAACTGGATGAGCTGTCGGTGCAGCTGCGCCAAGAGATGATGGAGTCTACCAGCGAGGCCAAGCGTAAAAAAGTGGCCAAGCGTCTGAAAGTGGTTGAAGCATTTAAACAGTCCGGCAACAAACCGGAGTGGATGATTCTTGAATGCATTCCGGTGTTACCGCCAGAGCTGCGTCCGCTGGTGCCGCTGGACGGTGGCCGTTTCGCCACCTCCGACCTGAACGACCTATATCGCCGTGTTATTAACCGTAATAACCGTCTCAAACGGCTGGTTGAGCTGCAGGCGCCAGAGGTCATTATCCGTAACGAAAAGCGGATGCTGCAGGAAGCGGTTGATGCTCTGTTCGATAACGGACGTCGTGGTCGTGCCATAGCCGGTCCTAACAAACGACCGCTCAAGTCGCTCTCAGATATGCTCAAGGGCAAATCAGGTCGTTTCCGTCAGAACCTGCTGGGTAAGCGGGTTGACTACTCCGGACGTTCAGTTATTGTTGTCGGTCCTGAACTGAAATTACACCAGTGTGGTTTGCCTAAAAAGATGGCGCTGGAGCTGTTCAAGCCGTTTATTTACAACAAGCTTGAAGAGCGCGGGTATGTTACCACCATCAAGAGCGCCAAGAAGA
>DKFG01000056.1:1330-1914 GCA_002452325.1 Geobacter sp. UBA6802
ACTTTGACGGTGACCAGATGGCCGTACACCTGCCGCTTTCTATTGAGAGTCAGGTAGAGACCCGCGTGTTGATGATGTCAACCAACAACATCCTTTCGCCTGCTAACGGTAAACCGATCATCGTGCCGTCACAGGATATGGTTCTGGGTGCTTATTACATGACCCGCGAGCGGATTGGTGCCAAGGGTGAGAAGACCATCTTTGCATCACCTGATGAAGTACGGATTGCCTTTGACCACGGCGAGGCTGATATGCAGGCCCGGATCAAGGTGCGTATGAAAAATCTGAGCACGGAAGAAAAGCCGCAATTAATCGACACCACGGTCGGTCGGATTATTTTGCGTGAGATCTTGCCTGAGCAAGTCCCGTTCTCTGCTGTGAACAAAGTGATGAACAAGAAGGAGCTCTCCANNCCTGCTACCGTCTGGCCGGCAACAAAGAGACGGTCATCCTTGCTGACCGATTGAAGGAAACCGGATTCAGGTACGCTAATCTGGCAGGCATTTCCATCTGTGTTGATGACATGGTCATACCAGAAGGCAAACAGGCGATCATTAACAAGGCCAATGAAGAGGTTCAGGAGA
>DKFG01000056.1:1922-5245 GCA_002452325.1 Geobacter sp. UBA6802
TAATCGATATCTGGGCCAAGGCCACTGAAGAGATAGCCAAAGAGATGTTGGGCAACCTTTCCAGAGAAACGGTGATGGACAGCGACGGCAACGAGGTGGAGATCCCGTCCTTTAACGCCATCCACATGATGGCTGACTCCGGTGCGCGGGGCTCGGCACAGCAGATCCGTCAGCTGGCTGGCATGCGGGGCTTGATGGCCAAACCTTCCGGTGAGATTATCGAGACCCCGATTACGGCGAATTTCCGCGAAGGTCTTACGGTTTTACAATATTTTATCTCGACCCACGGTGCCCGGAAAGGTCTGGCTGATACCGCGCTCAAGACAGCGAACTCCGGTTACCTGACCAGACGTCTGGTGGACGTTGCCCAGGATGCCATCATAACTGAGGATGATTGCGGCACACTGGACGGATTAACGGTAACCTCACTGACTGAAGGCGGTGAAGTGATTGAGCGGATCGGTGACCGGATTCTGGGCCGGGTGGCGCTGGATGACATACATGACCCGATTACTGACGAGGTTCTGGTTGAGGCCAATGTTGAAATCGATGAGGCCTTGGTCAAGAAGATCGAAGATGCCGGTATCGAGAAGGTCAAGATCCGTTCGGTGCTGACCTGTCAGAGCAAGCGTGGTATCTGCGCCAAGTGCTACGGTCGTGACCTGGCACGCGGACATATTGTCAATATGGGTGAGGCGGTCGGTGTTATTGCAGCACAGTCCATTGGTGAGCCGGGTACCCAGCTGACCATGCGTACCTTCCATATCGGCGGTACCGCTTCACGTGCTGCTGAACAGACCTCACTTGAAGCTCGTTATGACGGCCAGCTCAAGTACATCAATCTGCATACGGTCGTAAATGCAGAAGGCTACCATATCGTCATGAGCCGGAACGGCGAAATTGCGGTTGTTGACGAGACCGGTCGTGAGCGTGAGCGCTATGGCGTGGTGTACGGCGCCAAACTGAAAATCGGGCCGGAAGCTCAGGTAAAAGCTGGTGTAAACCTGGCAGAGTGGGATCCGTACACCATGCCGATTCTCACGGAAGTGGGCGGTAGGGTGAAGTTCGGTGACATCATTGAGGGTGTTACCATGGAAGAAAAACTCGATGAGGTTACTGGCCTTTCACGCAAGGAGATCGTTGAGACAAAAGATAGTGACAAGCGTCCACGTATTGCCATCAAGGATACTGCTGAAGGCGGCGGGACTATTGGCCGCTATTATCTGCCGGTCGGAGCTTTGATCAACGTCACTGAAGATACGGTCATCAGCGCTGGTGATGTGATTGCAAAGATTCCCCGCGAAACAACCAAGACCAAGGATATTACCGGCGGTCTGCCGCGGGTTGCCGAGCTGTTCGAGGCGCGTAAACCAAAGGATTTTGCTGTGATCACCGAGATTGACGGCAAGGTCAACTTTGGCAAGGATTCAAAAGGCAAGCGTAAGGTAATTGTCACACCGGACATCGGCGAACCAAAGGAGTACCTGATCCCTAAAGGCAAACATATCAGTGTACATGAGGGTGATTATGTCCGCGCTGGTGAGCCTTTGATGGATGGTTCATCAAACCCCCATGACATTCTACGGGTACTGGGTGTTAAAGAGCTGGCCAAATATCTGGTTGACGAAGTTCAGGAGGTGTACCGACTGCAGGGCGTTAAGATCAACGATAAGCATATTGAGGTAATAGTACGTCAGATGCTACGCCGTGTACGGATCAAGGATGTCGGTGATACCAACTTGTTGATCGATGATCAGGTTGAACGATGGGTCTTTGAAGATGAGAATAATAAAGCCTTTGCAGAGGGGAAGCGGTCTGCTACGGCTGAACCGCTTCTGTTGGGTATTACCAAGGCCTCGCTGTCAACTGAATCATTCATCTCGGCGGCATCATTCCAGGAAACCACGAAGGTGTTGACCCAGGCAGCGATCGAAGGAAAAGTGGACTTGTTGCGCGGACTCAAGGAAAACGTGATTATGGGGCGCCTGATTCCTGCTGGTACCGGGCTGGCTCGTTATCGAAACCTGCGTCTGCAGCAGTCAGAACAGGCACCTTTGTACGGTGCTACCGTACAACCTGATCCGGCTGATTCGGCAGAAGAAGCTGTAGATATGGCAGCTTAACTGGTTATTCAGTTCCTGCGGGGGGAGTCCCCCACAGGAAATTTGAGCTGTGTAAAAAAAAAGATTGACAGAGAAATAATCAAGACGTATTGTACGCGTCTCTAGTCGTTAGCCCTGTGCGAGTGTTGCCAGATGTAAGGCGCATATATTGAGGATGGAGCTGTCGGTATTAATTCCGGCCCTTCAATTATTCCATCCCCCTCCTGAAGTCAGATCGCACAGAGGCCTAGACCATTAGCAGGAATTGCAGTAACCATGTCAGTGCTTAACCGGCATGGCTCTTTTGTGTCAGATATTGCTGAGCACCTGTGTGGTGCCAATGGATTTTTACGCTGGGAGACGGGAATAATTATGCCAACGATCAATCAATTGATTCGTCAGGGTAGGGAAAAGAAGAAAGATAAGTCTACTGCGCCGGCACTCAAGTGCTGTCCTCAGAAACGCGGTGTCTGTACCAGGGTGTATACGACGACCCCCAAGAAGCCGAACTCGGCGCTTCGTAAAGTTGCGCGGGTGCGTCTGACAAACGGTATTGAGGTCACCTCGTATATTCCGGGTGTTGGTCATAACCTGCAAGAGCACTCAGTTGTGCTGATTCGTGGTGGACGGGTAAAAGACCTTCCGGGTGTGCGCTATCANNATCATATCGTGCGTGGTACGCTTGATTCTGTTGGTGTTAAAGACCGTAAGCAGGCTCGTTCCAAGTACGGCGCAAAGCGTCCAAAGTAAACTAGTATCGCGAGGGGTTAGGTATGCCGAGGAGACGTGAAGTACCAAAACGGATCATTTTGCCGGATCCGAAATATCATGACAAGACAGTCGCCAAGCTGATTAATATTCTGATGGTTGGCGGTAAAAAAAGCGTGGCGGAGTCAATACTCTATCGTGCTCTTGAAGTTGTTGAGAACAAGACGGGTGAAGAGGCAGTGAAGGCTCTCAAAAAATGCCTGGATAATATCAAACCGACTCTGGAAGTAAAGTCCCGCCGGGTTGGTGGGTCAACTTATCAGGTCCCGGTAGAGGTTCGGCCTGACCGTCGTGTTTCTCTGGCAATGCGTTGGTTGATTAAGTATTCGGCAGCTCGCTCAGAAAAGACCATGACTGAAAAAATGGCCGGTGAGATGCTGGATGCGTTTAATAACCGTGGCGCAGCCGTTAAAAAGCGTGAAGATACGCACAAGATGGCTGAGGCCAACCGCG
>DKFG01000235.1 GCA_002452325.1 Geobacter sp. UBA6802
AGCCGGTATTTGATGGCAAGCTCTTCGTGGTTGAATCCGGTGAATTCATTTCTGATCAGCCGGTTGCGTTCTTGCCGGTAAAGGTCTTGCAAATCCGGAAAGGTGATACGCAGACCGCCGATGCTGTCTACCATGACCTTGATGATCAGCGGGGCCAGGTTGCCGAATTCTCGCTGCAGCCGGCCAAACAGTTGCTCTATGGCCTCAGTATTTTCAGTTCTGCTGGTCATGAGCTATTTCCTTGATTGGTTTTCCGCAGAAGGGACAGAAACGATACTGGTTGTCTCTGATGCCGCCTTCGCTGAAGTAGTGGGTGTTACCACATTCGGTGTCATACGTGCCGGTTCCAAACCAGCAGGGGTTCCATGGTGTCCAGGTGCATTGTACGTCGTTTTCCATGTCTCTATCCCTCCGCGCACTCGTCAGAAAACTCGCACCAGTCGCATTCTTCAGTCCCAGGCGCATAGCAACCAAAACAGTCTTTTGGATAGTCAGGGCCGTCGTCAACATCTTCACAGAACAGTTCAAACTCATCCGATTCCGGCATGGTTTATACCTCCGTCACTTTGTCCCAAATTTTACTCAGGCACTCATGTTGCTTTGAAGAGATTGGTATCCCCGCAAGTATTCTCGGTCTTATGGAGGCAAAAAATCCCTGTTCCCATTCATTAAGTTCAAATTGTTGCTTTTCTATTCTCTCCACCATGAAGCACAATTCTTTGTCGCTGTATTTCATCGCTACCCCTCCTCAATCTCTTTGAACCTGCTGTTGGGTATCCGGGTCTTTTTCAAATGCCTCTCGCTTATGGCGATATATGGCATGGTGGTCTTGGGATCGCTGTGCCCCAAGGCAAGCTGTACCATCAGCAGATCAACATGGTGGATCTTGTGGCCGCAGCGTGGACATTGGTCATGCCCGCTGTCGTACAGGTCGCTGGCATAGGTGCTGCGTAGCTTGTGAATAAAGACATCAGCGTCACCGACGCCGGACTTGCGGGCGTACTTGTCCAGGATGTCCTGAGCACGCTTTGCAGACAGGCGGCTGTACCGTTGACCGGCAAGGGACAGAAAAACAGCCTTTGTTTCTGCTTTGATGGCTGCGCGTGCGGCCATCCATTCGCGCAGGACCTTGGCCGGACGTTCGGCTATGGTGATGGTTCGATCTTTGCCGCCTTTGGTGTCAACAAAGTGCAGCCGGATGACGCCGCCGGAATCGTGGATGTGATTCATGTCCAGGTTGCACAGCTCGGACACCCTGGGGCCGGAGGCGTACAGGGTCATGAGGATAGCCAGGTCACGCAGCCCCATGATCTTGGCCTTGTCCGGTGCCGCAAAGATCAGGCGCAGCTCTTCGGTGCTGAACTTCTGCGGCAGACTCTGCTGTATGCGCGGGGTAGGGATCTGCTTTGCCGGATTATCCGCCCGGCGATTGGAGTACTGCAGCCAGCCGAAGAAGGAGCGCAGGGCAGAGAGCTTGGAGGCCCTGGAGCGATTGCTGACGTTCCCCATGTCGTAAAACAGGGCACGCATCCAGTCTTCCACGTCACCCATGTCAACGGATTCAAACGGGACATCTGGCTTTTTCTGTTCCATCCAGACAAAGAAGCTGCGAACGATCTTGGCATACTGCTCAACGCCACGGACTTTCCGACCACGGACAATGAACAGCCATTCCATCCATTCACCAATCATATTCTCGATTCCGGTCATGAAATCCCCCTGCACCCCCGCTTTTGGACGGGTTTTAGAGGGTGGCAGCGATAATAGAGAGCTATAGGGGCCCACACGCCGGACCCCGCGCGGATTTTTCCAGGGGGGGTGGCTAGACCGACCGACAAAACTGGACCGATTGAAAATGAACCGCGTGATTGCATGACAATGACACTCCTAAGCTGTTGATTACATGATCCTGAAAACTGTCTGAACCGCGTGGTTTGTAAAAAGACGCGGTATGAATTCCGCTTTATCCGCTCTGATATTGACCGTTTTTTATTTTGGCAGCGACCACAGAGCCGACAGGATTGACCGCTAAACCAGAGCTGAAGCGAGCTTACAGAGAATAAGAAGATCATAAGAACAGTGCATCAAACCCTTTTTTTGGGATGCGTACCGTGGTGCAGACCCTCTGAACCCAGCAAAATCAACACTTGTTCAAAAGACCCCTGGAGCATTTTTCTAACTGCACCACTGCACCACTTGACCTTAAACATCCGAAAATGTTATCTTTTTGCCGTGGTGCAGTCTCTAAAAAACGCCAACCTTTGCACCACTACTGCACCACTACTGCACCACTACTGCACCACCAACTGCACCACACTTTTATTCAATAAAAACAAAAGGATAGTTAAAAAGTGGTGCAGTGGTGCAGTCTCTAAAAAATGCGTCCCGTGTGCGCGAAAAAAGCACGTGTACTTGACATAATCCCGCGTTTTACTGCCCGATTGCACTTCTCAGTTACAACTGCACCACCTCAACTGCACCATCCAGACAACTGCACCACTACCTGATCATAGTATGTCTGAACTTCAAAAACCTTTGACCACGGATGATCTTGAAGTAGGGCTCTTTGCCTTCGCTTGAAATCAGCTCCCAGCCGCTTTTCTTGAGCAGGTCCTTGTCATTCCTTAGCCTGGCAATAAAAATGCTTGGAGAGTCGTACGGGTTGCGTTTGCCTACGTTCTTGGCCAGACGGTCAAAGGCGTCCACCAGTTCTGCAGAGGTAACAACGAATTCAACCACTGATTTGTTGTATCGTTCCCCACTGCAAGAGCACTCTACGGGGGCTTTACCGCACTCTGAGCACAGTGTTTCCGGTGTGGTCTTGATCATCTTGATGCCGTACTCCGGGTGATCCATGACAAAGACTGGATCGTCGTAACCGTTCTCAAGGATCGGCGTGAAGTTCTGCCGGCCTTTAAAGAACTGTGTGTACTCTCTGACCAGACCTTCCAGCAGTTGCAGGATGTTGTTGCTGCCAATCTCGGTTTCCCGGCTGGTGCTGTTCTGTTCTTCAATCCAGGCGGTGTAGATATCCTTGTCGCCCTTCTCAATGCCGAACATCAGATCATCCTCTGCGTAGTACGGGATATACTTCAGCATCCGCTCAAGGATCAGCATCAGCACAGCCAGATAGGCGTTGGTGCGGTCCTTGGAGTGACCCTTGAACTGCTTGTTAAGGATGGTCATAAACTCTTTACGGTGGTCCAGGTTCGGCATTACTTCGGTCTGGATGAACTTCAGGATTGCCGACAGGATCAGATCACGCTTTTTCTTGATATTCTCCACCACGTCCGACTCATGGAAGTTGTCAGACCCATGCACCCGGCGGTCAAAGGGTAGTACAAAGGTTCTGGTGATCAACTCTGAAAGTGTGAACGGTTCAATCGCAGTGACGCAGATCAGCGCCCTGGGGCTTTCTTCGATAGTATCGGTGTCTGATCCGCCCTTGCGCTTTTCCTTCTGTCCTCTGGTGGCTGCCAGTAGCAGAAACTTCTGCAGTCCACGGTTCAGGTCTTTGTGCTCAAGGTTGTCAATCACCACCACCGGGTTCTTGGCTGCTGATGAAAAGGCCGCTGCTGCCGAGTTATCGGAAAGATCCTCGGTCTTATAGATCAGGGCCGTAATCAGCTTGGCCGCAGTGGATTTGCCTGACGAAGCGTAGCCTTCAAACTTCATCAGAAACTGGTATGGCGCCAGATCCGGGCAGAAACCGGAAATCAGCCAGGACAGGATCAGAAAGCGCTGCTCTTTCTTTACGGCCAGGTTGTCAAACACCAGCTCCTTCAAGAGCGAAAAGCCTTCCTGTATGTCGGTGTCAGGCAGAAAATTGAACGGAAGGATTTTGTGTGAAGAGGCCAGCAGGACGTGATCGGCGTTCATACCGTTCTGAATCTCTTCAATACGATCTCTGGAGAGCTTCAGGATCACGTTGTTCGGGCTGTTCAGGTTGTAATAGATGGTGTCTTTGTCGGTATCCGTCAGAATCCAGCGCCCCATGTCTATCCGCCGGCCATTCAGGTAGGCTGTGTGCAGCAGTGCGTCCCACACCTGCGTACCTGGAGCCTGACTTACGATCATGCGGGTCATCTTCAGCATCAGGGCGTTGAAGGCCGTATTCTTGCCCACTTCATAGGTCTTGTTCTGGTAGATCAGATACACCGTGTTCATCGAGTCGTAATAGAACCGGCCATGGTGGGCAAAAAACTTGTAGATGATCTCGGCCAACACAATCGGGTCGGCTTCTTTGGGGTTGTCCAGCAGGGTAAAATATTCGGTAATCTGCTTGTACAGGTCTTGAGAAAAATCAAGCTGTTGCTCTATGGCCTTTTGAGTAAAGCCCAAACCTTCCAGCTTCTCAATATACACCTGCTGGTTAATCAGCGGATGTCTGCCGATCTGCCGGAAAACATTCAGCTTCTCGTCACCGGCCGGGGCCTGCAGATGCTTCAGCCGCGCCTCAAGGGTGGGCAGGCCACTGCACCATAGAATCTCCCAGGTGATATAATCAACATCCCCTGCATCGGCCTGTAACTGCCGTACATGGCGTTTTTTGTCGCCCTCAACCTGCTTCAGGTAGCTGTCCGGGTCATCACCCGGCTTGCCATAGCTGATAATATGCACCGGGCTTGATGGCAGCGCCTTGCAGATCTTGCGGATGTACTTGGTGCCGGCCTCGTCGTTATCGGTCCACAGGTAGAGGTGCTTGGTCTTGCACTTACTGGCCAGTACCTTAATCTGCTCATCGCTGATCTGGCCTATCATAGCCATGCAGTAGGGTATACCGGCGTTCAGCACCTGCAGACGGTCGTTTTCCCCCTCAACCAGGATGATCTCGTCGTACTTCTCCAGAACATCCTGACCGTAAAATGACCACTTTTTATCACGCTTGTCTGAAGGAAACTGAAACTTGAACTTCTCTTCCTGCGGGATCTGGCGCGGGTCCTTCATGGTAAAGTGCAGCACCTTCTTGTGCGACCAGTGCGGAAAGATCGCCACCCCCTTGGGGAAGAAGTCCAGGACCCTGGTGCTGCCTTCAACCTCTTTCTCCTTGCATACGCCGGAGGCAACAATGTCCTTGTCCTCAAACCCTTTGGAGCGCAGATGATCCAGCAGCCGCCCGTCAGCCCAGCCGATTTTTTCAGCCTCAAGTGTCTGCATCAGGTGACCGCGTGTCTCGGTAAACCACGCCTTGCCGCCGTTTTGCAGCATGTTGGCATGGTAATACTCGGCTGTTTCAATGCGTATCCTGTCGATCACCGACAGCTTGGGGGTTGAAGACTTCTTTTCTTCCAGGTGGACACCGGCAAACTTGGCCGCTGCCTCAAGAGCGCCTTTCTTGTCCATTCCGTCCCGGTCTTCAAAAAAGGTGAAGATATCGCCGGACTTGTCGCATGAGTGGCACTTGTAAATCTCTTTGCCCTTGGGAATACTGAAACAGTCCTTGTGACTACAGAACGGACACTCTGACAGGTGGCCGGTCTGCTCATGCAGCGCAAAGCCGGTCAAGGCCGGTATGGCGGTGCGCAGGTTGATGGATTCTTTAACTCGCTCGAAATCGGACACGGTTGCCTCGGTGGTTGCCTCAGTAGGTTACGCAAGCTGTCAGTATCGCGGCTGACAGCCAGTAGATAATCTTTCGCCAATCAGTCATGTCGTGCCAGGCGTAGCCAGCAGCAGCAAACACATCCAGAACGATCAGCAGGGTGGGGAAGAACTTGGTGGTTAGCATCAGGCAGCCTTTCTGTAATCCAGTGGGCTGGCTACATTGTCGAGTTTTGGCAGCAGGTGCAGGTAGACCATGGTGGTCTTGACATCCTTATGGCCCAGTAGTTCCTGCAGCCGCTTCAGGGCTATTTCGTGGTTGCCTTCAGCACCTTCCAGCCAGTGAGTGGCGAAAGAGTGGCGGAAGGTGTGGCAACCGGCTTTTTTAGGGATACGGGCGGCAAGGATCGCCCGTCTGATACGCTTCTGCACGGCGGTATTGTGTACGTGGTAGAGCAGGCCACCCCATTTGGGATCTTTGCAGGGGCCCGCGGCCGGGAACAGCCAGAACCATTCCCAGCTGTAGGGGGCGGCGGGGTATTTTTTATCCAGCTTGTCGGGCAGAGATACCGGCACACCGGCGACGGCGTATTCATCATGCAGCCGCTCCAGGTTGCGCAGGTGCTTTTGCAGGGGCTCTACCAGCAGTTGCGGCAGCGGTACGACCCGGTCTTTATTTCCCTTGCCCTGGCGCACGGTGACCAGGCGGCGATCGATATCGACATCTTTCACCCGCAGGCTGCATGTTTCTTCCAGGCGCAGGCCGCAGCCGTACATGAGGGCGCCCCACAACCAGCCTTCACCATCGAGCCGATCAAGCACGCGCCAGACTTCCTGCCGGCTGAATACCTCGGGCAGACGGACGGCCCGGCGGGATCTGAGGAAGGATATGTCGCCAATTTCCATTTTAAGCACCCGCTTGTAGAAGTAGATGATGGCGCACAGGGCCTGTTTTTGGGTTGAGGCCGCAACATGATCCTGGCTGACAATACGGGTCAGGAACTGTCCCGTCTTTTCCTCTACGGTTTCAGCACGGCTGCCGGCCAGAAAGGTGATGTAGCGATCAAGCCACTCCACATAGACCTTGATGGTGTTGCGGCTGAGACGCTGGAGGCGCATACATTCGGTCATCCGCTGGATTGCTTCTGCTTTTTTCATGGTGCGCCTCCTTGTTTTGTGTAGTTACGGCAGTTTTTCTGGATTTATACCGCCACGCTGGCCCAGATAATGGATGTTAGATTACTTCGTTCACCACCACGCCCAGGCCGGACTTTTTCAAAACCTCCAAATTGTCCTTGCCGTAGGCCACCAAGCAAATCGGCGCACCGCTGTTGAAATCCGCCCGTTTGCCGTTAACAAAATGGAAGTGTGGCCGCCCTTTGAGAAAACAAACCCCGGACGCCTTGCCCCATACTGTCTCATAAAACATGGCCGTTTCCGTTCGCGCAGGAATCAAAGCAATACCGTTGCCATGCTCTGCCATCCGTTTCAGCCATGAGACGGCAAACTTTCCAAAAGGTGGGTTACACCATACCCGACCACTCCAAGGCTGGTTCAGCCCATTATCATGCACCGTGTAGTGCTTTTCTGCTGTCGGCCACGGTCGATTGATCGGGGCGCAGGGGTCAAGGTCGAACTGCCCCAACTTTGCCAAGATCTCCGGTGGTGTCAGCCACTCGTCATTTTTCATAGCCGCTGATTGATGTCCTGATAGTCCCATTCCTGCCTCCAGTAATCTAACCAAGCGTGGCAGACGGATTCCGTTCCGCTACGCTCCACTGCACCGCTGCACTCTCAGCGTTAAAACAGCTCCGGGTTTTCGATCAGCTCCACGATCTCGCGGGAAACCATGTCTTTTTTCTTGAACAAGCGCTCAAAGTCGTACAGCGACACCTCAACCGTGGTGAAACGGTAGCCGCATGATCGGCATCCATGGCGCCGGACTACTGCGACACCGCCTTTCTTGCGAGAATCAACAACACGGGTTGGTGCGTTGCACTCAAGGCAGTTCACTTGTAATACCCGCGCTCTTCATTCTTGGCTGCTACCTTGAACATCAGCGCCTTGATATCTACCCCGTACTTTTCTTGCAGAATCCGCAGTGCGGTTTCAGCCGAGTGGTAGACATCCATCACCTCCATGGCAACAAACTGGATATCAGGGTTTCCAAGCTCTGCCGCCGCCTCTGTGGCCTCTGAATTGATATGGGACACCTGGCCGTAAATGCCGTTTTCATCCACAAACCTTGCCCTAGGGAAGTGGTAGAGCATTCCTGTGATCATGCCGTGGCCATCCTCTCTTTGAAGTCTTCAACCAACTTAGTCAGCAGCAGTTCAACACCTTCCGGAAGTCGGACGCCATCAATCGCCATACGCACTTCAAGGATGTGGGCCACATCTTCCGGCAGGTGGATAGTCATGGTTCTCATATTCATGCCTCGGTCTCCTTCAGGTGCTGGGCATAGCCCCTGAAGATCTCAAGCTGAAGTCTTCCCCATTCAAGGGTCAACTTTTTAAACTCATTAAAAATCCCGTTCTGCCAGGCGGTTTCCATTTGTGTCGCGAGCTGGCGTTGCTTCGCTCTTGTTTTCGGCTGGCTATCTTCCAGCCACTGCCAGATTGCGCCGTTGCTGTGCAGGGTCTCTGGCCACTTGTCTTTGATGGCTGTTTCTATCCGCTGCACCATAGACAGGTATTCTGCTTTGCATTGCTGGAACATGGCGCTTTCCTCACTGGTCACGGCTGTTCTTGTGCTGATTGAATAACCGACAGCTTGCCGACAAAGGCGCGGATCGGGCCGTCACTGCCGCCGTAAAAGTCATCCACATCTTTCTGCCGGATCAGGCCTTTCACCTCGATAACGTCACCCTTTGCAACCGGCTCAAGCAGATCTTCGCCCGGTGCCCACACCTCAAATTCTTCTTCTTGTTGCTGGCCGTTGGTGCCGTCACGCCGTACCACCAGCTTGATCATCTGGCCACCACAGGTAAGGCCGCTGGGGTGGTGCGATACTTCACCCTTCAGGATGAATACTGCCCGTTTCTCTGCCTTTTTGCGTTCCCACTGAAAGACAGTGAAGTTGTTCATCACATCTCCCTGCTTGCTGACGTACTGCCCCAAAAAGCCCTTGAACCAGTAGAGGTCTGCAGGGTTAGCCTTGAACTCGGACATAAACTCATGAATACGTCCGTGGTCGTTGTTCCACATCCGGCAGTAGGCGGTAACCCGGCCCGATTTATCGCCGGATACGTCAACCTGAATCTGCAGGTACTCTTTGCCGCCTTCGCTCTCTTCCTGCTTCACTTCCATAATCTTGCCAAAGACGTTACCGGCGTTAAAATGCTTGATCTCGCTCATTTACTTTTTCTCCTTACAGTCTTTATGTTTTGCAGCAAAAACATTGGCTATTTTTGAAAAGTCAGTAACAGAAACCGGATACAAAACACGCTCTCTACACCCGCAAAACATGCACCACATAAAGCCTTCTGTCGTAAAAACAATATGGTCGGTATCCACCATCACTACCCCCTTGCCTCTATGGCTTCCACGCACTCTTCCCAGGTGGCTTCGGTGTAGATCCCGGTGCTGGCAAGGCTGGCATGACCGGCAATCTTCTGGATGGCCTGCAGTGCTACACCACGCTCGCGCATCCGCTGAAAACAGGTGTGCCGTAAACTGTGAACACTGTAGAGAGGCACGGTCTTGCCGTTTTTGGTGGTGGTAAGGCCGGCACGGATCAGCCAGCCTTCAACCGCTTCCTGGATGGATCGTTGAGAAAGACGTTCTCCCAGGCGGGAGACAAACAGAGGGGAATCGTCACGGATCAGCTCACCCTGCTTCATCTTCAGGACCAGAAATGGTTTCAGGCGCTTCTGCAGGTGAACCGATACCGGGATAAAGCGGCCTTTGCCGAACTTGGCGGTATCTGGCCGCACATACAGCTTTTCCTTGCCGCGCAGATCGCCCACATTCAGGCCATGCAGTTCAGAAAGGCGCAGGCCGGTACCAAGTAGCAGCTCTATCATGAACCAGTCCCTTTCCGCCTTTGCGCCTTTAATCTCCCTGACCGTGCTGATCAGGGCTTTTTCTTCATGTAGTGCCAGGTATTTCATGATCGCCTCCAATCACAAGCCTCTGAAAGTTATCCGGGGAGGGGCGGGTGAGGCTTCCCGCCGTTCGGTAGCGAACCTATCCCCGGAATCTGGTTACGGCCTTACGCCTTCAAGGCCGTGGTAGTAGAGCGGCTGGTATTCACTGCCCCCGGTACTCTTTAGCAATCAGCCGATCCAGATATACGGCGTAGCGCTGGTGATCCTCAATATCCTTCGCCACCAACTCAACTATCCGCTGACGCTCCGCCAGCGCGGCCCTGGCTTTAGCCTCCTCGATCTCCTCGTGGCGGACGATGCCGTGCACCAATGCCAGGCACGTAGCCCCCACCAGTATCGTAAGCACCAGCAGCGCCCACGGATTCATCTCGCGCCCCTCAAAATCCAGATCATCCAGCCGACTGTCTCGGTGGTGCGGAAGGTATTGTTTGAAGTCTTGCATTAGCGCCTCCTTTGGTTTCTGCGGCTCAGTGCGTCCTGCAGGTCTTGTCGTACTGCTTGCCGCGTATGGAATGTATCAACGCCCTGGGGCTTATTTTGATTCATGATCTCTGCAACCATCTTTGCAACCATGGGGGCCGTGGTTTCTGCAATGGCCTGTATATCGTCATGGTCCAACGTCACCAGGAAAGCTCCTGAACCATCTTGGTAAACAGGCCGATCGATTCCATCAGTTCAAGCGACTTCTTTTCAATCACCCTGCGTTCGTCAGGCGAAATAACGCCGTCCTGCATTGCTTCACCGGCTGCCGCAACCATTTCACCGAATTCTTTGATGGAGATGCAAAGCCGTGCAGAAAGATCTTGAAGACAGGGGTGGTGTTCTGGGGTGTGCAACAACTGGCAGTTAAAACGGCCGGCCAGATAGTAGAGCGGTGCCAGGGCGTGGGGGTGTGCAACATTGCCGATTTTGAGCGCCGTTTCGATTATGGTCTCAATCCGGTCCAGCGGGTTAAAGGTGCCGCTGTCAGTAAAGTCTGTTGACGGCTCGGTCCACTTGCTGATCAGGTTGGCTGATTTGTGCAACGCCTTGGCATGCTCAACCCTATCTCTACCGATTGCCATTCCCATTGCTTCAAAACTCTTCATTACAACACCTCTTGCATCATGTAATTGTCGCTTGCCATTAAGGAGCGTACCGTGTGATCAGGCCATACCCTACTTATTGTTCAGTGGAACAATAAGACCGTCAGCAAGGGCGGCAGAAATAATTGCGGAGATCTTAGGGCCAGAACCAGAGCGATAAAGGCCATGAACAAGGTGATGCAACGTCACATAGGAAAACCCATGATTAAGCGCCCATTGCCTTGTGAAGCCCCGCTCTCTCCTGGTGAACTCTGTCCAGTCGTAGCAGGTTGGGCCTTGCGTGATGCTCTCTTGCATAGGGTGTCTCCGTTGTGGTATTCGTTTATAAATATGATGGTTATAAATAATACGATGAATCGTATTTGTCAACAGGAATTACGATAAATTGAATAAATTTTCTAACAGATTAGAAATATTGATAAAAGAGAACAAGACCAAGAAAAAGGATCTTGCCGAGGCTGTAAACTTGAGCCCTTCAATGATCACCGACATGGTTAAAGGCAGGGGGAATCCGTCATTAAAGACCATCAGAAGTATCGCCAATTACTACAGTGTCCGCGAGGAATGGCTTGAATACGGCACGCTGCCGATCTACCCGGAAGAACCGCAGTATAAGCCGGAAGTGTTTTACGAAAAGATGGCACCAGAAGAGCTTGAGCTGCTGAAGTATTACCGGCAGCTCTGCCCTGATCAGAAATTGATGATAATACCGATGATGCGGGGGTTATTGAGTTCGCCGACGAAGTCAGAAGAAAACGAGAGCAGGGAAAGAATCTTGAAGGCTGCGAGTTAAGGTATGAAATGAACCGGCTTGGTTGGTCGGTGGTGAGATAAGCAAAAAAAGGGGGTGGGGTGTATGAAAAAATTTGTAATCACTGTTGTGTTGATATTGATCGGCCTGGCTATTATTGGAAGCTGTATGGAAGAAAAAACCGGGAATAAAACAGAAACCGCTAACAAGGTGAAAGACGCTTCAGAAGAGGATAGGGCTGCTTTCTTGAAATTTCACAAAGAACTTATGAAAAAAACATCTGTATTTGACGAGATCTACAGGCCTTTCACAACTAAACTTGGAGATAAAGACGTTTTTGGGGCTTTAAAGGAGGCCATAAAAATAAAACAAGTAGTTGATTCAATGTGGTCTGAAATTTACGCACTAAAATCTCCAAAACTGGATAATAAAGAATCCAGAGAAAGCCTTAAAGAGGGGAAAGAAAGACTTTCTAGTGCATATTTATACAAGGCAACGCTGGTTTCTGATTTTATAAAATTCTCAGAAAATGGCAGCAACAAGCAGCTCGCAGAACTATCTAACAATTCAGAAAAAATAACTCCGTTGTTAGCTGAAGGAATTGCTTTAATATATTCCTCAGCAGAAAAAATAGGCATTGATCCCAAAACCTTACAAAACAAATAACTATGTCGTACCGCCTCCACCCGACAAAGAATAAAAAACTCAGGCCTGGAGAGGACAAATACTACCAGTTTGAGGCCTACTTTAATAAAGAGCGTCTAACTATCGTCAAGCAATTTCCTGATGACCATGCCGCACAGCTCTATGACAACGAGCTTAAGCGGGCAGTTCGGCCTGCTGTATCAACCATTGTGGCTCCTACGCTTGATCAGATCGTTCCAGACTTTCTTGACTGGTACAAAATGCACCGGCAGCCTCGATCCCTTGAAGCATGGCTTGAGGGTTGGAAAAACCTTGAACCGCACTTTGCAAAGTTACGGCCAAATTGCCTGGCACCCGGTCTGATAGATCAGTACAAGATGCACCGGCTTGAACAAAAGGCAGGCAACAAGCAGACCAACATCACCAGGAGAACCATTGCCAAAGAGTTGGCCAACCTGTCTGCACTTATCACCTTCGCCGTGGATCGTGAGCTGTGTGAACCGCTGCAGTTCAAGATCAAAGGATTTACCAAGAAGCAGACCAAGCCACCGCAGAAGATCATACCTCCTCCTGATAAGGTGGCCCTGATGCTGGAAAAAACCCGCAAGGACGTCAGGCCACTCTACAAGTTGCTGTACTACGCCGGACTGCGCAGCGAAGAGGGCCGCAGTCTCAAAGTAAAGGACGTTGATCTTGACCGTGGGATCATCCTGGTAACAGGGAAGGGGAACAAGCAGCGGATCGTACCGATAGCCAACCAGCTCAAGCCAGTGCTTGAAGAGGCCATAAAGGGGAAGCAGCCAGACGACGTGGTAATGGTGTCAAGCAGGACCAAAAAACCATACAGCCGCAACATCGGACGACTTGACGGGGCTGCAAAACAAGCCGGCATCACCAGCCACATCAGTGCGCACACCTTGAGGCACTGCTTTGGCACCCATGCTGTCTATTGGGGGATGGATCTCAGGACCGTACAAATGCTGATGGGACACAGTGACAGCACCACCACCGAGATCTACACCACACTGGCCGCCAGTTTCTTAACCCAGCAAATGCAACGCTTCGGGACGGTCCCGACCGATTCTGCCTAAAATGGCAATTTATAACTGCATGTTAGTGGAAAGCGCGTCTAATTTTGATTCCGGCATTCCTAGGTTNNTTCGAATCCTGGCACCCCTGCCATAGAAAACAAGCACTTACGGTTATTCCGTAGGTGCTTTTTTCGTTAAAAATTCGGGAAAATTCGGGAAAACAAAAAAGCCCCGGTTTGCGCCGGGGCACCACAGGAGGAGGCGGGTTATTGGGCGGGTGGTTTGCGGTACGACTCAAGGGCGGTGGTGCACTGTTCAAGGGTTTTTCTCAGAGTGATGTGGTCCTCCCTCAGTGCTTCCAGTGCCTCTTTGGTTTGCGGATGATCCGGCAGCCGGTGTACAGCTAGGTCCGGCATGGCGATCGACGGCGGCGCCGGGCAGTTGCTGACGGGGATATAGACAGTCTTGGGAGCGCAGCCAGCAAGCAAAGCAGTTGACAGGATCATGACGGCACATTTCATTTTTTCACCTCTTGGATAACCTGCCCCACCATTTCGTCGCACGATCCAGTGAGCGGCGTGTTTCTGATTGCCGACAGTCGGCGTTTGAGGTCGGCGGCTATGGTATCTGCCCGATACTTGGCCTCCTGAGCCCGTTTTAATTGCTGGTCGTAATCCTTGCCTTGCTGGATAATGGCAGCGTTTTGCAGGTCAAGCTGGGCTGTCAGGGTGGCATTGTCGCTTTTTACGGCTTTAACCTGCAGGTTAAGCAGGTAGTTTTTGGCAGTCAGCCATCCGGTTGACGCAAGCAGCGCCGCCATGGCGGCCACTATTGCCCAGCGAACGGCCCGCAGTTGGCAGGCGGCGGTCAGTAGTTTATCGGCTGCTAGTATTGTTTCCATTATCACCCCTGAAAGTGGCCGCACCGGCCACAGATAGGATCACCTCAGCAGAGGGGGTAACCGCACTGGCTGCATACGTTGTCTGTCACAGGCAGCCACCGGTTTTTCTCTGCTGTGCGTGCTCGCCCTCAAGCCTGGATAGACGCCCACCGAATTTACCATTGACAGTCACCAGCTCGGTATGCTCGTGGCGGCGCAGTTCCTGGCAGTCGCTGCATTCGTCGCGCAGTTTTTCGATCTGCCTCTTGGTTTCCTCGCACGCCCGTTCGCGCTCAGTGCGCATTTTGTTTTCAAGATCAAGCATGCCTTTGGCGTTTGCCTCGTTGGCGCGCTCCAGCCGCTCGACCATGCCCTTCAAAAACCAACCGATAACGCCGAACACCAGCAGGGCTACCGTATAAAAAACCTGAACTACTGCGGGGAGGGGTACTGTCAGGTTGGTGGTGTCCATGCTACCCTCTCTGCGCGGCGTCGCGTTTTTTGGCGTTGGATGAAATGCGACGATATAGAAACACGCAGTCAATTAGTGTGAATGCGGTTAGAACCACGGTCAGAAAACTCAGCACCAGGATCAGGTCGGACAATTTGGATATCAACACCTCGCTCACGCGTCACCTCTTAGTTTGGAATGGCTCTGCAAAATCCCACCACCCGGAACGAGCCGGGCGAAATAAACCTGATCCGATCATAGACCCCGCCGCCGTCCCGTTGATTTCCGGTAGGGCCTGGCGTGGTATTGCCCTCGATGCTGCGGAATTTTACCGGGGACAGTTGTGACTGAATCAGGCCGGTGTGACCGTTAAAATCCCCGCCTCTGATCGTACCGCTGGCCCATATTGGCAAGTCCCCCGGTTGTAGCCGGACAGACCCCAGCCGGACCTGATCGGCGGTGATAGCGCGATACTTCAACGGGTTTCGCTGGCAGGCGCTCCACAGCATAGCAACGCGGCCATAGCGAGGGAACGGTTGCCGGACGTGCAGGGCATCGGCCGCCTCCTTGTAATTGAACAGGGAAAACGCCGCGCACCAGGCAAGACCCTTCGGCAACCCCAGGTATGCAAGGAATCGGTCAATCTCCGGCGCGTCGTTTCTGTTGGCGGCCTCTCTGACGTGCAGGTACTTCCGGGCATTATCCGTTGCGGCTTGCGGCAAGCTATCCGCAGCAACCGGCTCGGAGGTCAGGATCAGGGCCACTAGCAGACGGAGCAGGATCACTTTGCCACCAGCGCCAGGGCCACCAGCAGTAGTCCGACAAAAATCGCTCCGGCAGTGTTGTCTTGATCGAACACCTCGACCAGCACGTTGTACTTTACGCCCCGCAAGGCATACAGCAGGCCAACGGCAGCGGCCATGAACACGGCCACCGAAACGATCTTGACGAGCACGATATCGGCTAGGGCCAGCTCGCGGCCTGGCGCGAAAAAATACCCTCCGGCCAGGGCCAGTATGATTAAAACTGCTGTGTACAGGGTTTCTGTTTTCATCCCAACACCTCCGTTGTCTGATTGTCGCCGCCCTCAAACACGCTGCGGCAGTGATCCTGTTGGCCGAATAGCCTGAATATGCCGTCGATCAATTTTACCGATGCCGCTCCGGCCCAATGGTCGCGGTGCTGATAGGTTCGGTAGCTGATAGTCCTGTCCGGGGCCCCGCCGAACACCACGTTGGCGAACTGGTCCAGCCCGATCAGCAGGTTGAGGATGTAGAGTTTCATGCAGCTCTCCAGGCTGTTGTAATAATGGCCGGGTTCCGGACAAACGCCGTATCCCATTGCTGACGCAGATAACACAGCATCCATCGCAGGCTGCATGTGTGTTTGGCGTGACCCAGCAATGAGATAATGCCGTCACGCTTACCCCTGGCTACAAACCTGCGGAATTTGTGCAGGCTGTACTTGCGGATGAACCGTGCTGTGCGCCAAGTGCGGTAGCCAACAAAATTGACGCCGCGCTTAACCTTTTGGATGCTCCACTTCGACAGTTCCAGTCGCAGATGTTTTGCTAGAAATCGCTCTATCTTTATCTGACATGCCTCGCACTGCTCGCGGGTTAGGCCAAACAGGATGAAGTCGTCAACATAGCGACAGTATCTTTTGACCCGCAGTTGCCGTTTGACGTAGTGATCAAGCGCGTCCAGATAGATCAGCGCATAGGTTTGCGACAGCAGGTTGCCGATGGGGATGCCTACCGGTTCGTCGGTCTCCGCAAACAGCATCATCACATCCACCAGCCGCTTGTCTTTGATCTTGCGCTCGATCAGCCTGCGCAGCACCACGCGGTTGATCCGGTAGAAAAACTTGCGGATATCCATCTTCAGCGTGTAGCTGTCTGGATCGCTCTGTTGCAGCGCTGCCTGGGTATAATCACTGGCGGCGTGGGTGCCCTTGCCTACCCGGCAGGCGAACGACGTCGATATAAATACTTTCTCAAAAATCGGTTTAATAACGCGGTATATCGCATGCTGCACCACAATATCCCCGAACCATGGTGCCCGTATCTCTCGTCGTTTTGGCTCGTGGACAAAAAACCGGTAGTAGGGTCTAACCGAATAGGTGCCCTGCCTGATACTATCTCTGAGGCGAACCAACATAGCGCCGGCTGCAATATCGAACTGGTGGCAGGCTGGTTTGAGGCGCTTCCCCTTGCGTGCCTCAAGGTATGCCTGATACAGGTTCTCGGCGCTGAATACAGTTTCAAATAGATTTCCATGTCGCTTCAAAAATATCTCCTTACTGGTCTTCGGGCCTTCCCTACCAAAAAGTAACGAGCACAACCAATTCGCCGAAGCAGGATAGCCTATCCCTATGATCCACTGTGCCTGTTGGCTGTGAGGCTTAGATCGTAGTCGGGGCGCGCCCCAATGTTCGTGTTCACATTCGACCGGGCATTATTCAAATTCAGCGCAAAGACGCCCGAATTCGCACCATTATTCCAGTTGCCGCCCACAATCGGGATGCGTTGCATGTGTGTAGGCTACCCTTTCTGCTTGAGGCGTTCAGCCTCGTTCCGTATCCAGCCGCCGATCATCCGGCCCAGTTCATCCACCTTCAGACTGATGGCTACCCAGCGGTGCTCTTCCAGATCAGCCGGATTGTCGGAAGTCTTGCCGTCCTTGAACCTGAAATAGCCCAGTTCATAGGCCAGATAGAGCTGCATCCTTAGCTGTTCGTGCGCTATATCCAGTTCCGTCAGTGTCGTCTTCTTGTGGTAGCGCTTCTGACCCTCCACAATCAGGTCGTACACTGCGTAGGCGCTGTTTTTGATCCTGTTGCATAGCGCATACTTCTCATGCTTCGGGAAGTGGCCCAGGTAGGTGTTGAGCAGCTTCATGGTCTCAATAAACTTGCGGTAGAGCTTTATGTCGCCGTTCTGCATACCTGAGCCACTTTCCTTTTAAGCATCGGGGGCGGCGCTACCGCGCGCCCCGCACAACCTTACAGCACATAGGCGGGGCGCGCCCCAACGTTCGTGTCCACATTCGACCGGGCATAAACCAAACCCAGCGCAAAGACGCCCGAAACCGCACCATCACCCCAGCTGCCGCCCACAAACGGGATGCGTTCCCCGGTAACATCGAGTCCCCAATAGTCACCGCCCAGCCCTGAAGACGCTACCGGATACAGGCCCAGCCGCTTGCACAGCTGCAGGGCTGTTGCGCCAACCGGGGTAGTGCCAGGGTTGGTCATACCCTCAAACGACGCCCCGGATGCACGGACCAGTGTGTAGTTACTGGTGCCGCTTACGGCATAGCGCACAGAATTTGCGGTGGTGGCAACGTAGTCCCCGCCAGCAATGGTGCCGGTGAAGGTGGGGGTAACCAGTGCGCCGGTGGAACCGTCGATTGCCTTCCACAGGCTACTGGTTGCGGAAACGTCTTTGGTGTTATCCGCTGCGTTGTTGTCCTGCAGTACCTGCACCTCGCCTGCCACGATCCGCATGCCGGTTGCCCACTCCCACACGGTGCCGTTCAGGTCGGAAATGCCAAATGGGGTGTTGTCGTGCCGCCACGATGCCGGGCCGGAACCGGTCAGGCTAATGCCGCCGTTGGCGGTGTAGCCAGGGGCCAGGCCGTCTGCACGGCGTGCGGTTTCCCAGGTATTGGCTACATCGCGGCCATAATTGTTGTTGCCGCGCGGTTGAAAGCCGTTTTTCCAGCACCACAAGGCGATGGCGGCACGCTCGGCATTGCTCATCAAGTGCCAGCCTGCACCGTTGGCAGTTACCTGCGAGTTAAAGGTGTCGAAGCTTTGATTGACGGTGGGGGTGACGTTCGGCATGGAAATCAGATTGCCGTCCTTCACAATACCTTGATAGGTGCCGATGAAAATCTCGCTCTTGTTGGTACTGTTGACCACAAAGGCGGGGTGCAGGCCGGTGCCCAGGCTGGCGTCGATATCTTCCAGATTAAAGGCCGGGATGATGTTCATGATGCTGGGGTGGCCGGCCGCGGTGTACAGCACGGTTTGCTTGCCACCCGATGCTGCCTCAACCGAGGCGCGGAGGTCGTCTTTTACAAAGATGCTTGGCATGGTGTTTTTCTCCTTTTATCCTAGTTTTTGAGCCATGGAATTGGCAAAATCCTGAAAACGTGCGCCGAGGATCTGTAGTCCGTTACCGGTCTGCTGCATCCCATCAGCCATTTTGGGTAGGGCCACAAACAGCACGTACCCGACCCCGATCAGCGCCAGCACGGCAAGCGCACCGACAATACAGATGGCGGCTACCATGTGACGGCCTCCACTTCTTCAATAGTGGCGCAGGCGTCAATATCCTGCTCGCGTTGCCACTTGTGGCTGTAAAGCCCGAGTCCGAAATCAACCATTTCCCCGACCACTGTTGATAGCTCGGCAACAGTCAGGGTGTGAAATTGATTTGCCTTGTCCCGAATCTGCACCGTGGTGCTGGTGGTGCCGGTCTCCAGCATCCGGTCGCGCAGCCGGGTCAAGTTGTCAATATCCTCGCGCTTGGCATCCATCACAAAACCGCCAGTAACTACGCAACCAGCCACGGGCGCGCGATCTAATGCGGCCCTGATGCGGCCCTTCTGTACTGCTTTTGCGGTGGCCAGAAGATCAACCTCCGGCATGGTTTGTTCAGCCATAATATTCCTCCTTTTATAGTGTCATTTTCCGGGCAGTCCAATTCACCACCACGTTGTCGGCGGTGCCGTTCAGGTTAATACGAAAGCCGGTGGTGGTCTTGTTGCTGATGGTGAGGCAACCGAGTTGTTGCGATGCGCCCGACAGGCTTACCAACTCCAGATCAACCAGATAATTGGCATCATCCATGCTGTACGGGAGAGTCACGCTCACATACGGCAGCGCCGACACAAACAGCGGGTAGTCTGCCTGCGTGGTGGCGGTTTTGGTTAGGGTGCAGCCGGTCAAATCTTCGGCGGTGTTGCCTGCCGGCACGGTTACGGTGTAGAGCAGCAGCGTGTTGGCCGGGGCAGCTTCGTTGAGGTTGGTGGCCTTCAGATCTCCGGTGTTATCCAGATACAGGTACACATAGCCGGTTTCCGTGCCGGTGTTTTGTGCAATGCTGGCGGTGCTGGTTTGAGCCACCACGCCCCTGCGCTGGGCATTTAGATAGATAATGCCGGACGACAGGTTTACCAGCCGACCTGTGCCGCCAGCAGTAACGTTACAACCGCTGACTACTCCGGTGTTGCGGATGGTTGCCTGCCCAGTCTGGAAGCGCTGGTTGATGGTCTTCATCACCTCGCGCAGCGCCAGGCCCGATTCGGCTACAGCCTGCATCACCACGGCGGTCAGCGCGTTCATGGTGTCGGGGCTGGTGCCAGCAACATCAGCCTCAAGCTCATCGATGCGAGCGTCAAGCGATGCGTGCGTGCCCTTTGCCGCATCCACCTGGTCGGCTCGCTCTTTCAGATATTTGGTGCGGTTGGCCAGCTGCCTGGCCTGCACGTTGGCAATACCGTTGGCACCACCCAGCACCGGGTCGGTGGTCTCTATCTGGTATATGCCGGTTTCAAATGTTGCTGTTTCGGTTACGTTCGCCATTGATTGGCCTCCTTAGAAGATAATCGTCCAGGTCCCCTCAAGGGACAGATCGGAATCCTTATTGATAACCCCGCGCACCTTGCGGGCGAACAGGGTGCCGTCGCTGCAGATCAGGCCCAGCTCGGCAATGGCCTTGCCGTTTGCCTCGGATGTGCCCAACGTCCAGCCGAACGATACCTGCCCTGTGGTGGGGTAGGTTGCAGCTGCCACATTTTTGCTGTAGCTGCCCGTCAGGCCGGTGTCTGTAGGGGTAGGTCCGGTGCTGCTGGTGCCAAAACCAATTTTTGTAATAGTCTTGCCGCTGCCGCTGCCGCCGATCAGCTTCGCCATCGCGTCCTTGGCCACGTTCATAATCATGTTGGGGTCGTGCTGCTCCTCAACCAGCAGCCCGTTGCGGTATATCCGCAGCCGGAAATCTCCGCGCATGGCGATCTGCTCTGTATCGGTCATATCGTTACCTCCTGTATGGTGTGGATGCCCTGGTATTCCATCGACGGGGCGAAACTAATGCCGCCGGCGTAGGTCTTGCTGCCGTTGTATTCCTTGCCGCTGCCGTAGGTCCGCACGCCGTTGAATAAATAGTTGCGCTTGGTAGTCACCGTCATCAGGCCGTCATAAAACGGCGGCGGTGTTGCCCCTTGATCAAACACGCCGTCATAGCTGGCCAGCCCGTCAAACATCACCGCAGCGGTGTTGGTGTCTACCTGCACGGTGGCTGCGCCGATGCGGTCAGCTTCCCATGCGTTGTTGTGCAGCACGGTTCCGCCTACGCTGTAGCTGTACGGGGTGGTGCCGTTGTAGATATCGGCGCCGTCATAGGCCAGTGCGCGCCCCGAGTTGTATGCCGTGCTGCCGTCATACCGCATACCCCAGGGCAGGGTCTCTGTCTGCCCGTCTATGGCAGTAAGCGTGGCTGATTCTGCGATGGTGGCGGTGTCGGAGGTGGCTGCGGAGAACACAATGGCGGCCAGGTGGCTGCGCACGTTTTTCCACTCGTCCACCACGGCGCGGATCAGGGCGGTTTCTGTTGCTGAAACGCCCCTGTTTTCGCCAAGGTCAAGGTTGATGTTGAAGCGTGCCCAGTTTGCCCCCGCGCCGTATTCTTCGTCGCCACTGAAAACCTGTGTGCCGTCGTAACGTAGTGACTGGATCTGCTCATCGATCAGGGCACCGCCAAAACCCACCGACCTTAGCCCTTCCTTCACGGCCCAGGGCGTACCTTTTTTGCGGTGCAGCCAGACAGCGCGCTTGATCAGGCTGCGCTTGTCGGCCTCGGTGTCACAGAGCGTCCACCCCTCCAGGCCAGTTATGTGAAACTGCTCGGCTAGGTGAGGCAAGGCCTCGGCAGAGATGTTGTCCACCAAATAGACTAGCAGCTGATCAAGCGGGACCACCCCCAGCCGGTCAATCAGCTCGTTAAAGGCCAGGGTTGAGGCATCACGTATCCCGGCAGGTATTAGGCGGCTGTCAGCCATTGACCGGCACCCCCATGGTTACGGTTATGTCGGAGCAGTTTGCGTACCCTTCCGGCGGGACAATGACATCGGCGGACGGGCTGGTGACCGTTACCCGGTACACGCCATCCACGGTGGCGGCGGCAATGATGCTGCTGGTGGTTATATCCTTGCCCAGCATACCAGATGCCGGGGTGGCCAAAGCGGTCAGCGCGGCCAACACCTGCTGCTGCACCAGAGACTGATCAGGCCATTGATAAGTCTCTACCGTGACGGCTATGCTGTAGGCGGTGGCCACCGGCTGCAGCACCTGCACGTAGTCGGTCAGAGGACGCACATCTTCGGCGGTGCAGGTGGCATACACGGCGTCAAGCAGCGCCTGGTCCGGCAGGCCGTTAATCGACAGCGGATAGATGTTGACGATGCCCGGCGATGGGGAGAGTACGGCCACGTCAACGATATCGGAGCTGGCGCTCTTGGCGTGATAGACATAGCTGCCGCGGCTGCCTGCCACGCTGAATGATTCAGGGGCCAGCTTGATCCGGTCGCGCAGCTGATCGTCGGTCTCGCCGTCAATCCGGTAGACACCCACCAGCTCGCCCAGGTAATCCAGCATAGGCGCGCTGGCGTAGGCCACCAGATTCTGTTTGGCCGCTTCCTGCACACCGATCCGGACCAAGGTCTCGCGGTAGGCAATCAAGTCAATCAACAGAGACTCCACCTGGCCGGGGTACAGAGTCTTGCCGGTGGTGGCCTCCCACGATGCTTTTAGCTCGGCGGTGATGGCTACCGGGTCGCGGTCTATAAATGAGGGTTCAGGTAAACTCACAGGGTCACCTCGATTTGTTGTATGCCTGCATCGTAGTCATTCAGCTTCCACTCCAGCTGCAGGGTGATTTTGCCGCTGGCGGCCTCAGTGGTTACCGGCACAACACTCACCAGCTTGGCGCGCGGCTCCCATTCTTCCACGGCTTCTATGACGGCGTTTACAATGCGGGGTAATGCCTCGGTTAATGGTTGATCCAAAAACTGCCACACGCCGCAACCGAAGAGCGGTTCGTGGGCTCGGCTCCCTTTGGGTGTTGCGAGGATCACCTTGATGCACTGGTTAATGTCGTCAAGGTTCTCCACCACGCTGCCGGGCTCACCCAGTTTGGGACTCCAGTCGGCTGCGGTTATGTCGGCGAGTGTTATTGCCATGATTATCCTAGTGCGAGTGGTGGTTGGTATTGCCGCCTGCGTCCGTTACCGACCCGCCTGCATTTACGTTTCCACCGATATCGGCGTTGCCGGGTATCACCAGATTCCCGCCGGTGCTTTCGATGTTGCCGGGTGTAGTGATCTTCCCGCCGCTGCCGCCGTAGCTTCCGGTGCAGGTGATGCCGCCTTTTACCACCAGGTTTCCGGTGCATTCGGTGATCGGGGTATCGCAGATCACCTTTGTCGAGGCCACCGCTTTAATCAGTGGGCTGGTGACGGTGGCGGACACGTCAACCGTGGCCTCAAGCGTACCAGCGACTACGTGTGCAGACAGCTTGTGCTCTGCGCGGTCGTACTCAACCCAGGTGCCATCCTCGAAGCGGATGTGGCGCTTGTCTTGGCTGCTTACCGGCGGCTGGTCGGCGTCGCTATAGATCGCCCCCAGGACGCAGCCGAACTCGGCGTTGTCGTCCATCAGGCAGCAGACGTGCTCTCCGGTGTCCGGCATCCAGTAGCTTTTGTCTCTGCCGGTCTTGTGATGCAGTACCGGCAACCAGTAGGATTGCACCCCATCCTGATCGGGAAACTGCACCCGGCACTTAGCGGTGACGGGGTCGATAGCAGTGACGATGCCGATCTTCATCATTTCACCACCCGCTTGTTGTTGGTCAGGTTTTTCAGGTTCTTGTTTTGGGCGCTGCTGGTGGACAGCTCCAGCTCGGTAGCATAACCCCTGCCGCGCTCCATGCTGTGCCGGGCCTTGAGGATCTGGTAGGGGCCATCTAACAGCCCCAGCCCTTGCACCTCAATGTTGCAGCCAGCCCGCAGCCTGGGGTTACCGTACAGGGATATGCTGCCCTCCACCTGCTTGCCGTTGCTGTTTCGCAGCGCGGCCTTCGCTTTGGCCTTGGCGTCGTCCAACGTCTCGCAGCGCTCCACCAGCTTCAGGGTATCGCCACTTGGTGCGCCGGGTGCCTTTTCGGTATGGCTCTTCAGGCTCTTGGTTTTCGGGTCGTGGTAGCTCACCTGGCACGCCTTATAGGTGGTGGCGGTCTTCGCGCGGAAGGTGAAGCTGCTCATCTGCTGCCTGGTGATGATGGTGACGGTCTGCGCGTCATCCAACCTGGCTTGATCGTGCCAGACCAGTTGGCCGTCCTTGATGCTGAACACAATCCCCTCGGCCTTGCCCAGCCGGTTCAGGAAGGCCAGGTCGGTCTCCTTGTTCTGTGTTACCCGCTGGTAGCTGCGTCCGGTGTTATCTCCGGCCCCCACCAGGCGCAGGGCCTGCCCGGCTGCCAGCTCATCTGCTATCTGCTTGAGCGTCTTACCTTCAAAGGCCCTGGTGTTACTGGTTCGCAGCGCGGCCTTTACACCGGCAGCCAGTGCCCTGATGCTGATGGTATCGGGGGTGCCGTTAAACTCAATCTCATCAATTTCGAAAGAGCCCATGCCGTACAGTTCGCCCACATAGCCGGCCTGCAACGAAAGTTTGTCGCCTTTGCCGGGGAACCAGCCGTTCTTCCAGCGGTGGTCACGATCCTCGATATTCACCTCAAGTTCGTCGCTCTCACCCTCCAGCGCATCGGTGTAGGTAATAGCCAAGATGAACGGGGCAAGCTCAGTGGTGACGTCCTTCTGTCCGTAGGTCAGCTTGAATTGAGGTTGGGGCACGATCACGTCAGCCATGGCGGCATACCCTCTGTTTCAGACAGCTCCGGCAACGGTTCGTCAATCACCGGTATGTTAATGATGATCCCGCTGGGCAAGACCGGCTCAATCATCACCAGGTTGTTGGCTGCCACGATCCGCTCGTACTGCGTGGCATCGCCGTAATACTGCCAGGCCAGCAGGTCCCAGCGGTCGCCATCGCGGGTAATATGCTCAATGACTTCCTGCGCAGCCATTACGCTTGCCTCGTTGACTGTCTAATGACGGTCTGCTTATCCTGCGATAGGGCATAGCCGGCTTGCCTGCTCTCGGCTGACAGCTGCGGCACCTCTTTTTTCTTGGACGGCTTTTTGGGCTTTCTGCCCGGCTTCTTTTTGGCCGGGGCCTGCTGCTGCTGCTCTTGTTTTTTTGTTTCAAGCGGCTGTGGGTCGGCATATTCCTTCAGGCTCAGCTTGCACTCAAAGCCGTACAGGGAGCCATCTTCGGCGGCATAGGTGGTGGTGCGACTGACATCGATAATGACGTACTTGCCCACCAACAGGCCGTTGCCCTGCGAAAGTGGAAACGCCTTGTGGCTGGTTGCCAGGGTTATCAGGTCATCCCAAACGGCCTGGGGGTCGCAAAAGTCGGCATGAAACAGGAAGGCCAGGTTGATCTCGCCCAGGCCGTCGCCGGTGTATTGCAGGAGCGGCTTGCCCTCAATAACCTGATGCTCGGCATAACTGATGGCCAGCTTGGCATCAAACCCGGTAGGGCTTACCAGCCTGCCGAAACCGATATCTCCCAGCAGTAGGAAGGCCATTTACACAAATCCCTTGCGTTGCTTGTTCTGCTCTGCCCGTGCCAGCATCCGCTCAAACTCCACCTGCGACAGCTTCAGGGCCTGCTCGACCTGCTGCCGTGCCTCTGCCGGGGTGCCTGGCGCCAGGTTGATGACCGGGGCATAGGTGATCTGTGTGCCGCCGCCAGGGCGGCCAACTCCAGCCGGTGCGCCTGCCATGGCCGGTGCTGCCGTTGCCAGCATGGTTGCAGCGGTAACCGTGCGCATGGCGGCAACCATCGGGGCGGGCTTCATGGTGGCGGCAATGGTCTCGATCAGCTTGATCCGGTGGATATCCTTGAGTGGGCCTTCCTTGGCCGGGGAAAAGGGCAGGAAGTTGCGCAGCTTCTGTGCCAGGCTCTTCATAACCTCGCCAGGCTTCGAGATCATGCTCTTCATGCCGTCGGCCAGGGTCTTGAAGATGTTGGCTCCAGCCTGGAACAAGCTCATCTTTGCCAGCTTTGATATGATCGCAAACACGGCGCCAACCAGCTTGCCCAGGATAATCAGCGGGGCAAACACCAGCTTGATCGAAAAGGCCAGCGCCTTGCCAAATACCACGCCAGCCGACGTCGCCTTGCCGAGTTGCCCGCTGGTGAACTCCGACTGCTTGAACAGACTTTTGAACCATCCGACCACCGGGGCCATAGCGACCGAAATGGCACGGAATGCGGTGGCTACCGGGGCAAACGCCGGGGCCAGCGATGCCTTAATGCCAGACCACACGCCCTTAAAGAAGGCGCCGATCGGTTGCCAGTATTTGTAAATCAGGAAGGCGGCGCCGGCCACCGCCAGGGCGATGCCGCCGATTATCAACCCTACAGGGCTTGCCAGAAGAGACAGGCTAAAGGTGCGCATGGCGCCACCAGCCAGTAGGGTGGCGGTTCTGAATATGGCCAGCTTGGTAGATGCCAGCGCCGAAAAGGTCTGCACGCTGACAAAGAACCCGGCCAGCATTGTTTTGAGGTACAAAAAGCTCAACACCGCCATCTTGCCCAGCAACAGGCCGGAAACAATGCCCACCAGTGCCCCGGTTAGCCGCGGGAATGTGTTGACCAGCGTGCCCACCATGCCGATCAGTGGCGACACCAGTTTGACGATGGATGTCAGCGCCGGCAGCAGGGCGTTGCCCAGCGAGATACCCAGGTCTTTCATGCCGATGGTGAAGCTCTTCCATCGCTCGTTAAACCCTTCCATGCGCTTGGCAAGGTCTTTGCCCAGCAGGTCATCGCCACCTGCTGCAAGTGCGCCCTTCTTTATGTCGGCCAGCTCCTTGGCGTTGGCGATGGCGGGCTTGATGAAGTTCATGGCCTGCATGTCCTGGAAGAGCTCTCCCAGCTTGTAGGCCTCTTTTAGGCGGCTGATGGCTGCCTCGCGCTCGGCCTCGTCCTTGATGGCCAGCGCCTTGGTGAACTGTCCGGCGGCATCCGGCCCCTTGGTGCCCATGTACTGCGTGATCAGCTGCAGCATCCCCTGCATGGGGGTCATCCCCTGCTCGCGCAGCTTGACCAGATCGCCTTTCAGGTCGATGCCGGCCTTCTGGAAGTCCTTGATGGTGTCCGGGGCGGTTACCTTGGCCAGGAAGTTTCTGAAGTTGTTGGCGGCTTCGTCGTTGGTGCCTGCTCCCTTGCGGGCCACCTGCAGCGCCGCGCCAATCTCCGCCACCGCCTCCTTGCCGGTCAGGCCCAGGGCGGCCATCTGCGGGGCCAGGTTGGGCAGCCATTTGGCCATGTCCTTAATCTCGAACTGCCCCTTCTTGCCGGCATAGGCCAGCATGTTCAGGGCGGATTCGGAATCCTTGGCCGATATTTTCAGGTTGTCACGCAGGGCGATAAAGACGCTGCCCAGCTCGTCAACGCTGGCGCGGGTGGCAGTGGCTGCCTTGGCCAGCACCGGGGCAAACGCGGCCAGCTCCTTTGACGACGAAATGCCACCGGCCACCAACACGCCGATGCCTTTTGACAGGTCTTCCTGGGTCTGGTTGAAGCGCAGGGCGTTTTCGCGTATGGTTTTGCCCAGCTTGGCCTCTTCGGCCACGCTAAACTCACCGGTAATGGCAATATCGCGCAGCTGATCCTGGAAGCCTCCGGCCAGTTGCACCGACTTAAACACCGGAGCGCCGATTGCTGCCGTCTGCCCAGCGGTCTCAAACAGCTCGTTGCGGTAGCCTTCCCGCTGGGCCTTGATGGCTGCGCCTTGCTTGATCAGGTCGTTAAGGCGCTTCTGTTTGCTGGCCAACAGATCGACCGCCGCACCGATCTGCCGGTAGCGGTTCTGCATGTGCAGCAGCTGCGGATCGCTGGAGGATAGCCCCTTGATCGCGCTGCCCAAACGCTGCTGCCGGGCGGTCAGCTCCTTGGTGATATCCCCTAGCTTGCCCAGGCTCTTCTGCACGCCGCCGATAGCCGTGTGCAGCGTCCCCGATATCATGCCGGAGATAACCAGGGCTATGTTGAGCGTGTTTGACATGGGGTGGTTGCTCCGCTATGCTTTGGGAATGGAAACGAAAATCAACACATCTCTTGCGGTTTGCTTTGCCCTGTTCGTGCTTGGGCTTGTATCGGTTGGTGCCAATCTGATCTCGGCATTGGCGGCTGCACTGCTGTTTGCGCCGTTGCTGGTGGCATTCTTTGTTGGTCCGGCTGTTGTTATCGCATCGCTACTGCATTTACTGCCCTGGCATAAGCGCCAGGCCGTTCAGCCTATCTCCCGGGAAGAGCGGATGGACTAGCTGTTCATCGCATCCGCCTCCGCCTTTTGTTGTCGCAGCCCTTCTTCGCACCACCACCTAAACTCCTCGATTTCAAGCGCATCTATTTCCGACGGCTGAAACCTGAACCTGCGGGCCAGAAAACCCATCCCGGCCCGCAGGTCTTCACTACTCAGCAAGCATGGCGCGAAAGGAGTCTTGGAGCACCTTATAGTCGGCGGCGTCCATCTGATCCATATCCTCAGGGATCAGCCCTGCAAGATTGGCGATCAGGCCGACCTCCTTATCTTCATCGGTATCGCCGAACCGGCCAACGGTGCGCAGGTCTTTCACGGTGGGGCGCCGCAAGGTCAGCTTCTCCACCTTTTTGCCGGCGGCCATGAATGGGTATTTCAGCACTATCTCACTCATTTGCTACCCCCCGATGTTCTGCTTGTAGGTCGCCAGCAGGTCAACGCCATCGGCCTTATAGATGTTGGCCAGTGCGTCAAACTCCAGCACCTCGCGGCCATCGATCTCCAGCTTGCAATAGGTCACGCTCATGGTGGTTTCGGCCTCTACGTTGTCGTGCTGCTTGAAGCCGCCCAGGGGGAACTTGTTGAACGCGCCGGTCAGGTAGGCCACCACCGGGACTTCAGCCACCCTTCCGCCGTTGCCGTAGGTCTCCAGGCTTCCGCGCAGTTGCACCTCAGCCGCCTTGAAGGGGTTGGCCACCTTCACGAGGATGTCGCTATACAGGCTGTTCCACTTAAAAGTGGCTTCCATCTTGTCAATGCCGCTGGGAAACTCCAGCTTGCCCTGCATGCCCAGCGCCTTGTGCTCGGCCATAGTGACCTTGACTTCCGGCAGCTTGCATTCATCCACCTTGCCAAGCAGGCTGTTGCCGTCCACATAGACGTTGGCGTTGGTGATCCGTTTAACCTCTATCTGTGCCATGGTTTAAGGCCTCCTTATTTCAGTGCCTTCAGCAACTCGACGTTGATGAAGGATTCAAAGCTGATCCGCTCTGCCGGGGTGGGCGGCATGAACTCGATGTCAAAGGTCAGGTGCCCGGCGGCGATCTCGGTGACCGGGTTCTTGGCCACGTCATAGACGCACTTGCCGTCGATTAGTGCGCCGCGCATGATCAGCGTGCGGATGAAGCCGTTGACGCTCTCGCGGATGCTGTCAATCAGCGCCTGGTTGATCGGGCGGTCGATAAACTGCAGCATGGCGTACTCAATCGATTCATGCAGGATGTCTGCGGTGCGCTGCACATTGATGAAGTTTTCCGGGCTGGTGTTGGTAGGGAAGGCAGCAGAGCGGTTGCCCCAGGTACGAATACCGGAACCGAAGCTGTTGAACAGGGTGCAGATACCGGCCTCGTTCAGGGCGTTGGCTTCAGTGGTGCTGTCGTTGATCAGAGCCGTGATGGCAAGCTCCATTCCGGTTATGCCCTTGATCTCGGTATTTGATGGGCTCCACCAGTACCCCTTCTCCACATCCTTGGCGGCGATCACGCCGGCCAGACGTTGGGAAAGGGGCTCCAGCACTTCGGTATCGGTGGCAGTGTCGTACCGCTTGACGTGGGGATAACAGAGCACGGCACGCTTGCTGCTGGTCTCAAAGTTGATGGTGCCGCTGGGGCCGCGACCAGCAATCGCCTCGCTTACCGTGGTGCCGATTGGTGCGTCGATCAGCGCCATGGCACGCAGCTGCTCGGCCACGGCGATCATCTCGGTGGATACCGCTTCTTGCGTGCAGAATCCGGGGGCGATGATCATTTTGGCGACATACCCAAACAGGTTGTAGGTTCCGACCAGGGCTTTAAGGCCGGAGCGGTTGCCGTCAACATCCACCGCGCCGATGATGTCGGATGCCAGAACCTTGGAGGAGTCAAGGTAGGAGTAGTCCACCTTCAGTGACCCGCCCGCCGGGATGATGCTGGTGGTCAGCCTGGTGACTACGCCGCTGGCGGCGTCAACCGTGTAATCGGTGCTGGCGCTATAGGTGGTGAGCCCGTCGCCGCTCTTAACCACCACGCTGGAAACCTGCTGGTGCGCCAGGGTGGCCTTGTTGGTGGCGGTGTCCAGGGTAACAGCCTCAGCGGTGACGGCGGTTACATCGCTGGCCGGATCGATCACGTTCACCACGATACAGATCGGGCCGTTGCCCTGATCAAAGATCGCATCAAGCGCGGCTGGAATCGTGAACCCGGTGCGGTTGGTGCCGAAATATTTGGCAGCATCCACCGGGTTGCGGATCACCACCGGGCTGTTCAGCGTGCGGTCGGCTGCGGCCACATCCAGCATCGGCGCGGTTCCGACCAGGCCGATAACGGCGGTCTTCACCCCGGTAATGGGACGGGGGCCTTTTTCAATGACGATGGTTTCAACGCCATGCAGGAAGTTAGCTGCCATGGGATTCATCCTCCTCTATCTTTTTCTTGGAACTGGAACGGTTGACCTTCGGTGGTGTATCGGTGGCCTTCAGCCAGCCCTTGCGCACCAGCCGGGCGGTATATTCGTGATCAGAAGGCAGCTCTACCGTGCCTCCGGGGTGCAGCATGATGTCGCCGACTCCCTTCAGGCTGACGCCGGAAAGCGGCCCGCTGTAGGTATACTCTTTCATGATATCTCCTCTGTGCTGCCAAGGTTGTCCTGCATGGTGAGGCGGGTGAGGGTGTACTGATCTACCGGCTGCTCGTCAAAGATCTCGGTGAAGACCAGGAACTCAAGAGCGCTGAAGTAGTTGGGGTGAAAAGCGCCCTCATCGTTCGAGCTTTCGGCATAATGCGTGTTAAGGGCATAACCACCCCTGGTTGGGTCACGCAAAACTGCCGCCTCTACAAGGCCCTCAAAGTGATCAACTAGATCAGGGGCAAGCTCACGGTCTCCGTTATGACAAAGACCGGTATAGACGGTGACCGTGTTTTCAAAGATCCGGCTGCCTGCTGTTTCGGTCTTGTGCCGACGGGCCGGAACAGTAATCATGATTAAAGGGAGCTCAGAGGTGTTGACTTCCTGCCGGCGCTTGAAGGCCTTGCGAACCTTGAGCGTCTTGCCCGGGAAGGTGGTAGCAATCCACGCATTAAGAGCCGCATCTTGAGCGAGCACGGTCTTGATGTTGTCTGTTGCGTCCTTGATGCTCATCTACTCAGGCCCTTCTCAATCTCTCTGGTTACAATGTGGACAATGTTGTCGCCTGCGTTGAATTTCTGCAGGGCATCATGCAGGTACGGACGTTTGCCAAATTTTGCGCTGCTGCCGAGGCCTTCGTGGATGACGCGAGCATACCGCGCTGAATCAAAGACCACTATTTCGGTCTTGCCTGTCGTGAATGATCCCCTGTCGTTTGAAAAGGTTTCTCCGGGATCAAGGAAATCAAGCAGGCGCTTCAGGTTGCCGGTTCTGACTGGTACGGGGTAGCCTCCTGCGGGAACCGGCGTTTCTCGCTTCTGCCATCTGGTTTTTCCGGTCTTCGTGGTGACGTATTCGCCCTTTGCGCCGGAACCGTTCAGAAAGTCCATGGCGTTTCGGTGGACTCCCCTGGCTACCAACTTGAGGCCTTTGCCCGCCAGTCGCTGGACCTTGCCTGGCATGGCGTTCAGGTTTTCAATGACCAGCTTGTCGCCTTCAAGGCTTATGGTAATGTTCATGCCTGGAACCCCAGCAATAGGCTGTCACTGCCTGATATTGATACGCTGCCGGAATAACCACCGGTTGCGTCAACCGGAGATCCGGCCAGTACCGCAGCAATCAGCCGGTCCGCCTCGGCCAGGTACTCCTTGCGGGTCTCTCTAATCCGCTTGACATCATCTTCCTTGTCAGTGACACCGACATCTTCACTGAGTCTGACAAACCGCAACTGCAACAGTTCTGCTGCCACCAGGCACCTTGACACGCGCTTCACCGATGGTGTCCCGGATGCAAAGGCCGTGGCACCGATACGGGCGGTCAACAGTGATTCCTGCTCTTCAATGATGTCCTGCAGCCAGGCGCTAAAAGCGGCTGAGTCCTGGCCGAATGATTCGGCCACAAAACCCATTGCGGTTATGTCGGCAGGAACAAGTAGCGACATGGTTCACCCTGTTAAGCAGCGGGGCCTGTTGTGACAGGCCCCGTCAGTGTTAGCTCAATGAACAGCGGCGGAACTGCTTGGTTTCTGCAATGGCGCCGTTGTAGGCACCGGTCCAGACGTGATCTGCGCCAAGTACCAGCTCGTTACGCTGTGCCGGACGGGTGTTCAGGTCTTCCCACTCGCCACGCTTGGCCTTGAGGCCCGGCAGCGACACATAGTAGGAGGTTGCCGCGATTTTGGCGGAAGGGATGACGCCGGCGATGTTGTAGACGATCTGGTTATTGTTGGTGTTCGGGTTGGTGAACACGGCGGCCAAGGCCTTGTAGACGCGAGCCAGCAGGGAAGGATGGCAGGTGATGTAGAACTTGCTGCCAGCCGATACGGCATATCCTGCTGCTGCCAGATCGGTGATGATCTGCGAACAGGCGTTATTGATGGTGGTGACGTCATCGGTTACAAATGCCTGGTTGACGCCAGCGCCAAGGGCCTCGATCAGACCGTAGAAGAGGTCGGCCTTCTGGTCGTACCAGCGGGTGACGGTATCGGTGGTCAGGTCGGCAATCTTGTACAGCTCGTTAAACCGCAGCCAGTCATCCAGAATGGCAAAGCCGCCGATGAAGCGCAGCATACCGACGTCAACCTTGCCTGCGGTGGGCAGCTGGGACAGCTTGGCTTCTTCACCAGGATTGACCTGGTAGAAGGTGATGCCGCCGGTGATGTTGGCGATCTCAAAGGTCTTGCTGGTGCTCTGCCGCATGTCAACCTCTGCAAACAGGGCCTCATAACCCCGGTCTGGCTGGTTGACGGTGTCGGTGCCGGTCATGATAATCGGCGGAGCACTACGCAGCAGGGTCGGATCAGCGCCGACAAACTTCTCTGCCGACACCATGGAAAGGCCTTCGGTAGCCAAGGACTTGAACCCGGCCGAGATTGCTTCAAGAATCTTCTCCCGGCGGGCGCTTTCGGCGACCTGATGGAGCCTGGAAAAATCAACGAACTGCTTGCCAAAAATCTTCATATCAGGTCACCCCCTACTTGTTTTCGCCGAGCTCAATGAGCACGGTGATTGCGGCCTGTGCAGCCGCTTCTACGCAGATGCCGACCTTGAAGTTGTCAAGTGCCGTTTCGTTAACATTGCCGTCGGCAACGTCAAAGTAGTAGACATCACCCACAGCAGCGGCTACCGCCGTGCTCTTGGGGAATTCTACCGGGCCGCGGAACACATAGCTGTTGCTTGCATTGGCATCTGCGTCATTGACGGCCACAAGGACCTGGCCGCCTGATACAATGATGTCGCCTGCTTCAACAGCAGCCGTGTGTGCCAGTTTGAGCGTGCGGACCTGATTCACTCCGCCGCGTACGATTGCTTTTGCCATCTTCTCGTACCTCCTTGGTTATGGTTGGCGGATGGTCCGCTACTTCTGTGCTTTGGGGATCAGCGGGTTGTCATCAGACTTCTCGCGCTGATTGTTGCCTTCATCGCCCTTGGTCTGGAAATCAGCCGGAAACTTGGCCTCAACACGGGCCTGCAGGTGCTTGATCTCGCTCTTGAGAAAGTCAAGCGGGTACGATCCAGCGACCTGCTTCATACCCTCCTGGGCTTCGGGCGTTTCTGCCACTTCTCCCAGCTTGGCCTTGCTGGCAACGTAGGTCTTTACCAGATCCTCGCGGTAGGCCTTGCCTTCGGCTGCGTCTTTCTCAAGGGCCTTGATCCTGGCGTCTTTTTCTTCCAGCAGGGACTTGATGCCTGCTGCAACCTGCTCTTCGTTTGCGTCCACGGCGAATTTGAACCCCATGGCCACCAACAGCGTGACGAGTGCTTTCATTGGTACTACCTCCTTGGTATCGTTTTCCTGGTCTTTCAGGGCTTTCTGCGCGGTTGCACCCGGCTGGGCGCCGAGCCATACCAGGGAGCCCTCAAGGGCTTCTCCCGGTGCGATGTATTCATAAAACTGTGTGGGGCCGTTGATCTCTTTCTTGACGCCGATCAGGTCTGAGGCGGCAAAGCCGATGGAAACATGACGGTACACGCCTGCTTCAAAGTTGGTGATCATGTCGGCAGAGGTGGGGGTTTTGGCAATGTAGAACCAGCCCCACAACACCTTGACATCAGTGGCGCCGTCAGGAAGGCGGGCCTCTTCTCCGGTTAATGCCTTGAACTGGTCGGCAGACATGACTTCGGTGGTGGCGTCGAAGAACAACCCCATAGGAAGGTAGTTACGGCGATCATGGCCAAACAGTAGGGATTTGCCGGGAAGAGTGACAGCGAAGTTGTCAAGTAGCGGTTCTGAAAAGCGCTCAACATCGCGGTCAATGCAGTTGTGCGCCAGCAGGCACTTGCGGGCGTAAATGTCATCAACACCCAGCTCTTTCAGGGCAAAGGCGTTGACCTTGGTCAGCATGTCGCTGGTGATTTCTGCGCCGGCTGCAGACTTTCCACGCAGGCTGAACTGTTTCTGGAACTGTTTCATACCCGGTGGCCTTTATCGCGCAGGATCTTGATGACGTCTTCACCGCGCACGACACCGTCGTCATTACCCTTTTGGCCTTCTATTCCCGATCCTTCAAAGTCCTTATCTTTGGTGGTTACTTCCTTGGTTTGTCCTTTGGCTGCCATGGCCGCCTCCTTTGCAGGTGTTGTTATGCCTGTTAGCAGGTTTCAAGGTCTTGTTTTGGCAGCGCGTGACACTTTATTCCGCTTCGCTGGCTGCCGGGCGTTTACTGCACCGGCAACGCGGGTGAACCGGGATGCGCGGGCATTTATCCAGATCATAGGTGCCCTTCAGGGCCTGACAGATGGGACAGGCATCAGGGGCCGGGTAGAATTCAACTTTCTTGATGCCGCGCTTCTGCCATTCATTAGTTTTGGCAGTCTCTGCGGCCAGGGCCATTTCAGTACGGGCAAGCCGCTCCCAGCTACTGTTCTGGTCGCCGAACTGTTTTTTCAGACGCTCTGCAACGGATAGCGGGTTGCTGCCGGCTATGACGTGGGCCTGCATTTCAGGGATGATCTTGTCGGTGATGGCCCTGGTCATGTTGTCCTTGACCAGCTCAAAGCCGTTGCTGCGCAACTCGTCGTAGATCTCTTTGTTCTTGATGATGTCCAGAATAGGGCGCTCTGCTCCGACCTGTCTGGCTGCCTGATCAAGCCCCAGGCTGTACGATTCGCCGTATGCAGTGTTGATAGGGGTGTCTGGATTGCTCAGGCTGTAGTCTGAAAGCGCATCGGTGACTGCCTGCTTGATTTGGGCGATCTGCTCAGGGGTAAGGGTAAAGGTTTCCTCAAGGGGGGCCTTGGCGAGGGCCAGACTGGCCGGGTCAAACTTGGCAATGGTGAAGATCCGCACGGCAAGCTCTTGCCAGTCTACTTTCAGACGGGATTCATAGTCTGCCTCTACCTTGTCCAGTTCCGGCCAAGGAACGGGCCGAGTTTCTTTGCTGCCTGAGACCATTTTGTTTCCGTCAACAAAATGATGCTCGCCACAGCCGCAGTCTGCTGCTTTGGGCTGTTCAGTGGTTGTTACCGCTGCCTGCTGTTGTGCTCCTTGCCCCATCATGTCGGCCTGGGCGTTAAGGAAGCGGGCCTGGGCCTGAGCAACCAGGTCATGCAGGTTGACCTGTTTCCATTCAATCTGCCAGTCACCCGGTTTCCAGGTGCGACCACGAAGCAGCAGCATGGATCTGATCAGGCGCTCAAAGCTGGCAGCCTTGGCCTGTTGCCGGACTGCAACATCGGCCAGCACCATTTCTGCTTCAAAGGTGGCCCGGCGCTCGGTGGTGCTGAAGCTGTAGCCCAACATCCAGGCAGGCAGGCCGGTAATGCCGCAGATGTCTTGCACCAGGTATTTCATCGGTACATCCATGTCCAGGATCAGGCTGTTGTCTGCACCCAGCACGCTGATGTTGATGTCGCTGTCCTTGTCGATGGCTCTGACAAAATCCACTGATTTACCGGCGGCCTTGGCCCGCGCCGCTGCGTTGATTTCGTCGGTGATGGTCTTGCGCCGAGCCTCCAGATCAGCGCCGTCTTTACGGCTGGTCTTGTAGATGATGGAGTAGGGCGGATCACCAAAGCGGGTCCAGGTGTTGGCTGTGGCCTGGTAAATGGTGGTGATGATCTTGCTGACGAACTCACACCCTCGCAAGACCGGCGTGCCGTAGGGGTTGGTGTTCTCGTTGTTGACGCTGAAATAGATCAGGTTTTCTTGATTAAGCTCCCGATCCTGATTGTCATTGTCGGCACGCTGATAGACCCGCAGGCTGGAATCGTCGCGGCTGAACTTGATGAATTTGGAGTCTGCCACCCGCAGGCCGATGATATCTGAACGCTTTTTGTCAGTGATGAATTCACCAAAGGAAAAGCCCTGCTCAAACGCCTCGCGGCTGATCCCCTGATGGAAGGCCTGCAGTCCCTTCTGGATGTCGTTGACCGGGACGTGCTGCATCCATTCATTGATCTCATCCACCAGCTTCTGATTGCTGCCGGTGACAATGGGGATGCCGTCCAGGGTGACCAGTTTGTTGATGGCTGCCCCGCAGATCGGGACGCTCTCAATTAAAAATTCAAAAAAGACAGGGTCTATCTTGCGCGGCACAAAGGTTGAAAAGTAGCTGGTGAACGGGCCTTGGCCATCAACCGGCCGCAACTGCCAGCCGGAGTTGTCAGGGGCCAGCGTGCCGGGCACGCGACTTTTGCCGAAGCGTATATCAAAGCCAAAGAGTTTCATGCAAAGAGATCCTCCTGATTGTCTCCCGGCAGCACCACCCGCAGGGTAAGCACGCGGTCGGCGTCAATAACGTGATCGTCAACGTCTTTGTAGATCCGCCGGTTGCTGCTGTTGCGGTAGGTATGGTTCGGGTAGAACAGCACGATGTCCGGGTCATAGGGATACTGCAGTTCGGTACGCTGCATCTTGGTGGTGAGCAGATCGGTTGACAGTTCTTTGGCGCTCAACCTGATCGGCTTGTTGGTCTTCTTGTCTATGATCAGATCACCATCTTCATTGACTGCATCGTATGCCGCGCCGAACTGGTAGCCAGTCAGACGGCTCTCAAAGTCCTTATGCTGGTACTGATCCTGTCCTTGCAGAATATGCACAACAGCTGAACCGGCGTTACCGAAGTCAACACCCCATCCCATCTTGTTCTGACCGGCATCGTAGATGTCATCAAGGGCGTTGATCGCCTCGGCCTGCTGATCGTAGGTGACGCCTTTCAGCTGCAGGCGGCAGATCAGGCGATAAACCTTGCCGTAGATCAACTTGACGTAGATCTCTGTCGGGTCTTGCGAAAAGCCAAGGTCTGCGCCGCCAAACAGCAGTCCTGGCATCGGATCAAAAAACGCCTTGATCTCCGCTGAAATATCAAAGTCCCGCTTTGACATTCTCCGGTCGCAGATGGTGACTACGTCGGGCTTACCCTTCTGTCCGTCAACCACTTGGGCCTGCAGTTCGTAGCCGTAGAGGCTGATCTCGCCGTGGGATTCATCCACCAGAATCTTGAGGCAACGATATTCGGGGATCTCGTGCAGCAGACGGCTGAACTGATACCAGGGGAAGACGCTGTTTTCAGGATCGCCCCAATTACCCAGCACGTTTTGCTGGTAGCCTGGAGAATCCTCGCCGCCGTACTGGTCAATGTAAAAACGCCGCCGTTCCGGCGTCCAGAACGGGGCAGGCATCAGCTCTTTACTCCACTGGTACTTTCTGAACTCAAGGGTTTTCAGGGCGGCATCGTCAGACTGCTCTGCTTCATCGGCCTTCAGCTTGCCGTCGGCCTTCTGACAGAGGCGATAGAACACGCATGAACGGTCGCCGTCAGGGGTGCTGTAGAGCTTGTGGACGCAGCCGGGCTTGCTGGCTCGCCAAAACTCCTTGAAGATGTCCTTGTTCTTGGCCTTGGCTGCTTCGTCAAACATGGCAAAGGTGCTGACGTGAACACCGCGCAACGCCTCGCCGTCATGGCCGGTGGGGCGAAAGTCTACCTTGAACCCGTTGGCAAACTTCAGGTGGTGGTGGGGTTGCTTGCGGTGCAGCACCAACGCCTTGCCCAGGGCCGGGTTGTGGTTCAGTTGCTCAACAATGGTGTCGATGATCTCCATCAGGTGAATGGTCATGGGGGCCGTGACCAGGCCGGAACCATTGGGTACGGTGAAAACCTTCCAGAGGATGAAACCGATGATCTCACGGGTTTTGCCTACCTCGGCGCCGCACTCATGCAGGGTGTTGCCTGGGTATCGGATTGATTCCTGCTGGTAGTCCCAAAACTGCCAGGGCCGGTCTGGATCGTCCGGGTTGCGCAGAAAGGCGGTGGTCCAGAGGACCGGATCGGCGCAGATAATGGCAAGCTGCAGCTCTTCCAGCGAAGTGAAAGGGGCTGGGAATTCTCCCCGTGCTATCTGGTGCCACGACCAATCAAGGTCTTTCAGGGTGACGTCAAAAAATTCCGGCGGCACCATGATCGCTTTGCCGAGGTCGGCAATGTGATCAAGCGGCTCCATCATCGGTTTTCCGGCCTGTTCCTTTGGCCTGTGCCAGAGCGTTACCGGCGTTTTTGAAGATGTCGGCGATGGTGGCGGCTGCGTTTTCATCGGTCTTCTTGCGCTCCAGCGCTGCCGGGGTAATCATAAAGTCCGGCATGGTGATACCGGCGGCCTTCAACAGGTTGGAGAGGGGAAGCAGCGAAGGGTTAGGCTTTAAGGCGTAGCCGATAACCTTGCCGTCTTTGTCCAGCTTTTCGTCTTTGATGTAGACGCCATATTCAAGGATGGATGCCTGCAGCTCATCAACCACCTGCATGGTTTGGGACATCTGCAGGGCGGCCACGTTCTTCAGCTCGTACAGATTGCCGGATTGCAGGGCGTCGCTGATGGCGTTAAGGCAGGAGAGCATGTATTCTTTATCAAGGCACTGCTGCCCGGGGCGGGTGGCGCCGTCATCAACCAGACTGCAGGGATACTGTGGGCAGGTGGATTTGCAGGGCTTGCCGGTGTTAAGCAGGCGGGTACGGGCATGGAGGCCATGCTTCCAGGCGTTTTTGCTGCAGGCGGCCTTGCCTTCTTCGGTGATGGGGCCGGTGGAGTGCTGGCAGGCGGCCTTGCGCTGGGCAAGGGCCTTGTCGGTCATGGTGTACTTGCGCTTGACGCGCAGACGCTCAAGGACGGGATCGCCGTCCGGGTCTATCTCTTCAGCGGGGGTTTCTCTGGCCTGCTTCTCTGTAGCCATTTCCTTTTCAAGCTGACGCAGATCGCGGATCTCCCGCGCAACCCCTGCGGTGTCGCCGGCGGCCAGCTTTCTGGCCAGGTTGGTCTTGAGTGCCTTGGCCAGCTTTTCGGCTGTCAGTTCTGTTGGTTGTTGCTGCTCTGACATGACGCTCCCCTGAAGATGGAGCGGGTAGGTGAACTTGCGGCACCTTCTCCGGTGGGAACCGGCGCATCACTGTCAATGCTTTCCCCGCAAACAAAAAGCCCCGGACGCTTTTCGCGCCTTGGGGCTCCTTGTAGCAGGTTGCAAGGTCTTGTTTTGGCAGGCTATGACACTATTTCGGTTTGAATCGCTACTCTTCTTCTCGCTGTTGCACCCAATCTTCGGCGACTTCAAGTGCTTCGGCTGGTGTGTCAGCACAGCCCACATATCCTACGCCGTCCTTGTCTGTAAACAGTTCGTACACCTGTGAGGATGAGTCATACTGTGACCAAACTTCATAACCGCTCTTTGCAAATATTTTTTTCATGTTACGCCGCCTTTGCCAGCTCAAGCGCTTCTTGCTGCATGACGTTCTCGGTAAGCACCTTGCGGATCTTGGACAGGCCCTTGGTGATCAGATCCAGCCGGTCAAGGTTGGTCTGGACATTGGCACGGGTGACTTTCTTGAGCACGACCAGATCGTTGTCATCGTAGGCCTTGCGGACCACTTCCATACACTTTTCAATCATCCGCTCGTAGCTGGTGAGGGCCTTCTGTTCTTCTGCGGTCATTTCCGGCACGTCAAACAGGGCCATGGTTTCTTCAATGTTGACCATTGCCGTGACAAAGGCCCGCAGCTTGTCGTAGCTGTTGAGTTGGCCGTCGCGGATCTTGCGGAAGACAAGCTGCTGCTGCTCACGCGGGACGCGGGATAGCTCGAAGGCCTGGGAAGGGGTAAGGGTGCCTTTGACTACCAGATCCTGATAATCGCCGGCCAGGTTCAAAAGCTGGGTGCGCTCGGTGATGCGCCATGGTTGCCGGAAGCCCAGCTTTGCGGCCAGGGCCTCGACTGTAAAACCACGATCAAGCAGGGCCTGGTAGCCCTTGGCCTCTTCGATCAGGTTCAAGTCCCGGCGCATGATGTTCTCCAACAGGGCCAGTTCTTCAACCAGGTGGTCATCGGCTTCGATGATCCTGACCGGGACATACTTACGGCCTGCCAGTTGCGAGGCCCGCCAGCGCCGTTCTCCGGCGATGATCATAAACCGCTTGCCGCGCCGGACCACCACCAGCGGCTGCAGCACACCATATTGCCGGATGTTGCCGGCCAGTTCATCAAGGGCCTTCTGATCAAACAGTTTGCGGGGCTGATCCGGGTTCGGGTAGATCAGGCTGATTGCCAGACTGGTTTCTTGTGCCTCTATCTCTACAGGTTTGATGGTTGCCTCTTCCATCGCGTGCCTCCTACAGTAGTGATGGCTGACTGAACAGCGTGCTTGCCGGTGTTTCTCTCATATCTTTGTCCAGGTGGATCACTTCAATGCCCTTGCTGGTCAGGTGCCGTGCCAGGATGTAGTGCCGGTGACACTCACGCGGGTTGGCCTCGAAGCACAGCAGCAGGTAGTTGAAGCGGATCGGGCCGGTGTTGGCGGTGTTGGTCTTGATTCCCATGTTGTGATTGAGGCCTTCAAGCCACTGCAGCGCATCCGGCTCTATCGGTTTGAATCCGCCCAGGACATCACCCTTGTACCAGTAGAGTTTGCTCAAGGTGGGAAGCCATGCCTCAAGTGCCTTGCGGTTGTACTGGAAGGCCCTGCCGTTTGGTTTGCTGCGGACGTCAACCAGAATGTCGATCTGTTTTTCTTCCAGTATCCGCTTGAATTGCGGGAGCTGAAGCCCCTGGTAGCCGATGGTGTAGATCATACTGTTACCCTTTCTGCTTCGTGGTGGAAGCGTGCCATGCTTAGAAATTCCTCGAAGTTGTAGCCGTCACGGTCGCACCAGTGCATGATGTCGCAGATGATGTCCTGAGGATCGGTCTCGTCGGCGTAGGCGTCACCCTTACACTCGATAGCATAGTATTCAATCAGTTTGTCAATACGGACGGCCCGGTCTTCATTGGTTGGGTTGCACATTTTTCATCTCCTTTCCGGTGCGCCAGTCATATTCCAGAATACCTGCTTCTTGCAGCATGGCCTGGGCCTGGTCTGCCAGATCCTCTGCGTCTTTCTGTGTGGGGCAATCCCACAGACATTCTACGCCGCCTGTTCTCCAGTGGCCGTATACCGACCAGAAAGATGCTTCGTGTGGTTCGCATACTTCGCAGAAGGTTCCATCATCCCTAACCGGGTTGACTTCAATTCCATTGAATCCATCAAGTGTATGAGAGCTTCCCATGTAACTCATAGTGACCATTACGCTGCCTCCTTTCTGATTGAATGCCTGACCTCTGCCAGTGTTTTCGGCTGCCAGTACAGGTCAATCTCTACGTGGTTGTCGATCAGTTCCTGAATGCTGATGTAGCCAAGTTCGGCGCAGTCAGTCCAGCCGTTGAGGCAGACAAAGCCGTAGGCCTGCAGTTGTTCTCCGGGGATCTCATCATATTCACAGCCAATGTCGCGCTCAATGATCCACCAGTCGCTTGCACCGCTGAAGTAGTGAAGGGCGACCATTGCTTCGTCACCCTGGCCTTCGGTTTCTCCGGTGACCGGCATGGCGGCTATTGTGTTTTTCAGGCGCTGTATGGTATTGACAAAGTGCTCGCCTTCTTCTCTGTGGCAGAGCTGACGCATGACGGACAGTTGCTCACGACCAACGTATTGCTTGAGGTTCAATTTCATGCCAACACCTCCCTTTCTTGATTCGCAAAGATCCTGCTGCCGTATTTTGACCGGATTTCTTCGAGCGACGCTGCTGATTTGCCGTGGTGCTTGTACTCTGCTGGTCGCCAGTACCAAGCGGCTTTTTTCGATGAGAAGTAGCAGCCAAGCGCCTTGAGCTGATCCTTCCACTGCCGGGTTGCTCCGGTGAACCAGACCCAATTCCCGCAGAGTTCTACGGTAAGGCCTTGATAGATGGTGGTGGCCTGGATAATGTCCATGATGGCGTTTTCAATCTCTACGGTGGACTTGCCAAGATCCAGACACATCAGCTTTTTGGCGTATTCTGCATTGATCTGCTGCATGGTGGCGGTATCGCCGCCAAGGTCCGGGTGGTGGATTTTGCACAGACGCTTGTACTCTGCTTTCAACTCATCAAGACTGGTGATTGCCTCAAACCATTTCATCTTGATAACCTCCTGAATTGATTTAACTTATACCTGTATCCTACCAAATTACCTGCCTAAGTAAACCAAAAAATGCAATAAAAACACATACTTGCATTTTTTCACATCTGTCCGGCATTAAGCAATGAATAGCTTGAATCGTCACACACTATGATGTGATCAAGTACCTTGATGCCGAGCACATCACCGCACTCTTTAAGGCGTCTGGTTATTTGGATATCCTCTGATGACGGTTTGGGATCTCCGCTTGGGTGGTTGTGCGCAAGAATGACAGCAGCGCCATTGGCCAGGATGGCCGGCTTGAATACTTCGCGGGGGTGGACGATGGACTGGTTCAGTGATCCGACGCTGACCACGTTGCAGGACGAGATTCGGTTTTTTGCGTCAAGGATGAACACTACAAAATATTCGCGGTCTATGTCTGGCAGCAAAGCCCTAAAGGCGTCTACAGCCTGATCGGAATCTGACACCCTGCTGCTGTTATAAAGTAGGGGTTTTTCTTTGACCAGTGAGACACGGACCACCTGGAGACGCTGAGAGCAGCTTACCGGCCTGTCCGGGATTTCATATTCAGGGAAAAGGGAAAGAGCTGCGTTCATGGCGGTTTCCTTTCAGTAACCAGTCTGGTCTTTGATGGCCTGGCGCAATCTGCTGCCGTGGACGCTTTCCAGATGCACGCCCATTCCGCCCCAGGTGACATAACCATGGTCGCCTTCAAAATCGACGCAACCAACCAGGCCGTCGAAGGTAAAGGGCTTTGGCCAGCGGTCGGCGTAGTCCTTGACCCGGTTTTCATACACCAGGGTCATTTCTACCTTGTGGGAGGCCTTCGGGTTTTCTGCGAAGATCAGCCAAGCGATTTCGTGTCTGAATACCAAGAGCTGTTCCATAACTATGCCTTCCTTTCTATTTTGGCCAAGAGGGAAACCAGTTCATCTTCTGACAGTCCGTACTGCTGCAGTACGTTTGACGGGATGTTGATCCACAGTATCTTGAGCATCCAGGCCATTTCTTTCACTGTTGCGCTGTCTATCTGTTCCATGGCGTTTTCCTTTCTATTCGCAGAATGAAGCGATCAGCTTCTTGCCTTCTTCGGTGCGGCATGCGCGGCTGACAGCCTGCAGGTACGGCAACGGTTTTGAAAAAAGCATGTTGACGGTGGAACGCTTGATTTCGAGGCCTTGATCTGCTGCGGCCCACACGATCCCTTGAATTACATTTGCTTTGCTTGCGCTCATATCCATAACCTCCTGAATTGATTGAACTTATACTTTTATCCTACTTATTTACCTGCCTGTGTCAACTAAAATAATCAATAAAATCAACTACTTATGAAATTATTTTTTCAGATTACAGCCTGTTTTGCTTTTGGGGGTGGTGTTCCTGGATGTAGTGTTTATGGGGGTTGACGAGGATCACGAAAAAACGAAGGTTAGGGTATTGGGTATCCACAGAAAACCCCTTGCACATGAAATACGCAAGGGGTTGCTAGATGTAGTGTTTATGGGGGTTGACGAGGCTTTAATTGTTCATAAGTTGTTGATAAGCTGTTGATAAGTTGACCCGTTACGCTGAGGCCTGGGCAGCCTCCTGAGCTTGTTTTTTTGTTCTCTTTTCTGGCATGGGAATTGTATTGAGCTGGTCTTGTGCCAGTTCAAAGATTTTCAGCAATGCCGTGGGGTTGTTGACGATGTTGAACTTCTCTTTGCACTCTACCAGGGCGCTGAAGACGGTGTCGTAGTGCCGGCGGCTGGCTACAAAGTTTTCATCATCGGAGAAGAGGACATCGACATCTTCAAGGGCCTGCTTGAGCTGGGCGGTTTCCTCTGGCAGAAAGGCCAGGATGACCTGCTTGAAGTCCGGAGGGGCGTCGGTAATGGTGTTGAATTCCAGCTTGTCCAGTTCGGCCAGCAGTTCTGAATCAAGACCGGCATACTGACGAAGATCAATGTCTTCTATCTCTTCCCACAGGCTTTTAAGGATGGCTTGATCATCTTTGCCGCTGATGGCGTTGTGACTAAGCTGGATAGCTACCTGTTCCGATCGGCTTAGGTCTTTCTCAATGATCAGGATCATGACGAATTCAAGGCCGGCATGGGTGGCGGCCTGTACCCGGTGGTTACCGGACAGGACGATCAGGGCGCCGTCATCTGGCCGCTTCCAGCAGAGGGGGAGAGATGACAGGGCGCCGTCCTGTTTGACGTTTTGCACCAGGTTTTGAAACATGTCGTGACTCATGTACCGGGCGTTTTTGTCCAGCAGCTGAATCTCTTTGGGGTTTACTACGTCGATCTTGTACGGGACGCTGTCGCCCAGGACTTCATTTAAGCGCTGGGCTGCTTCTCTGGCTTGTTGAATTTTTTGCTCCATGTCTTGACTACCTCCGTAAATGTGCTGTTCTGGTCAAATTCTCCCCGATAGTTGAGGAACTGTTTACCTTCTTGGGTTTTCCCGCGTTTGATGAGGTCATAGATACCCCGGTATTTCATGCTTACCGGGTTTTCAGTAAAGGCGGTGGTCATGATGCTGGTGTATCGCCGGATGCTTTTCTCGTCGAGGATCTGCTTCATTTCACGGCATTTGCTGGCCATGATCAGGAGCTTGGCCAGGCGCTTGTGCCTGATGGATGGCACCACGAAGTCTGAAAGCATGTAGATCTCGTCCTTATCGCCTCCTTTTTTGCTGTAGGTCTGAAAGATGAGGAAGCCGAACAGCTTGTCATCGGCAAAGACGAGGTAGCAGGGGCCGCCTGATCCGGGGGCTATCTTCTTGCTGAGGTACATGCTTCGGTAGTGGTTGATGGTGGGAAGATCGGCCTCTTGCGCCTTGATTACGGCTGTTGCCGGGATCTCTTCTTCTGGCATAAGCAGGTTGTATTTTGACCGGCGCTCGTTGATCTTGGTTTTGAACAGACCTTTGCCGAAATCCATGTTGCTGTAGATCCATACGGTCCTTTTGCCGGGCAGGTCAACACGGGCGACTACCGGCATGTCCCGCTCGCGGTCGTCGTAGAGAATGAAGTCACCCTGGGCCATTTTCTCTATGGTGGCCTCACGGCGTTCGGTGGTGAGCATGTCGTAGGCTGGTTGATCCCACTGGATGCTTTCATCAAGCCGCTGGAACAGTTTTTCGTATCCTCCGACATAGGTGGGCAGGAAACCTATGCTGACGCCGTCAGGCTGCGGGTAGTAGTCGTGGACGTCCATCATGGTGTATTCGTCACAACGGATATGCTCGGCTGCCTTGCGGACCTTTTCGACGGTTTTTTCAAGCATGGTCTCGAAGTTGATCAGGTAGGTCTGCCACATCCTTTCCGCAAAGGTGTTGTTGCGCTTCTCAAACTTAAACATGGAGAGCGCCAGGGAGAGGCAGGCGGCTGCGTAGTCACCGCCCTGATCAATGTATTTCTGCATCCAGAGCAGTTCTTCGTTGACAACGGTGAGCGGAAGGGGGCGCCCGGTGATGTGGTGGCCCAGGACGCTGGTGTACATGCTGACGTCGTTGCTGTGAATGATGGCGGTGGGACACCGGCGGCTGATGATCTGCTCGACGGTGAAGTTTCCGGAACAGCCGATGAAGACTTCCCTTCCTTCCAGTATACCGGCGTTGGTGTAGAAAAATTTACGCAGTTTGTCGTTGATGCTGCCGATGAATCCCATTATTCCCCCTTTTGGATGATCCTTCTGACTTGCCTGGCTTTCAGCCGGTATTTGATGGCAAGCTCTT
>DKFG01000045.1 GCA_002452325.1 Geobacter sp. UBA6802
ACGGCCTGCTGCGCAAGGGTGAGGCGGAAAAGGTGGTCAACCTCTTTACCCGTCACTTCAAGATTAATCTTGATTACGTTGAGGCATCTTCGCGCTTCCTTGATAAACTGAAAGGAATTACTGATCCTGAGCAAAAACGGAAGATTATCGGCAATGAGTTTATCTACCTTTTTGAAGATGAGGCAAAGAAGATCGGGACGGTAGACTGGCTGGCACAGGGAACTCTCTATCCTGACGTGATTGAATCGGTTTCCACCAAGGGGCCATCAGCAGTGATCAAGAGCCACCATAACGTCGGCGGCCTGCCTGACCGGATGAAGATGAAGCTGATTGAACCGGTACGTGAATTGTTCAAAGATGAGGTTCGGCTGCTCGGTAAAGAGCTTGGCCTGCCTGATGAGGTCATTCATCGCCAGCCGTTCCCCGGCCCTGGCCTGGCAATCCGCTGCATTGGAGAGATCACGGCAGACCGGCTGGAAATACTGCGGGAATCAGATGCGATTGTGTTGGATGAAATTCGTAAGGCGGGGCTCTACCGCGAGATATGGCAATCTTTTGCCGTGTTGCTGCCTGTTCGCTCGGTTGGCGTCATGGGGGATGCCCGTACTTATGACTACACCATTGCCCTGCGAGCCGTAAATTCGCTGGACGGCATGACTGCCGATTGGGTCAAGCTGCCCTATGAGGTGATGGGCAGTATCTCATCACGGATCATCAATGAGGTCAAAGGGGTTAACCGGGTGGTCTATGATATCAGTCAGAAACCGCCAGCTACCATTGAGTGGGAATAAGAACTCTGAAGAGCAGGAGGGGCCATGCGTAGATCGCTACTGACAACCTGTGCTATTGTTGCCTGTTCTGTTGTTATGATGTCTCTGGTTGCCTCTGCCAAGACTCTGATACTTGAAGGTAACCTTGATGGTGCCGTTGCCATGCGCCAGTCCATGGAGTTTTCAGTCAATAAGGGCACGGTCTCCAGTTTTTCATTCAAGTTTGCCTTGCCGGCCTCTTTTTCAACCAGGACTGTTAGCCAGGGGGTTGACGGCCTTGATATTGGTCTGTCTCCTCAACCCACCAGTTCAACGGTTGAAACCGACCGTTTTGGCAACAAATTTCAGCGGGTCAGCTGGAATAACGTTAACCAGGATATCCGGGTTAATCTGAACTATACTGCCAATGTCCGTACGCAGTTGACCTCGCTGGAGAGCAAGACACCTTTTCCGCTTGGCAGTCTTGCCTCAAGGGAGTCACTCTATCTGCAGCATACCGAGATGGTGCAGGGGGATGCCGAGATCAAATCCCTGGCCCGTCAGTTGACCAGTGGTGTCAAGAACGAGTATGAGGCCGTATCTGCCATCATTAACTGGGTCACCGACAATATCAAATATACCTTTAACCCGCCCCAGTATGATGCCTCCTACACCCTCTCAACCAGAAGCGGCAACTGTCAGAACTTTGCCCACCTTTCCATTGCCCTTTTGCGCAGTGTGGGAATCCCCGCCCGTATTGTCGGCGGCATAACCCTGAAAGAGGGCTGGAAGGTGCCGATTGATGCAAAAAACTCCATTGTCCAGAGCATGGGGCAGGGCGGACATGCCTGGCTGGAGGTCTACTTCCCCGACCTGGGCTGGTTGCCGTATGACCCTCAACAATCACGTCAGTTTACCTCATCGCGCCATATCAAACAGACCCATGGTCTGGACTCCCGGGATATTAATGACACCTGGAAGGGCGGCCCCTATCTGCCCGCCTACAATGAGCTGATTGAAGGCCGCTTTACCAGTGATGACATCAGGTTGAAGATGAAGCGCTCTGCTGCGGTGCCTCGCTCATATGTACTCAGCAACTGGATCGCAACAACTGGAGATACACAGTCGTCACCTTCGATCGCTGCGCCGGTGTTGCCTCCGATCAAGTCCGAACCCAGAGTAGCTGCTGCTACCAGACCGACCCCTCCGGTTCCCCCTCCCCAAGGGAGCGGGGCAGGGCCAGCTGAAACCCGCTTTGTCACTGAAGATGATCAGCCACCGGTCAGACCGACCAGACCGGTGGTTCCGCCAAAAGCAAAACCATTGCCTGAACCTGCCAAACCGGTACTACAGCCCAAGCCATCGGTCACAGCTGAACCTGTGCCGAAAAAGCCGCGCCCTGGTTCAATGATCGCCTTTGGCAACATGGAATTTCCGACACTGGTCAATCTGTACAACGTTAAGGGAAACGTCGGCACCAGGGTCTTTGAACGTGAGACATCTGAATATGTGACCTCACAGTACATCTATGCCCAGGCCATGCAGGTCAACGATTCGATGAATCTGGAGAAGATCTCACTGGCCATGCGCAAATTCGGTGGTGATGGAGCGGTTCGAATCGATCTGGTCAAGGACTTGAATGGCAAACCAAATGTGCTTGACGGTATCCGCTCAAATTTGCTCGATCTGGAAAAAATCACCAAGCGACCTGGCTATTACTGGGTTGATTTTACTTTTCCGCCTGATGGTAATAAACCACAACGGTTGGCACCGGGCAAATACTGGATTGTCTTCCGTACCTCCGGCGAAGCTATCATGAACTGGTTCTTTACCCCGGGAAAACCGTACAGTGAAGGTGACGATACCCGCTCAACCGCCAAAGGGTTCCAGTGGGAAGATATCCTCAATTATGATTTTGTATTTAAAGTGACCGGCAGGGCTCTGTAGCATCATGGTGGGCCGTTACTGCAGATTATGTTTGATTGTGTTCTTTGCCGCAACGTTAACGGCATGTAACCAACAGTCACAACCGCCATCTCCCGCAGTGCAATCGGTGCTGCCGGAACAGGCAGCACAACGCTATAATGAATTATGCGCTGCCTGCCATGGTAAACAGGGCAGGGGCGGTGGGGTAGGCCCTGACTTGTCTGCTTCCCGCTATAAATACGGCAAAGAACGCAGCCGGATCATCACCAGTATCAGCGAAGGACGCCCTGGCGGGATGCCGGGCTACAACAGTCATCTGCCTGCTGAAGAGATTGCAGGTCTGGCAGATTATCTGATTTCGTTACACTAATAACCACAAGGAGGCGTACCTGTGTCAGCAATCAGTTTTGAAGAAGTGATGTTTACCGTCATGACAGCCACCCAGGAAACATTCAAGTGTTACATGAATATTGAGCTGTTTGCCGGACAGGTTGAGCGCAAGGTTGCTCCGGTTGACTCTGATGTGACTGGTATTATTGGTGTAGCAGGAGACCGTGTGGGATACATCATTGTGGCGGCAGACCGTTCCACAGCCCAATTAGTGGCCCGCGAGATGCTGATGGATGATGAACCGGACGAGGATTCAATCCGTGACGCCATTGGTGAGCTGATTAACAACATTGCCGGTGCCTTCAAGACCAAGTACCACAGCCAGTACGGCAACGTGGCCATGGGACTGCCGCTGGTGGTTTCAGGGCAGCTGCGTACCGTTACCGAGCCACCGGATGAAGGCGCCAGCATGAACGTGCAGTGCAAGGGGGTTACCATCCCCTTTACCAACAAAGACGGCAGTGCCAACCTTAAGGTAATGGTTTACATGTGATCTGTTTCTCGGCGTTGCTGGACCGCTATCGGGAGTTGTTGGCAGAAGTAGACGTCTGGCATGCACACTGCAGCCTCGTTGCTGGTGATCAGATCTCCTGTCAACGGGGTTGTTCTGCATGCTGTCGCGGACTTTTTGACATTACCCTGCTGGATGCCTGCCTGCTGAGAGACGGTTTTTCCCGGTTGCCGGTACAGCTGCAACAGCACATTGTAGATAAGGCAACACAACGGATCATGACGGTTCGCACGTTGTGGCCTGATTTTGATGCACCGTTTCTACTGAACAGCTACCCGGAAGAGCAGTGGGATCAGGCCATGCCTGATGATGACGAAACGCCCTGTGCATTGCTTGATGAAGAGGGCGACTGCCTTCTGTATGACAGCCGCCCCATGACCTGCCGGTTGCACGGCGTTCCGCTGGTGGATGTGAGTGGTGAGCTGCTCTTTGATGAGTGGTGCAGCCTCAATTTTACGGATTCGAATCCGTTGGAGAGTACTTTGCTGCGGGCACCCTTTAACGATATCTTCAAGCATGAGCAGCTCCTGTTCCGTGAATTCACCACTTTGCTGCTGGGCAGGCCGTTTAATGAGCTTGATACCATGATACCGGCAGCCCTGCTGCTTGATTTTGAGCATTTTACTCTTCCGGAGCCGCTATATGGAGCAGAAGCTCTTTCTAACCCCCACTGAAACCATCCAAACCATTATCCTGAACGGCAAGCGGGTCATGAGTCAGTGCCGCCGCCGCACCTTTCTGTTGTCACTGTTAGCCGGGTTCTATATTGCCTTCGGTGCCCAGCTTTCAACCGTTGTAACCCATGATTTTGCAGCCTTTGCAGGTATTGGTGCAGCTCGACTGCTGGGCGGCATCGTGTTTTCGTTTGGTCTGATGTTGGTAGTGATCTGCGGTGCAGAGCTGTTTACCGGCAATAGCCTGTTGGTTTCATCGGCGCTGGATGGTGAGATCTCATGGTTAAAATTATTGGAAAACTGGGGGCTGGTCTTACTGGGCAACCTGCTGGGAGCCCTGTTTATGGCGTGGCTGCTGTACGAGTCACAGCTCTGGCAAAATGGTACTGTGGCAACACAGGCTCTGGCCGTGGCTGCAGCAAAGTGCAAGCTTACCTTCTGGGTGGCGTTTGTACGTGGTATCCTCTGTAACTGGCTGGTTTGTCTGGCCGTATTCATGGCCACCGCTGCCCGTGATGTGACCGGCAAACTGTTCTCCTGCCTGGTGCCGATCACCGCCTTTGTGGCCAGTGGTTTTGAGCACTCAATAGCTAATATGTACTTCATTCCTGCCGGACTTCTGCTGCAACAAAACTTTGGCATCACCGAACCTGCCCTGACCTGGGGAGGTTTTCTTATGGGCAACATCCTGCCGGTTACCTTGGGTAACTGTGTGGGCGGGGTGCTGTTTGTGGCCTGTGCCTATTGGTATGTGCATCTGCCCCTGAACCATCGCTAGCCACCCTTGCTTTTCAATCCATCTTTCGCTACTATTCGACCCTTATGAAAAAACAGACCAGACAGATCCATATCGGCCCGGTGGCAGTGGGTGGCGGGGCTCCCTGCTCAGTCCAGTCCATGTGTTCCACTGATACCCGGGACAGCGCTGCAACCTTGCAACAGATCGATGCATTGGCAGCAGCCGGGTGTGAAATCGTCCGCTGCGCTGTGCCGGACCGTGATGCAGCTGATGCCCTGGCAACCATCAAGTCCCACAGCCAGATTCCAGTCATTGCCGATATCCATTTTGATTACAAGCTGGCCTTGCGGGTTCTGGAGGGCGGCATTGACGGTCTCCGCCTCAACCCCGGCAACATCGGCGAACAATGGAAAGTGGCCGAGGTGGTAAAAGCTGCGGCTGAACGGCGGGTACCGATCAGAATCGGCGTGAACGCCGGTTCCCTTGAAAAACATCTGCTGGAACAGTATGGACACCCCACAGCAGAAGCGATGGTGGCCTCGGCCCTGGGGCATATCCGTATATTGGAGGATCTGCATTATCAGGAGATCAAGGTATCCCTCAAGGCCTCTGATGTGCCTAAAACAATAGAGGCATACCGACTCCTGGCTGGTCAGGTGGACTACCCTCTGCATATTGGCATCACTGAGGCAGGCACGATCTTCTCCGGTACCATCAAGTCATCGGTGGGATTAGGTATCCTGCTGTACGATGGTATCGGCGACACCTTGCGGGTATCCCTCACTGGAGACCCGGTGGATGAGGTGCGGGTGGGGTATGAAATACTTAAATCACTTGGATTGCGTCAGCGGGGGGTGAACTTTGTCTCTTGTCCAACCTGTGGACGTTGCCAGATCAATCTGATCAAGGTAGCCGAAGAGATTGAAAAGCGCCTGCAGGCCATTGATAAACCGATCACGGTAGCGGTGATGGGGTGTGTGGTCAACGGCCCAGGGGAGGCACGTGAGGCTGATGTGGGTATTGCCGGCGGCAAAGGTGAAGGCTTGGTGTTCCGCAAAGGCGAGATCGTGCGCAAAGTCCCAGAAGCCGGGCTTGCCGATGCCCTGCTGGAAGAGATCGCCAAGCTCTAGAGGAGGTACCAATGCGGTGTCTGGTCGTTGATGATGATGATATTGGCCGCCGTATGCTGACATCGTTTCTTGCTGAATGTTATGCCTGCGATCAGGCAGTTAATGGGCAAGCAGCTCTTGAACTGGTGGATCAGGCCTGGTCTGATGGCAACCCCTATGATTTTATCTGCCTTGATATTGTCATGCCGGTCATGGATGGCTCAGCGACCCTGCGTCAGATCAGAGAGCGCGATCAAAAACAGGGTAGCCGCACCAAGGTTTTTATGATCTCTGCCTGTAGTACTCCCCAGGATATCGAAGATGCCTTTTTTGAAGGCGATTGTGACGACTATCTGGTCAAGCCGTTCCGGCAGGAAGCAGTGACTCATATGCTTATTCGCCACAAACTAAGCTAAGGCGGTTTATTTCAATGCGTTATAAAAACTTCTTTATACCAACACTTAAAGAAACTCCCTCTGATGCCGAGGTCGTCTCCCATCAACTGATGATGCGTGCCGGCATGATCCGTAAACTTGCCGCCGGCATCTATACCTACATGCCGCTGGGTTTGCGTTCAATTCGTAAATTTGAACAGATCGTCAGAGAGGAGATGAATCAGGCCGGCGCTATTGAGTTGCTCATGCCTGGTGTGCAACCAGCTGAACTCTGGATCGAGTCAAAGCGATGGGCACAGTATGGTAAAGAACTGCTGCGCTTCAAGGATCGCAAAGACAACGAGTTCTGTCTGGCCCCCACCCATGAAGAGGTAATCACCGACATTGCGCGACGTGAACTGCGCAGCTATCGTCAGATGCCGGTTAATTTCTATCAGATACAGACCAAATTCCGTGACGAGATCCGCCCCCGCTTTGGCCTGATGCGCGGCAGAGAGTTTATCATGAAGGACGCCTACTCCTTTGATCTGGACTCTACCGCCGCAGACCTGTCATACGACAAGATGTTCCAGGCCTATATGCGTATCTTTGAGCGTTGCGGCCTTAATTTCCGTGCTGTTGAGGCAGATACCGGCTCTATCGGCGGGTCGGCTTCCCATGAGTTTATGGTGTTGGCATCATCCGGTGAAGATGCGATTGTCTCCTGCAGTTGTTGCCGCTATGCAGCCAACACGGAAAAGGCTGAGGGTATCCGCCAACCATCCGGTTCAGCAGCTGGAACCCAGCCACTGACCAAGGTGGCCACCCCTGGCAAGAAAAGTATTGCTGAAGTAGCTGATTTTTTGAATCTGCCACAGTCATCAACCATAAAATCACTGGTGCTTTCCAATGGAGAAGGTAGTTTTGTGATGGCCATGGTGCGCGGCGACCATGAGTTGAACGAATTAAAGCTGAAAAATTATCTGGGCTGGGATGATATCCAGATGGCCACCGATGAAGAAGTGGAACGTTTTACCGGGTCACCTCCCGGTTTCCTGGGGCCGGTGGGTCTGATGGAAGGGCTGCAGGTGATTGCCGACTATATGGTTGAACCGTTGCAGAATGCCGTGATCGGCACCAACGAGACCGATCAACACTACACCGGTGCCAACCCGGGCCGTGATTTCCAACTGTCGCAACTGGCTGACATCCGTCTGGTTGGGGCCGGTGATCCCTGTCCTCGCTGTGCTGAAGGCACCCTTGAAATTTGGCGCGGTATTGAGGTAGGTCATGTCTTTAAGCTGGGCACCAAGTATTCAAGCGCCCTGCAGGCGACGTACCTTGATAAGGATGGCAAGGATCAGGTCATCTTTATGGGATGCTACGGCATAGGCATCGGACGGACTGTTGCCGCTGCCATTGAACAGAACCACGATGAAAACGGCATTATCTGGCCGCTACCCCTGGCGCCGTTCCACTGTTCAATTGTTGTGATCAATGCCCAGAAGGATGAAGCAGCCCTTGCAACTGCCCAAGCTCTGCATGACCGACTGGAAGCAGTCGGCGTAGAGGTACTGCTGGATGACCGTGACGAGCGCCCCGGTTTTAAATTCAAAGATCATGACCTGATCGGTATACCGCTCAGAATCGTGGTGGGCGGCAAACATTTGGCTGACAACAAGGTGGAGTTCAAACAGCGTGCCGGTGGCGACATGCAGCTGCTCACCCCTGATCAGGCTTTTGAGGCTGTTGTCACAGCAGTTACTGCGGCCTGTGGAGGAAAGTCATCATGAGTGTAAGCACCATATGGGATCAACAGCATGAATGTATGCCTCGCGAGGAGCTGGAACAGCTGCAGCTGGAGCGCCTGCAGGCCACGCTGAATCGTGCATACAAAAACGTACGTTGCTACCAGAACAAGTTTAATCAAATCGGCTTGGTGCCTGAAGATGTTACCTCACTGGCCGACCTTGCACGACTGCCGTTTACCACAAAAGAAGACCTGCGACTCAACTATCCCTACGGCATGTTCGCGGTACCTTTGCGGGAAGTAGTCAGAATCCACTCCTCTTCCGGCACCACGGGCAAGCCAACCGTGGTCGGCTACACCAAGCATGATCTGAAAACCTGGTCTAACCTAGTGGCTCGTTTCATGACTGCTGCCGGTGTCACACCGGATGATGTGGTGCAGATAGCCTTTGGTTACGGACTTTTTACCGGTGCCTTTGGCCTGCACTACGGCTCTGAAGCGATCGGTGCTGCGGTTATCCCGATGGGGGGGGGCAATACTGAAAAACAGATCATGATTATGCAGGATTACAAGACAACTGCCTTGGTGGGTACCCCCAGTTATGCCCTGACTCTTGCAGACCGGCTGGAAAAGATGGGGATAGACCCCAAATCACTCGCACTCAAGGTGGGGTTGTTCGGTGGCGAACCATGGTCAGAGGGGATGCGAACCGAGATTGAACAGCGGCTGCAGATCAGCGCTACTGATAATTATGGCCTCTCAGAGGTGATCGGCCCTGGGGTGGCTGGAGAATGCCGCTACAAGTGCGGCATGCATATTGCCGAAGATGCGTTTATTGCTGAGATTATCGATCCAGAAACCGGTGCAGTACTGCCCCCCGGCAGTGTGGGTGAGCTGGTGTTGACTTCCCTGACCAAAGAGGCGTTTCCCATGATTCGTTACCGTACCAGGGATATTACCAGCTTGGTATACGAGCCGTGCAAGTGTGGCAGAACCCTGGTACGGATGAAGAAAACCATGGGTCGCAGTGATGATATGCTGATAATCAAGGGGGTCAACGTCTTCCCTTCCCAGATTGAAGAAGTGTTGTTCGCTATAGAAGGGTGTAAGCCGCACTATCAGCTGATTATTCAACGAACTGGTTCAATCGATAGCTTAGAAATTGATATTGAAGTAACTGAAAATATATTCTTTGATGAGATGAAAAAGCAGCGCGCTTTCCTTGAATCGGTTGAACGTAAGATACATTCAATGCTTGGGGTAGGAGTTACGGTCAAGCTGGTTGAGCCAAACAGCATCCCACGTCATGAAGGCAAGGCCCAACGGGTTATCGACAAACGTTCACTGTAGATCCCTTTAAATACCGATGACAGAGAAAATCCGCAGCCCATCAGGTGTGCTGCGGATTTTCTCTGTCCATACCCCCCAAATGGAGTTTTCATCACCGTGTTTTATCTGATCCCTTTCAACAGCTCATTGATTGCCCTGATACTCATTATCATAGTGCTTACCGGTTGCACGGCTTCTGAACTCCCGCACCAGCAACCAATACAGAAAAAAGCAACTGCAACAAGCCAGCGTCAACTATCCAGCAGCAAGCAGGTAGCTGAGCAGCAACAACTTTCGGAGCCACAGCCCTTTGCCCAGCGCAGCAGCACCATAGGCACCGAGTTGCCGATCCAACAGCAGATCAGCTCAGCCAAGGCAGCAGGGGTCAAATATAGGGCTGGCGAAGATCCCGTGTTTGCCCGACAAAAGGGCTGGCCCAAAAAATATCCTACACCGCTGCCTGGTGCTGTGCTGCCAGCCAAACGGATTGTGGCCTACTACGGCAACCCGCTCTCAAAACGGATGGGAGCGCTGGGCGAATTTCCCAAAGAGGATATGCTCAAACGACTGAAGAACGAAGTGACACGCTGGGAGCAGGCTGATCCAACCCTGCCAGTGCAGCCTGCCCTGCACCTGATTGCCGTGGTGGCCCAGTCTGATCCGGGTAAATCCGGAAAATACCGGTTGATTATGACTAATGAGCTTATTAATCAGGTATATGGTTGGGCAAAAGAGGCAAATGCCTTGCTGTTTATTGATATCCAGACCGGTCATGACGACATCAGAACCCTGCTGCCGCAGTTTGAGTGGATCCTTAAAAATCCTGATGTCCACCTTGGTATTGACCCAGAATTTAACCTGATCAACAGCAAGGCAAAACCGGGTAAGAAAATAGGTACTTATGACGCAGCAGATATCAATTATGCCAGCGGGTTTCTGAAAGAAATGGTTTACAAATATCAGCTGCCGCCAAAGGTGTTCACCATTCACCGGTTTACCCGCAACGGTGTTACCAATGCTGATAAAATTGAGCTACGTCCGGAGGTACAACTGGTGATGCATATGGATGGGTGGGGTGCTCCGTGGTTAAAGCGGGATTCATATAAAGACTATATTGTTGCTGAACCAGTGCAGTTCACCGGGTTCAAGCTGTTTTATCACAATGATACTAAAAAAGGGGATCCGCTCATGGTGCCCCAGGATCTGCTCAAACTTAACCCAAAACCATTATATATTCAGTATCAGTAATTAAGTGGTGCGGGCAGCCGGGATCNNTGTCTACCAATTCCACCATGCCCGCACACAAGAGTTATGTCATATAGCAGACTGAACCAATCATTGCAAATACGAATAAGCCGTATGTACAGAGCTGCTTCTAACTTTACATAATATATCTAACTATTTGATATTGTTACGTTTTGACAGCCTTTTGTTGCTCCTCAAAACAAATTCAACAACAGGATAAGTAGAAATCTTACCGATATCTTTAAGCTTTTTATTCGTTGCAGAAATAGCCTTTTTCTTGTCCATCCCAGCAGCCAAGAATCCATCAAAAATCGAACAAACAAGCCTCTTCCGCAGAATGTGTGACGA
>DKFG01000207.1:0-16416 GCA_002452325.1 Geobacter sp. UBA6802
CGCCGATACAGCGGATTGCCAGACCAGGACCGGGAAACGGCTGACGGTGGATCACCTCGTCAGGTAATCCCAACTCTTTACCCAGTAGACGAACTTCATCCTTGAACAGCTCCCGGACCGGTTCCAGAAGCTTCATCTTCATTCGTTCCGGCAGTCCACCCACGTTATGGTGGCTCTTGATCACAGCAGAGGGGCCTTTGGTGGAGACGGACTCAATCACGTCCGGGTAGAGTGTGCCCTGGGCCAGCCATTCAACAGTGCCTAGTTTGTTTGCTTCATCCTCAAACAGGAAAATGAACTCATTACCGATGATCTTCCGTTTTTTCTCCGGATCGGTCACCCCCTTCAGCTTGTCCAGAAAGCGGTCTGAGGCATCCACATAATCAAGATTGATCTTGAAGTGTCGGGTGAACAGGTTGACCACCTTTTCAGCCTCGCCTTTACGCAGCAGGCCATTGTTGACAAAGATACACTGCAACTGGTCGCCGATGGCTTTGTGGATCAACACCGCCACAACTGACGAGTCAACACCGCCTGACAGGGCACAGATCACCTTGCCGCTGCCCACCTTCTGGCGGATGGAGGCAACTTCTGTTTCAATGAAGTTGGCCATGGTCCAGATCGGCTGGCAGCCGCAGACGGTAAAGACAAAATTGCCCAGAATTTCGGCCCCACGGGGGGTGTGGACCACCTCGGGATGAAACTGGACCGCGTAGAGGCGGCGCTGCTCATCTTTCATGGCTGCTGCCGGTGTATTATCGGTGCGGGCAATGGCGCAGAAGCCGCGGGGCATCTGCTCGATCTTGTCACCATGAGACATCCAGACCTCTTCCTTGCCGGCAAGTCCGGCAAAAAGATCCTGAGTGTCATCGATCTGGAGCAGGGCCCGCCCGAATTCACGCTTGTCTGAGCGCTCTACCCTGCCCCCCAGTTGGCTGGTCATCAGCTGCATGCCGTAGCAGATTCCCAACACCGGGATACCCAGTTCATAAATACCGGCATCAGAGTGAGGGGCATCAGCGTCGTAGACACTGCTGGGACCACCGGAGAGGATAATCCCTTGCGGGGCGAAATCCCGGATTTTTTCCAGCGACATGGTATAGGGGTGAATTTCACAGTATACGGATTGCTCACGGATACGACGGGCAATCAGTTGGGTAACCTGTGAGCCGAAGTCAAGGATCAGAATTTTCTGGCTGTGGATGTCATTAGCACTCATGGGATGCGGATTCCTTAGCTGACTTGGTAGTTGGGCGCTTCTTTGGTTATGGTGACGTCATGGACATGTGATTCCTTGAGGCCGGCGCCAGTGATCTTGACAAAGCGGCCCTTCTGCTGAAGTTCAGTAATTGTCGCATTACCGGTATAACCCATGCCGGAACGAAGTCCGCCCATCAACTGGTGGATAGTTGAAGACAGAGCGCCACGAAACGGCACCATCCCTTCAATCCCTTCAGGCACCAGTTTGATGTCGTTTTCAACATCAGACTGAAAATAGCGGTCTTTGCTCCCTTCTTTCATGGCACCAATGGAACCCATGCCGCGATAGGTCTTATAGGTGCGGCCCTGGTACAGCACGGTATCACCAGGGGATTCCTCGGTACCGGCAAAGAGGGAGCCGATCATGATCACATCGGCCCCGGCCACAATGGCCTTGGGCAGATCACCGGAGTACTTGACCCCGCCATCGGCAATCAGCGGTACGTCGTATTTACGGGCAATCTTGGCACACTCATAGATGGCAGTTATCTGAGGCACGCCAACACCGGCCACCACTCTGGTGGTACAGATGGAACCGGGTCCAATACCAACCTTGATACCGTCGGCCCCGGCCTTGATCAGGGCCTCGGCTGCCTCGGCAGTGGCAATATTGCCGGCAATGATTTCAGAGTTTGGGAAGGTCGATTTGGCCCGTTTTACGGCATCAATCACCCCTTGGGAATGTCCGTGGGCCGTATCGATCACGATCACATCAACGCCGGCCTTAAGCAAGGCCTCCATCCGTGCCTCCATCTCTGCGGTGGGACCGACAGCGGCGCCAACCCGCAAGCGACCAAAGCTGTCTTTGCAGGCATGGGGATACTTCTTGACCTTTTCAATATCCTTGATGGTANNCATCCACCACCAGCAGCTTTTCCACCCGGGTATGCTTGAGGTGCTCACGGGCCTGTTCCAAGGTGGTGCCTACTGCCACCGTCACCAATTTACGTTTGGTCATGCGGGCAGAGATCGGCAGATCAAAATCAGTTTCAAAGCGAAGATCGCGGTTGGTCAGAATGCCGACCAGTTTACCGTTCTTGCTGATGACCGGCACGCCGGAGATGCGGTACTTTGACATGATTTCAAGCGCCTCGCGGATCTTTTGATTGGGGCGCATGGTGATCGGATCAACAATCATGCCTGATTCGCTCTTTTTGACCTTGTCCACCTCATGGGCCTGGTCTGCAATAGACATGTTTTTGTGAATGATGCCCAAGCCACCTTCACGGGCCATACAGATGGCGGTCCGCGATTCGGTAACGGTATCCATGGCAGCGCTGACAAGGGGGATGTTGAGGTGAATGTTGCGAGAAAGCCTGGTAGCCAAGTTAACATCACGGGGAAGAACGGCAGAATGTGCAGGGATCAACAGGACATCATCAAAGGTCAAACCTTCGGTCAGCTTTGTAAGCGTCATGGCGTTGCTACCTCACAGATAAATTTTTCAGACGTTAGTACAGCCAGACGGTGAAGTCAAGTCTGTCATCCGTCTGGTCAGCATCGCATCCTCAATCTGCTTGCGTGTCCGCTTATCTTCGTACATGGCCATGTCGGCAGCTCGGATTACCTCCTGTAAGCGTGACGGCACAGCGGTGGAGGCCGCCCCCATGGAGAAGCGGACCAAAAGTCCGTGCTCTGAGCGACGGGTGCCGGTCGCCAGTATCTCCCGGGCACGCGTAAGGATAATCGACAGCTCGTCCTCCCCTACCCCTTTCAGCAGCACTGCAAATTCATCACCGCCAATGCGGGCGATCACGTCGTCTGCCCGGAAAAGCTCCCGCAGCAGATCGGCCGCAGCTCGAATCAGACCATCTCCGTATTCGTGACCTGAGCAGTCATTGGCCTTTTTAAGTCCATCAAGATCGGCAATAACAACTGACAGCGGTGCAAGCCGCCCTTTTTCAAGCTGCTCAACCTCAGCCTCAAAAAAAGCGCGATTGTAAAGCTGTGTCATCTCATCATGGGTATTCAGGTAGCGAAGTCGGTCTTCCATTTCGCGGCGTCGGGTGATATCTCGGGCAACATGGACGGCACCGGCAAGTTTGCCATCTCTGTCAAATGTCGGATTGACCGAGATATGAAAATAGCTATTAAGATGCTGAATATAGATTTCTGATTCATGTGGTTGATGATCGTTGAGCAGGGCATTATGAGGACATCCTTCAGGGGGATGGCTGGCGCCATGAACATGCAGGTAACAGGGACCAGTCAGGCTGCTGGCACCGGATTCGCCGATTCCGAGCCGTTGTCTGGCTGCCTTGTTGATGTTGACGATCTGGTGCGAGGTATCCAGCACCATCACCAGATCCGGAATGGTGTCAAAGGTCTCGCGCCATTGTATATTGGCAAGTTCCAGTGATCTCTTGGCTTCGCGGCGCTCTTCTTCAAGCTTGAGGCGTCCCATGAAGCTGCCCAGACCCCGCGCAGCGGTCATGACCATAGATATCTCGGCTTCTGACCAGGGGCGTTCACGATGCATATCGCCCAAGCAGGCAAAACCCCACAGATTGCCTGCCTCAAAAATCGGAGTCAGCAGTGCTGAACGCAGGCGCATGGCGTCAAGTACCTGTCGTTCATCATGGGGAAAGGCGGAACGAGGCCCTGAAATTGCTTTGCCCTGCGCCAGCAAGGCATGCCAACGATCAATATAAGGAAGGTCAGGCAGGTCGGCATCGGCACCATCCAGAAACCGTAGCACCATCTCTCCCCCGGCAAAGGCGCTTATCAGCAGCAACTCCGTTTTGTTCAGCTGAGACTGCTGGTAGCTATAGAGAAAGATTTTGTCGGCACGGGCCGCCTTGGCCATCTCCTGCAAGGCAAAATCAACAGCATCCTGATTTGCATCTGCCGACAGCAGGTACTGGATTGCCATGTTTACACCGGACAAGAGCCGTGACTGTTCCAGCGACTGACGCCGGGACTTGAGTATGGTTGCCTGTTGCTGCAGGCATGAAAACAGTTTTTGCACATTCAGGGGTTTAATCAGATACCCTTCAAGATGGAGGCTGATAGCCTGCATCAGGTGTTCTGAATCACCGTGGGATGAGACGATAATAATAGGGACATGGGGGCGTTCAAGCTTGATTTGGCGAGCAAGATCAATACCGTTTAAAATCGGCATTGAGATATCGCTTATCACCAGATCCGGCATCTCGGTCCGGAACAGTTCAAGGGCATCACGACCGTTGGCAGCGGTAAAAAGTTCACGACATACCGGGCTCAGCATGCGCGAGATATGGGTGCGTATGCTGATGTCATCTTCCGCCAGCAGGATGGATATTTCCCGCAGTTCAAGCAGAGGCGTAAGGGTACTGCTTGTCTGGTACACCGTCATTGCAGCTCCTTGTCCGGAACAATTGCCTGCAAAGAATACCTTACTTCGGCGTACTGTCAAGCTGGACGAGCTATTGGCGAGTCTTTAGGCCGTATATCGTGCTTTCAAGATGAGGATTCTTAGATTTCGTTCCTCACACTGATCTATCGTACGATTTCTCGTTTCGTGAGCACTTGCCAGGGATGGCATGAAGGAAACGTGCGACCGATACGGTCATAATTGAAAGAGCCTCACACTCGGCGTTAAAGACACTGATTCAAGCAATTCTACGACAGGAAGGCTGCCACGGCTCTTCGCTGCACTTAGTGGGGTATCACCATTTCTGTTAGCAATAGTCGGATCCGCGCCGTAAGCCAGCAGCAGCTTAACCGTATCAACAGATCCTCCGCCTTTATGCAAAACTCCGGCAGCAGCGAGCAGCAATGCTGTATTACCCATAGTGTCCTTCAAGTCAATCTTTGCGCCGCCTGCAAGCAGGCTGGCAGCGGTTTGCGTATGCCCCCGCAATGCGGCTGACATAAGGGCGGTTTTTCCAAGATCATTTGCAGCGTTAACATCCAGCCCCATGCCAAGAAAAAGCAGAACCAATTCATTGTGCCCACCGGCAGCCGCAGCCATAAGCACGGTATCTTTTTGTTTTGAGTATGAATAGGGATCTGCGCCTGATTCAAGCAGCAAGGCAGCTATATCCATATATCCACCCGCTGCTGCCATCATCAGAGGTGAACGGTTCTGAATATCAGTCGAGTTGACATCCGCGCCATACAACAGCAACAGCTTCACCATTTCAAAATGCCCTTTACTGGAAGCCCATAGGAGCGAATTATAACCCATAAGGGCAAGCTGGCCATTCTGTTCACGGCTGCTTACATCAGCTCCCTGCTTCAGCAGGCTTTCTGCCTTAACAACATTCCCCATCTTTGCCGCTTCAACAAGTTCTTTACTTAAATCACCAGATTGGCGACAAGCAACTAAAGACAACAAAAAAAACAGAGTGATAAATTGCAGATTTCTCATTTTGGTTAGAATGCCTGCTGTCGGGTTATGGCATTGATCTCCCCGTTTTCAAGATTGACACGGAAAAAACGGTCATGACCGAGCTTGCCCCCAACCATTCCACGCGGCGGTGGAGGGTTCCGGGTTTTATCCAGAGCCGGACTCTCTGCGATGGTGGGTACCATGATCGTCGTCCGACGCAGAAATTCTTTGCTCCGCCCTTGCAGATAGTGCAGATAGTCGCTGTTAAGATCTTTGCTGGAGCGGCCTTCCGGGGTTCTTGCCCAACTCCTAAAGGTCATGATCTCTTCCCCGGCCACTTGGATAAAGGTATAAGGACCCGCTTTCCAAGTTGGCCCTTGACGCAACCAGAAGGCCCCTTTTTCGCACAACTCAAGTTTTTCGCTGCTTGCTGCATCGTACCGCACAAGGACAGAATTTCCAGTCAAACGATTTCCATCAAGAAAAAGAAAAATAGCGTCATTCGCAAAAATTGCTCCCCAGACATTCATTGATACAAGAAGGAGAAATACCGCCAGTGTCAGGATTCTTGTCATCTGCTTTCCTCCGTGAGACCTATTCCAATACCCAGCCTTTGAGTGGTGGTGGGGCAGGTTCTGTCACAGGAGCAGGTGGGTCAGCTATAGCTGGAACAGACTGAAGTAGGTCATCAGAAGTTTCAGAAAAGGCACGTATGCAACGCACACGGTTTTTAGGCCATTTATTGCTGTAGGATCGGTCGCCGGTCGTAAAATTATAAAACCAGGCATAACCTTTAGTGGTTTCAGATGAACTCCAATAACCAGCTAACCCCAGTCCAGCGAGCCCTTGTTTGTATAAATGCAGATATATTGCTTTAAGTTCATCCAGTGAGGGCAGGAACCAATCATCTTTACCGCCTCCGCGATAATCGGCGCATCTACGCGACGCGATAAGAGGCTCATTGCATTCCTGCAGGATTGCCTTGGTATTTTGCATGCCGGTTCCAATAGCAGTCTTTCTGGCACCAGGGATCGACTTCCCGTTGCAGCCCCATGGTGCCCAGTCCCCCATTGTCCATCCAGTTGTCTGATCTTCAGGGGCAGCCTCCAGATATCTCCAACCATCAGAGTCATAACCTTTGTCGTGGATTATCCAGCCTCCTGTAGGCCCCCGGTCACCAACCAGATAAGGTCCTTCACTCTTAACAATCAGTGGTGCCACAGTTGTCGCGCATGAACTCAAAAAAACAGCCCCGACAGCAAGCAGGCAACACCTCAGAATCTTAGACATTATAATTCGTTGCATAGAACCTCCACTGAAAAACCTTTGACTTTAGATAGCGGTTAAAGTGCGCTTAAGCAGCTAATGGCCTACTCCAGAACCCGACCTTTGGGCGCAGGAAGCTTCCTTTCCTGAGGCGAAGAAGTCCCCGTTTGAGGGGCAAAACGGACCTCCAGCCTGAATGTGTCGTTCTTCGAGCTCTTATGATGCCGATTGGCCTGCGCGGTATTGGCAAACACCCGTCCCTGGCCGACTCCAGGGCCGAAGGCGTCCAGCTCCACCTTGAGCCAAAGTTCTTTGCCCCCTAGCAGCCGATCCGGAAGATTCTGGTCAAAAAGACCGGAACTGGCCTTTCCGAATGCGGGTGGCGGGACATCCATCAGTTCGATCCAGGTTGCACCGTCTCTGGATCCGTATAGCTTGTTATGCCCCTTGCTGTATGACCAGTGAAAGGTAGGCATATTGATGAAAAGCTTGGCTCCGGTCACTATTGTATCCCACTGGAACCGGTAAACGATCACACCCGGCTTTGCTCCCTGCTTAACTCCCCCTGTCCCGGGTTTCCAGTAATAGACGGGGTCCTCAAAAAAGACCTCCGCGTTCTCGGTTTTCACAATGTACTGTCTGGCACCCTTATCGCCGGGGTGGCCGTAGGCGTACTTCCAGTCCCAGTTTTCTGCCCTGATGTTCACAGGCGGCGGTGCCGGACCGGACGATGCGGCAGCTTGGCGCACCTTCGCGGCACCAGAGGGTGTTACCTTATCTGATTCAAAGGATTCATAATATTTCAGTCGTTCCGTCAGGTTGGGAACAAGCTCTTCGACGGGCACTGTTGCCCATTTGCCGTCGCTTTTGTAAATAGTGCACCTGCCATCTTCTTCTGTTTTGAAGACTGTGGCAAAATGAAAGCTTTCGACAAAGCTTGATGGAAATATTCGATCCCTCAGCGCCGGAGCGGGGGCAATCCAGTTCCCATCGATAAAATATGCGTGCCTGTCCGTTCGCGCTTCCTCATAACGAACAACGCCTCCTCCGAGGTATTGAAATTCAGGTATTGTTCTCACGCCTGCCGCCCAGGGGATCTTCTGTTCCAGGCTTGAAAGATCCATGGTCTTATTACCCGATTCATCGACCAGAAAGTACTTTCTCCCCTCTTTGCTCACCTTTAACGGAAGAAATCCAGTGAAGCTCGTACGGCCTTTGGTATCACCGCCGCAGTCAACAACTTCACCTTTAGAAGTAAAACAGCCAAAGATCAGCTCTGAATTATTATATTTCCGTCCGGTTGCAGGATCTTTGTATTGAATGAACCGACCAAAACCATCAGCAGCAAATTCTTCATTTGTTATTTGACGGACAGTGTGCTCCCAGTCTTTATCCCGCTGGCTGTCGATAATTGTTTTACCTTTCTTGTCAATCACATTCTTGCCAAGCCCGACACGGACAATCGCCACCCCTGCTTTGAATCTACCTGGTTTACTCACGAAATCAGGCTTGATGATTATTTTTCCCGATGGATCGATAAACCCCCACTTGCCTCCTAACTTCACGGCGGCCAGTCCTTCGGAAAAATCAGCTGCATCCTGGAACTGCGGCTCCACGGCGAAGGTTCCGTCTTTTTTGATGAATCCGAATTTCCTATCTTTGCGTACCACCGCCATGCCAGAGAAAAAACCTTCAGCGTATTCGAATTCAGGTCGGATGATCCACGTGCCTTGCTTATCAATATAGCCCCAGCGGTCGCCGACACAGGCGAGCGCCAGACCATCCGAAAAATTACCTACGTAATCGAAAGAAGGTGCCACGGCATAATTGCCCTTTAGATCAAGAAATCCCCATTTGTCTTTGAAAAGAGCCCGAGCGAGATTATCAATATAAGGACTCAAATCTTTAAAGACAGGCGGTACGAGAAATTCCAGTTTATTGTTTACCATTCCGTAGTTGACGGGTTTTTTAAGCAAATTTTTCTGCGTCATAACCTTACCGGAAACCGACCGGTGAAATTTGATGTCGAGGTCCGGGACATAGGCTCCGTCAAGGAACTCTCCCTCTTTACGCAAGCCGGCCTTGGTCACATAAACCCCCATTCCGGTCCGCTTGCCGTCAACAAAATCTCCTTCGTGGCGGCTCCCGCTCGGCCAGGTGTATACGCCCTTTCCCGTTCGTTGGTTATTGACAAAATCACCTTCGTAGCGGTCCCCATTCTTCCAGGTAAAGACCCCGACCCCCTTGCCATGCCGGGCACCCGCCCGCACCAGTCCGACATAGCGCGATATTTCAACCCCGTCCTGGTACCAGACCTGTGTGCCGCTGCCTTCGGCAAAGCCGTTGACGCAGCCGCTCGTCCAGGTCACTTTCTTGCCCGGATTCGGCGTGCCTATATGTTTGCATCCGTTCTGGTCGGCAATGCCACTGTCCGTGACAGCACGAACCAACCCTGCATAAGCCAGAATCAGGCTGATGACCATTAGAGCCAACGAAATTTTGTTTCTCATGGATGAATCTCCCATTTTTGATCCTGCCTACATAGACAAACATCTTGTTGCACAAGTACACTCTCTGACAAAGGCGAACAATGACAATAGAATCAGTTATCTTCTCAATAACGCTTCAACCCCTCGTCCATAGGTGACCAGCGGCACCCCTTGATAACCTCTACCGATATGACCTTGGCCGCCATAACTGGTACTGGCAAACACACCGCTCCCCCGCTGACTGTTGAGATCATTGGCTATTCTTTGTGCTTCTTGCTGATCTAGTGTCCCATAAGCTTTGGTCACCATAAAATAGTGGCCGGGAGCAGCAGGATTTGGCTGGGAAAAGCCGGTAGCCGGGGGAACAGTTCCGCTCCTTATCTGGGCACGGTAGGTCGGCATCATGTCATTGCCCCTTTTTCTCAAAGTGCTTGTATTTACTACCCAATAAATAGTTTTCGGCTTGTTTTTCTCTTTAAAAGCCGAGACCTGCGCAAAGGTTATCAAACCGTTTGAGGCAAGCCGGTCAATCATTTGCATGGCACAGGCATTGGCCTGGATCTGCATAAGACTGTTATAAACTGTAGTAGCCACCTTTTTTTGCTGTTCAGCGGCAAAAGAGACCAGGCGAGCAGTGGACATCTGGCCGATTTCTTTGTGATTGACCGCAGAGCCAGATAAAATCTGACGCATACGCTCATAGCTTTGCGGAGAAACCGTCTGATAGCATGAATGAACGGTTTTGCTGAAAACATCACTGGCAATTCTCTGCCACCGTTCTCTGCCGATTTTTTCATAATCAATCTGAGGCTGAGGTTGCATTTGAGGGCTATAAACTGTTTGCCTGCTTATTGTTTCAGGCGGCGGAACATAGACCGGAGCAGGCGGGATATAGACAGGCGGTTTTGGCTGACGTGATAAATCAGGCACTGACGCCTTTTCAACCGGTTTTGCACTGGCCACCCTGAAGAAAAGCGTGGCAGATGTTACGGATTCAGAATGCGCTGTAAAGAAATGCTTCAGAACAACCTGATACTCGCCTTGCTCAAAGTTACCAAGCTGGAACCTGAAACGGTAGTTTCCAGTCCCGGCAGGTTCACTGATCTGCTCTTGCTTTGCAAGCCCCGGCAGAGGTCTGCCGGCTGCGTCAAGCACCTGCCAGAAAAGCTGCGCGGGCTCAGGCGGATCAGTGTGTTTTATTGCAGCCTGCAAGGCAATAATATCACCATTGCGAAGCGCAGACAGCAGCGGTGGGCCATTGTAGTCCCCCAGCGTGGCTCTTATACTGAAAGGCTCAACTTTCTTATTTAGTTTCCCCAGGCGTATTTCAATCTGCTGATGCCCCAATATTTTACGGGTTGAGCCAGTGTTATCAATAATCCGCACTGCAACGCGATAATTTCCGCTATCCATGCCGGTTGAGTCAAAACGCAGTCTATCTGCATTTTGACTCTCGCCGTTCTGGGTCTTGTAATTTTCGCCATTAACCAGCCATTGAACCTCGTGTTCTTTTGTCCACCTGCCAATACGGGCCACATTAAAGGCAAGAATATCGCCGGGCTTGAGGGTAATCAACTGCTGTCCGCCTGTTGTTGAAAACAGAGGGGTGCCATTTTCATGCAGGTATTTGTCTCTTGCCGCAGCAATAGGGCCAATTCCGATTTTGCCTGATACATTGAAACTGGCTTCCCTGTAATCAACCTGTAGTCCACTGGCTTTTTCAAACACCCGGATTGCAATATTGTGCTTTCCGGGGGAAAATCCTTCGCTCACGGCTATAAGGCGTCTTGCAGCCTCCGGATCATCAGCACGCATGGACCAGGCAGTCTGCCAATGATCATGGTCTTCAGGCATGATCATTGGCGGCAAAACTCCGGTTCTGCCATCTGGCGTGATAATCTCCCATTTTACAAAATAATCGCCAGTCCAGCGGTCATTTTTCTGAACAACAAATGCTATTGTTTCACCAACCTCGACGTCGCCAGCCAAAGGTCCGCCTTCAAAACCTCCTCTTCGCCCATACAATCCACCAAGGTCAAATTCCTGCGCCCTGGCATTTGAAGTTCTCTTCATCTCGCGCAACAGACTCTGCTGCTCTGCATGTCTGAAGTCAGCCAGAAAATTCCGTCCGCCATCCATGAAGAGATAGCCAGCCTCCATAACCGCTTCACCTCCTTTGGCAAGCGGATCAACAAACATGGCATCAAAGGTCTCAAAAGATACAGTGGATACAACTGCAAACATGACAAACGCCGGGTCTGCCTGCCAACCTGTAACACCTCGCCGGGCAAGATCGTTTATATAATCCTGTGCCCGCTGATCAGCACGTTTGGTACGTTCCAACAGATCAATCACAGGTATGGGGGCCAACTCAATAGCGGCAACACCTGCTGCCTTCAGATATTTTTCAACTTCACTGTCTGTTTTTGCAAGATTGAAGAATAGATGCTCACCTCGAGATGCTTTATCCAGCTCAGCGGAAATACTCATGATATCTCCGAACCACCCCATAAGAGCTCCGGCTTTCTGTAGACGCCCCCCTGGCGCAACTGCTGTTTTGCCCTGCACCTGCGGGCTGGCCGGATGTTTCTGCATCTCTCCAGTCACGCCGCTCACCAGTCGTGGTGAAGCACTGCTGTCATGAAGACGCGCCAGAACCTCTCCTCGCTGGGCCGGCGGTAAACCTTCACTCAGTTTTACAATCCGTTGCTGAAATTCCGGTATCCGGTTTGGATGATGTTGTGACATCTGCGCAAGAACCCGAACCTCATTTATTGTGTCCTGATATTTTAGATGTGCGGACATGGAGTTGGCAGTTGCTGACGTTATCTCTCGCTGCCGCTGGCTGACATCTGCTGATGGGGCGCGCTGTTTTGCTTTGCCGGGAAGGTCGGACTGACTTGCCTTTATAAGATCCTCCATCGGAATATTACGGTGCTGGCGGGATGCCGGATCCCACACCATGGTATCACCAGCCATTTTGGCAAGTTCGAGTGTAGCATGCTGGGCGCGCTGGTGATATTTGCTGCGCTGGGCCTGAATTCTTTGCAGCTCAGCTTCAAGCTGTATTCGCCGGATAGCGGCATCAGGCGGTTCAAGAGCAGGATCAGGATAGCGTTTACGGTGACTCGCCAATTCCTGGATTCGCTCTTGGGCCTGCCCGGCTTTCTTGTGTTGCAAATCAGCCATTTCATCTTTGTAGGCCATTGTCTCCGCATAATTCTGAGCGCGCCCGGCACGGGCATTTGCCTCAAAAGAGGCCGCCCCCGGCCTTTTGTAAGCATCGTTGTTAATTTTTGCAATTTTTTCAAACTCTACCTGTGAAACCCCGGAGGGATCAGCCATGAAATCAACATCATTTTTTGCGGCAAAATCAATTCCGGCAGGATCAACTCCTTTTTTCCGGATAATTTCAGAGAAATCGTCATTAAAATTTTTGCGGATTTTATTTATCTGTTCTGCGGAGTCAGCTTTTTTAAGTATAAAATCAGTGTCTGTCCCGGCATCGACTGGCTTTGAAGATGCTGTTTTTTGTCTTTCAAGCACGGCGCCTTGTCGTTTTGCTGCTGTTGTAGCCGTAGCTGTGGTTACCTGACTATAGTAAGCCTGACTTCGCTGGAAAGCTGCGTCTGAGATTACCCCCTTGATCCGCATCTGATTGATCTCAAGGTTATTTTTTAATATCAGGCCTTCCTGATAGGGGGTCGCCTTTCCGGACTCCATGGCTCTGACAGCTTCAAACAGTTCATCTGTCCATGAGAAAGAGAGAGTTGCAAGGGAAAGAGAGAGTAAAATTGTGCAAATAAACACTTTAGTCCGCAATAGTGAAAGTCGGCAAAGAGGCAAAGATTTCATCGCTTTCCTCCCTTCAGCCATTTGGCCTGAAGCAGTCTGGCGTAATCCTGCTCTGCCTTGCTTCCCAGTTTCTGTTGTATAACCTGCTCCAACTCTTTAGCAGCTTCGCTGTTTCTACTGCTATTCTGCAAAAGGACAGCAAGAGTTGTGCGAAGCGAGGCAGATCTTGGATGTCTGAAGGAGAGATTTTTAAGATATTTTAGCCCGGCTTCAGGATTCTCTTCTGACAGATAGCAGAAAGCCAGCGGTGCCAGCACCAGGCCGGTCACCATCTCCGGATCTGCCTCAAGCAGCAACTGATACTGCTCTGCCGCAAGCTGGAACTTCCCTTGCTCCTGCAGCACCTGAGCCAGAGCGAAACGCGCTTGGCGATGGTCAGGCTGTAACTCAAGAACAGACAAAAAACTGTCAGTAGCCTGCGTTAATGATACCGGATCAGCCTTGAGGGTGGCATACAACATGCCCTGAAAAAAAAGATGCTCGGAAGAGTCGGGGTTTATGTCTACAGCGGAATTTATATGAAAAAGCGCGTTGTGAAAATCTGCTGGGCGGCCCAGCTTCAGCCAGCGGTCGTAATCCTGAACAGCCCGATGAAACATCTGTGACGCAATTGTACGGTAATCTTTCTCTATCAGGTTGTGAAACTGATGCAGCGTGTGACTATTTGTTTTAACTGTTTTCCAACTTTCAGCCGCTGCTGTATCAAAACCGTACTGACTCGAACGGGAAGGTTGTGTTTCAGAAAAAACAGGTTGAGGGATGGAGATGGATCCCAAGAAAAGTAATGTTACAACCTTCAGCCGACAATTTAGAAAAGACTTCCAGCATTTGAAGATTAGTGGATTTTTTTTCGTAGACATACCAGACCTCCTGTTGATTCGTAGCCTGGGAATTGAATCAGAGTTGCAAAAGGGTAGGAAAAGCCTGACGACAGGCAAACATTGAAATATATGCTTGCAAGATTAAAGAATCACTTGCTTTTTGATACTTGGTTACATGAATGTTGGGGGCATACTACTGCAGGAAATTTCCTCCAGTACCATCGATTCCAGTATCGGTAGTGCTGCCTCAACGACAGCACTTAATTCGGTGCCCATCTCCAGGCAGCTCGGCTGCACACCGATCAGAATGATCTCCTCCGGCAGCTGCCCCATCAGGCGGGCAACAGCCAGCAGGTCTTTCATACCCATCTGGTGCGGAGAGAGTTTTGTTTCCAGAGCAACCGGCACGTCATCACCCTTCAGGCATACGGTTGTGCCAGGTGGTTGTGCCAGCTCTACTGCATCGACAATGATGAGACGGTGAATTCCTTCAAGATAGGGCAACAGATCAAGGCCCAGGGTACCCCCATCCATGCAGCTAACCGTAACAGGCAGTCTGCCGGAATCCCGTAGCCGCTCAATAACACGTGGTCCAACACCGTCGTCAGACATGATGGTGTTACCCAGCCCCAATACCAGGGTTTGCTGCATGTCATACTCCTCTTAAAGAAGCGGGGTGGCTGCCCACCCCGCTTAAGGATCACTTCTTCTTTTTGCTTCTCCAAGGGAAGATATCCCAATGTCGACTCTTGCAAACCGCATAGGGGCTGGTGGTGAATTTGTACCCGCTGAACATGCTGGATATTTCGCCACCCTTTTCTTTGATATCCATTAACCAGGCACTGTAGACATGGTTGATGACAAAACCGAAGATCAGGTACATGGCCAGATGATGATAGAGATGCATCTGCTGTGATGTCATCAAAACGTACATCGGCTTGAGCAGTGTGTGCATGATGCCGCCCGGCTCATGCTCCGCATACATGGCAAAGCCGGTCAGGAGCATGAACCAGTAGACCAGAAACACCACAAAATAGGCTGTGGCAGCCATTGGGTTGTGACCGGTGGTCTCTGGAGGATGTGTGCTGCGAAAAGTGTAGTAGTCAAAGACCTCTTTCATCTCTTGCCTGCCTGCCTTGCCGAAAAACGGAAAATACTCCCGCCAGCCGGCATAGCAGTTACCGGTTAAGGTCCAGATCATACGGGTTACCACGCTTACCAGAAACGCATAGGCAAACACAAAGTGAATGAAACGGATCCAGCCCATCAGATAGGAATCTGGTGAACTACCGATAAAAACCGGATTGCCAATAAGAATGCCGGTGGCTGAAAGCACCACAATCGAGAGTACATTCACCCAGTGACACCACCGTACCGGTAGTTCCCATATATATTGTTTATATTTCTTCTCAGCCATGACAGCCCCCTTTCATCAGGAGACCTTGACCTGCACCAGTTCGTTGCCGACAGCATCGGTAACATGTACGGCGCAGGCAAGACAAGGGTCAAAGGAGTGAATGGTGCGCAGAATCTCCAACGGCTGATCTGCCTTGGCTATCGGAGTTCCTACCAGCGCAGCCTCATAGGGGCCGCGCTGTCCCTTGAGATCACGAGGCGAGGCATTCCAGGTGGAAGGTACCACGGCCTGGTAGTTGTAGATTTTCTGATCCTTGATGCGGATCCAGTGTCCCAAAGCCCCACGGGGGGCTTCATGGAAACCGTAGCCCGATGCCTCTGCCGGCCACTCTTTGGGATCCCATTTCTCGTTAGCATGAATCCGGTAATCGCCCTTGCCGATATTGGCAATCAGCTGGTCCAGCCAGACCGGGCTCTGTTGTGCAATCAGCAGGGCATCAATACCCCGTGCTGCTGTGCGCCCGAGGGTTGAGAACAGGGCCTCTGGTCCGACCCCCAGCTTGGCCAGCACCATATTAACCGCAGCCTTGGTTTCTTTGTGTCCGCCCACGTATGCCACCAGGATACGGGCCAACGGACCGACCTCCATCGGGGTTTCTTCGTAACGGGGCGCCTTGACCCAGGAGTATTTGGCATCGGTGTCCAGATGCTCGTAGGGCGGCTTGGGGCCGGTATAATTGGCCTCGGTCTCCCCTTTCCAAGGATGCAGTCCCTGGCCTTTTCCTGCGGTACTCTCATACCAGGAGTGATCCACATACTCGGCAATCTTGTTTTGATCAACTGGCAACAGTTTACTGATGTCTTTGTTCATGATGATCCCGTCAGGAAACCAGAGGTTGCCGTTGATCGGATCAGGAAATTCACCGTATGAAAGGAAATTGCCCACTCCACCGCCGATGGCAGCCCACTCTTTGTAAAATGAAGCAATGGCCAGCAGATCAGGGATATAAACCTTTTCAACAAAATCCTGGGCCTTGGCAAGCAGCCGTTTGATGGT
>DKFG01000207.1:16477-18604 GCA_002452325.1 Geobacter sp. UBA6802
TTGCTGCCCAGGATGGCGTGGATCTTGATCACCTCTTTCTGCCACTCCAGAGCCTCAAGATAATGGGCCGTAGCCATCAGGTTGGCCTCGGGCGGCAGCTTGTAGGCCGGGTGTCCCCAGTAGGCGTTGGCAAAGGGACCCAGACGACCGGTACCCACAAAAGACTTCAACTTTTCCTGTACCGCCTTAAAATGAGTGGCTGAGTTGTTGGGCCATTCAGAGATTGAGGCTGCCAGTGCAGCGGTCTTAACCGGGTCTGCCTTGAGGGCCGAGGTGATATCGACCCAGTCCAGAGCATGCAGGTGGTAAAAATGAATCACATGATCCTGGACACCCTGAATCCCCATGATGATGTTTCGAATCAGCTGGGCATTAGGCGGCACCTTGATCTTGAGAGCATCTTCCACTGCCCGGATCGAGGCAATGGAGTGTACCGTGGTGCAGACACCGCAGAAGCGTTGCGTCCAGTACCAGGCGTCACGGGGGTCACGGCCTTTCAGGATCTTCTCAATACCCCGGAACATGGTGCTGGAACTCCAGGCATCCTTGATCCTGCCGCCTTCAAGTTCCGCTTCAATCCGCAAATGCCCCTCAATTCGGGTGATCGGGTCAACTACAATCTTGGCCATTGGTCACTCCCCCCCTTCAGTGGTTTCATGATCAGCACCCTTATCCTTACGCAGCGCGTTCAGTGCCCCATGTATGGCAAAAGCGCCTGCCACACCACCGGCAAAGGCCAGACCGATCTTGTCGGCACTCTTTTCAATGCCGAACCCCGGTACATTGGGCAGACGCCGATAAAGCGGCGAAGTGTCCCAGAATTGGGGCTCTGAGCAGCCGACACAACCATGTCCGGCTGCAACCGGCCAGCTGAGTTTGTCATTGAAGCGCTGAGTAGGACAGTTATGAAACGTTGTCGGACCTTTGCAACCCATTTTGTAGAGACAGTACCCTTTGCGGTGGGCATCATCACCCCATACCTCAACATACTGGCCTGCATCAAAGTGGGGACGACGTTCGCAGTTGTCATGAATACGTTTACCGTGGGCAAACAGCGGCCTGCCGTGACTATCCATGGCAGGCAATTTGCCAAAGGTGAGGTAATGCACCACCACGGCTGTCAGGTTGTCAGCATTACAGGGGCAGCCGGGCAGATTAAGTACCGTAATGCCGGGGACAGCATCTTTTACCCCTACTGCTCCGGACGGGTTGGGAGCGGCCGCTGCAATACCGCCGTATGCAGCACAGGTACCAACGGCAATGGTAGCGGCAGCATTGCCGCAGACCTGTTTGGCAACCTGATGAAAACTCTTGCCGCCAACACAGCCGTACACGCCGCCATCCTTAACCGGAATAGAACCTTCAACAACACACAGGTACTTGCCGGCGTATTCTTTGACAGTCTTCTCAAGAACCGCCTCTGACTGGTGCCCTGCTGCAGCCATGATGGTTTCATGGTAATCAACTGACAGAATATCCAGTACCAGTTCACCAACTGTCGGGTTTGAGGCACGCAACAACGCCTCCGTATCGCCGGTGCAATCCTGGAAGTTCAGCCAGATCAGGGTCGGACGCTGCACCTTGTCCAGGGCTTGGACAACCTTTGGCGCCATGGTGGCTGGTAAAGCCATGGCAGCGGTTACTGCAGAACAGAATTTGAGAAAATCTCGCCGAGAAACCCCGCGCTCTTCCAGTAAACGTGAAACTGAAAAAGCCCCCTTTTCAGCCGAACCTTGTTGTTCATTCTCCATAGCAGCCTCCTTGATCCGGATACTCGTTCCGTGATTGCGACTACAAAAAACAGTGTTCAAGCAAGCATGTAAACCATTCCATCAAACGTTGTTTTCTCCTATACCAGAGGTTCGGTTCAGTCGCAAGTAGTTCACCATAAAATCTTTATACAGAGTGACACATCACGGCCTGTATATGCCCTTCTATATATAGCAGCTACTGTATTAATTTGACGCAGCAAGAACAGTTACGCTACTGTGACTTCGTTAAGAAACCCACACGTAGCACACACACAAAAGGAGGAGCACGCATGAGTATCCGTACGAGAATTGCTGCAAGTTTTGCCACATTGTTTGCCGTGGCACTGCTGGCCGGTTGTGAAACCGGACCAGAGGT
>DKFG01000200.1 GCA_002452325.1 Geobacter sp. UBA6802
CTCCGTTCGGCCCCAAAAAACCGAACACTTCGCCCTGTTCAATGGTAAGCGTCAGCCCCTGCAGGGCTTCAACCTTGGTCATCCGTTTACCGCTAAACTGTTTACATAAGCTTTTTATTTCAATGGCATTCATACATCACAACCCCAGTCTGTTAGTCTACCAATCTGATATGTAGTTTTGATGCCAAACCAGCCAAACGCTTATCAACTGTTGCCAGTACACCGGCATGCCTGCGGGCCAACACCAGATACAGAGCATCATACACCGGATGCAAATGGTCAACTGACACGGAAAACGCCTCCTTATAGAGCATCTGCACCGGCTCAAACGTATCAACAAGGCCAATGGCGCGCTCAAGAACAACACCCGCTTGATCCGCATCAAGAATCCCGGCACGAACATACTTCCAGATAGCATTTGACACTTCAGCCACAAAGAGATCCGGGGCAAGTACCAAAGCGGAGTTGTGTATGTTCTGCTGAAATTTTATGGACTCGGGAAGGTTCATTGCAAGAGCAACTGCAGCGCTGGCATCAAGAATGGTAATCATCGTTCACGATCTTCCCGAATGATTTGCGCTGGATCAACAGATACGACCCCATTCATTTTGATCGGTTCTGTAGTAATCTGCGCCAGCAGAGCCGCCCTGCGGGACTTGGGATCACGCTCAAGATTAAGCCCCCGTGCAAGAATGGCAACGGCCTGTTGCGCTAGTGATCGATGTTGCATTTCAGCCTCACGGCACAGTTGAACATAGATCGCCTCAGGTAATTCTCTTACTTGTAATGATGGCATACCTCACCTCCACAATCAAAGCTACTGCGTTTTTCATACAAATGCAATCAAGATACAACACCATTCGGCAAACCAGTCCCTCACTTCTTCTGTTGTTGCAAAGGCAAACTTGCTGGTGGTTGCTACTATAGGAGCATTTATTCCCTCACCCAGCGGGGGAGGGCCAGGGAGGGGGAAACAGAATCTGACAAGCCATAATGATATCTACAGGCAATGACAACCAGATCTGAAGCATCAACAACATAGACCAGCCGATTGGTCTCATCAATGCGACGCGACCAAAAACCGGAAAGATTCTCGCGTAATGGCTCCGGTTTACCAATGCCTTCAAATGGGCTACGCAGGGCATCCTGAATCAACAGGTTGATCCGTTTCAGTGTTTTTATGTCCTGCTTCTGCCAATAGCAATAATCTTCCCAGGCAGCTCCTGTCCAGGTTAGTCTTTCAGGCATCTGCCAATTCCTGTTGGATAGTCATACCAGCACGATACTGTTCGATAGAGCGGGATAAATGGACAGCATTGGCAGGCGATTTAAGCAGATGAACGGTTTCTACAAAACTGTTAAAGGTATCAAGAGACATCACCACAGCATCCTGTGCATCCCTGCGAGAAATTATGGTAAAATCAGCATCTGCAACTGTTTGATCAAGCACTAACTTTAAATGATTACGAGCTTCGGTAAAATTCACTACTCTCATAGACAACCTCCTGTTCTATATACTGTACAAGTCTATAACAACAAGATAGAAATAACAAGCGCTTCTAACGGTAGTTTTCAGTGTTGTCCTGTCAAGGAACTTGGAACTTGCTTCCATGGTACGGGCAACGTGCTTGCTTAAGCCTCTTTACAGTGAGAGGAGACTGATGATCCGCCGGAAGATCAGCGCCAATCAGGTCACTTTTTAACCCCCGCAAAGGCAAACTTGCTGGTGGTGGCCACCTTGCCGGTAGGTTCCAGATAAAACTGCCCACCGTAGGGGTCAACCGGCTGGTGTTTGAGATAACCAAGCTGTACCAGCTGCTGAACAGAAACCGGGAAACTGCCCTGCTTTTGCTGAAACTGATCCCGTGCCAGCTCAATCCTGCGTACCTCCTGAAAGGCCTGCAAACGAATCTGATAGCTTTTCTTCATGGCGGGATTTCTCTCACCCTTTTCCATGGCAGCCAGATACAGAATAGCCAAGTCTGTCTGACCTGCCTCCTGCATATAGCGGCCGGCAAGGTTAATATGCAGAGAGCTGCCGCTTAGCTCGCCAGCCCGCTGGTAATAGCCTGCTGCCCTGGCATAGTCCTTCAGAAAAAAGGCGCTGTTAAATCCGGCAAAAAACGGCAGCTGCCAATCCCAGGTGCGGTACCCCATGCCGTAATCAAGCAGGTCATTGGCAACCTTGAACTGACGGGCATCCCAGGTAAGAAACCCCTGGGCAAAGTAATAGGCATCCATATTATAGGGATCAAGACGGACGGCTCCATGCAGCAGACGGGACATCCCCTGCAGATCAGGTGGTTCACTGATCACCCTGCCAGCTTCTGCCTCAGCCACAATACCGCCAAAATACATCAAAACCTTCATCACCAACGAAGCGCCCACCAGCTCTTTCTGATCAGCAGAGAGCGGCTTCAACAGCTTGACGCTGGGCACATACCCCAGTTTTTCCTCAATCGGCTTGTTGCGCATGTAGGTGGTAAAGGGCAGGATCAGCAGGCCGTAGAACAGTAGCCCGCTCAGCAATAAAAGAAAGGGTGGGGGCAGATGCTTTTTCATCTCATTGAATCCCATGCAAAAAACCCTGGTAGCGTCATGAAAGCAATGTAATCTTCTGATCAGATAGTGTATCGGCCTTGACGAACAACCGCCTGTCGAAGGTGGCAAAACCCTCAAGTAATGAGCTTGACGCAAGATGCAGTGCGTCGGCAAAATCCATACCCTGCTCATACCAACACACTGCCTGTGCAACAGACGAAGCATCTTCCAGATCAATCGTCGGCAGCCCACAGACATGGCGAACCCGTTCAGCTACAACAGCCCTTGGAAGATTATAGCCTGCAGATGACGCAAGAACCCAGACGAATTCAAGCAGCACCGTTTTCAACAGGCGGCAGGGATTTTGCTTTAAAAACTCTGTTGCCTGTTGCGCCTGCTTTCGGTCATCCTTCACAGCATACCGGACCAGAATATTGGTATCAACAGCAGTCATTTCCTTGCACCGGCTTCCATTGAGATTGCCGCATCCATATCAGCCAGTGACAACCGTTTACCGGTATAGACCGAAGGAGCATCTGCAGGCTCAAAAATTGTTGGCTCAAAAGGAGTAACAGGCTTGAGAACCACCTCGGTGCCTTTATCAACAACAAGAAATCTGGTGCCTGCATCCCACCGGTGCTGATCCCGTATCGACTTGGGCAGGACAAACTGACCTTTACTTGAGAGAGCAACCGTCTCCATATCTGACTCCTTACTGGTAAGATTCAGGTAAGAATATATTCCGCTCCGCTGGATATGTCAAAACGTATCCAGGCGGTACCCTTCACCTACTTCATCTCTCTCCGGTTAAAGATCAGTGCCGCCGCCCCCAGCAGAATAGCTGTATAGGCCGTAAAATAGCCTGCAGTAAGCAGCAGGCCCTGGGTATTGGGCGCTATGCTGTAAATGGCATGTACCTTCAGATCAAACCCGGCCAGATTGGGCAGCAGATAATAAACGCCGCCGGCAGCAGCATTAACCAACGGCGCCACGGTCTGCTGCGCTGCCGGTGAATTGACATACTCATACACCTGCTGGGTAACACCGCTGGCCAGAAAGGTGCAGATGGTGCCAAAAATGGGCAGAAAAAATGAGGTGCTGACCGTAGAGAGCAACAAAGCCACTGCCACCAGCAGGATGTACTGAAGGGTGGAATAACCGATGGCCAGAGCCAGATACCCCCACACAATCGGGCGATCCGGCGGGTACATGCCGGAAGCCGCCTTGATCACCAGCAGCGAGATCGTACCCAGCACCGCCGAGGTAAGCACCAGAAACAGGGCCAGACCAAAGAAGCGGCCCAGCAGGTACGAGCTGCGGCTGATCGGCAGGCTAAGCACGCTGAAGGTATAGCGCCGCTCCATATCCTTCCAGAGCGAGGTAGCCCCCAGAAAAACCGACAGCAGCAGCAGGATAAAGGAGATCAGCGATAGTGACAGCGTGATGGACAGTTCAGTCACCTGCCGCATGGAGAGCGAAGCAGCCGAAGGAATGAACAGGAACAGCACACCAAGGGCCATGATCCCCTGAAACACCCGATCACGGAAGATACCTTTCAGCGTTATCTGGATGATATTGTTCATAACGCGTCACTACTCCTTTGGAACAGACTCTATTTCACAACAGACATCTTTGCTGCTGAAAGCACATAAAAACAGCGGGATGCCGAAACACCCCGCCAGTCAACAGTTCTGAACCATTATCAACTACATTACTGTCCAACCTGTGTTAAAATAAGTGACTCCTACTGTAGGTGCAGCCGTTGGGTGAGCAGTACCTTTTGTTGGTACAGGTGCCCAAAAAATAGCAGTTCCATCGTGAGATGTACCAAATGCTCTTGTCCCCTGTACATGTTGTGTTATCAGTGTATATCCTGATTCTGTCATCCCCCATCCGAGTCCATTACTAGCCGATAATCTGCCGATTTGTGCTCCAGCCGTTGCGTTTGCTACCACATTCAAACCTGCTTTAGAAAAATCAACTGGAGAATCCGCTGCAAAAGATGAAGCAGCTCCCATAACAACTAGTAAACTTGCTAAAATAAATCTTTTCATAAATATCTCCTTTATAAAGTGCATTATTCAAGAACTAAAGTAGTAGGATATTTCTGATTATCAGCGTTGTAAGACTCCAAACCGGTTTTGATATTTTTCAAATCACTTGCTGAAGCACTGTGAAATGCCTTCTCACGATACGATGAGAACTGCGGGATGGCAATGGCTGCCAGGATGCCGATGATCGCCACGACGATCAGCAGCTCGATGAGGGTGAAGCCTTTTCTGTTCCGAATCTTGTTAAGCATAGATTCTTCTCCTTTCTGGTTGTTGCCTGCAGGGCAGGCGGTTGAATGTGTACGACTGACTTTCTACATGGTTACTGCAAAAGGTATGTTTGTTCTAGCTGCAAAACCAACGCCAAAACAACCTGCGTGCTAACTGCCTGTAATTCTTACTGTCAAACCAGCACTAGCTGTGCATACCCTACCAGCTCTGCCGATAATGTCAAGCGCACTGGCAAAATTTGTCATTACCGCATTGAGTTTCTCACCTGGCAGATATTACAAAAGTTGACTTGCAGAAAAAAAAGGGAGAAAAGAAGAGCCTTGTTAACGTTAGCCTGGGCCGGATTGCACGGGGCCCACCACTTGAAACCGGTCTTAGGGCAGCCATGAACACAACACTTATTGATACCCATTGCCATATTTACTACGATGATTTCAAGCCGGACTGGGATCAGGTACTGGTGCGTGCTGAGGCAGCCGGCGTCAGGGGGATGATCGTCATCGGCGCCGACCCTGCCTCAAGCCGACAGGCTGTTGAGCTGGCTACAGACAATGCGGCCCTGTTCTGCACGGTGGGGATCCACCCCCATGATGCAGCCGGGGTTACGGAAGAGACGATTGCAACTTTGCAGGAGCTGGCAACAGCCACCCCCAAATGTGTAGCCATCGGTGAGATCGGCCTTGATTTCTACCGCAACCACTCACCACGGGAGGATCAGGAGCGGATCTTCCGGCGTTTCCTGCAGATGGCCCGTGAGCTGGACAAACCGGTGGTGATCCATGACCGGGATGCCCATGACCAAACCCTGGCCATGGTCAGGGAAGCAGGCGTGACCAAAGGTGTGATGCACTGTTTTTCCGGTGATCTGGACTTTGCCCGGCAGTGTATTGATCAAGGGCTGCATCTCTCCATACCCGGCACCATTACCTACCCTTCCAACGAGCAGTTGCGTGAGGTGGTGCGCAACGTGCCACTGGAGCGGCTGCTGCTGGAGACCGACTGTCCCTATCTCTCACCGGTGCCTCACCGCGGCAAGCGTAACGAACCGGCCTACACCCGCATTACTGCTGAAAAGGTGGCTGAACTGCGTGGACTGACCGTTGAAGATGTGGGCCGTATCACCACTATGAATGCCGGGCGACTGTTTGGTATCCCGCTCTGGTATTCCTCCACCAAGATCGCGTACCGGATCAGGAATTCCCTCTACCTGAACATTACCAATCGCTGCTCCAACAGCTGTACCTTCTGTGCCAAGTTTGACGAATTTACGGTCAAGGGGCATAACCTGCTGCTGGATCATGAGCCGGGCTTTGAGGAGGTTATGGCAGCTATAGGACAGCCACAGGATATTGATGAGGTGGTGTTCTGCGGTTTTGGAGAGTCGCTGCTGCGTCTGGATCTGGTCAAGCAGGTGGCTGCCGCACTCAAACAGCGCGGCTACACAATCAGAATCAACAGCGATGGTCAGGCCAACCTGGCCCACGGCCGCAACATCCTGCCGGAACTGGCTGGACTGGTGGACAGCATCTCCATCAGCTTAAATGCAGCTGATGCCGCAACCTATGGCAGGCTCTGCAACACCCCGTTTGGTGAAGCAGGCTGGCAGGGGGTCTGTGATTTCTTGCGTGAAGCGACCCGTTACATCCCGGATGTCACCGCAACCGCTGTCACGGTTCCGGGTGTTGATATCGAGGCCTGCCGCAGAGTGGCTGAAGGGCTGGGGGTGCAGTTCAGGGTACGGGAGTACGCCGAGGTTGGGTAGCGCTACTGGTCTGAAGCCTGATGCTCTTCATAAATCCTTTTAAGATACGTGTGTGAAACCGTTTTCTTAAACTCTTTCTTAAAGTAGTCCGACAGCTGCCGCCACGAAAGCCCTTCTTCTTCCCTCAGTCTGACCAGTTCGGTCAGATAGTTTTTCTCCAGCGAGCTGCGCAGCCGTTTTTTGTACGGCTTGTGTTCCCGCACTAAAGGCAGCACCTGTGGTGACTGCTCCAGCCAGAGCTGTTTCAGTACCATCAGAAATGCAGCGTAGCCGGTCTCACCAGTACGGCCTGCAGAGCCAATCCCCTGCGCCACCCACTGCTTGAATAGTTCGCGCTGACGGCGATGCACCTCAACACGCAGCCCTTCGTCAAGCCGGGCATACAACTCGCCCAGGGCACTACGCTGTTCTGCAGTCAGTCCGGTCAGCCGCTCTACGGTCTGCTCATCGAACATGGTCATATCAGCAGGTTCTATCAGCGGCACTCAGCCACTGAGCGGCAATAGCAACAAAGGGCACTATCAGCACTATAAACATACTGCTTCTTCTACGCATATCAGACTCCACCAGACTCCGAGAATCAACCGGTTGAACATTCACCGTGCAATCAGGTATAGATATACCAGCCTTGAAGAAACTTGCAAGGGGGAGGTGGCTGCCATGTCTCAGGAAGCGCTCTGTTTTGAACCGTTACCGCAGCAGACAGTGCGCTGCACGCTCTGCCGGCACCGTTGTACTATCCCCGAAGGGAGGCGCGGCATCTGCCGGGTGAGGGAAAACCGTGGAGGGATGCTGTATTCCCTGGCAGCGGGTCTGCTGGTGGCTGAGCAGATTGACCCGATTGAAAAAAAACCGCTCTTCCATCTGTTGCCCGGCAGCCGCTGCTATTCCGTGGCATCAGTCGGCTGCAACTTCCGCTGCCTGCACTGTCAGAACGCCGACATTGCCCAGTACGATGACCAGGGGAGCGGTCGATTCCCCGGTCGGGTTGTTACACCGGAACAGACGGTCAGCGCTGCACTGCAGGCCGGTTGCCGCTCCATTGCCTTTACCTACACTGAGCCAACGGTCTGGTTTGAATATGCCCTGAAGACCGCAACGCTGGCAGCAGAGGCAGGGCTTTACACTGTCTTTGTCACCAACGGCTACATCACGCCGGAGGCACTCGGCATGGTCACGCCGGTACTGCACGCCGCCAATATCGATCTGAAGGGATTTTCCGACGATTTCTACCACCGGGTCTGCGGTGCCCGGCTGGACCAGGTGCTGGAGGGGATTCGTGACTACCGCAGACGCGGAATATGGATTGAGATTACCACCCTGATTATTCCGGGCGAAAACGACGACCAGCTACAGTTGGACGGTATTGCCCGCTTCATTGCCCAGGAACTGGGACCGGATACCCCCTGGCATATCTCACGCTATTTTCCGCAGCACAGGATGCAGCACCCGGCCACCCCCCGGCAATCCCTTGACCGCGCCTTTGAGGCCGGCACCAGAGCCGGTCTCAGGCATATCTACCAAGGCAACATCGCTGATGCGCAAGAGCAAACCATCTGTCCGGCCTGCGGCATGGTGGTTATTGGACGGTCAGGCTACAGTATCACCAGCATCAATCTGAAGGATGGCGCCTGCACACGGTGCGGCAGGCAGATTGCCGGAATCTGGGGATGAAAGAGGCAGGGTCAAGGGTCAAGGGTCAAGGTCGGGCAGCTACGGGAGGTTTGCAGGATGTATGAGAAGATCTATGATGCGCCGGTAGTACAAGGTGAGGAACCGCCGTTTCAGTTGCCGGAATGGATTGCAACGGCGCCGTTTGAGGAACTGCTAGGGATGCAGATAGAAGAGGCGCTGGATGGCAGGGCCGTGCTGACCATGCCGTTCAAGGCGGCGCTCTGCCAGGGCAAGGGACTCATGCACGGCGGTGCAGTGGTATCGCTGGCAGACACCGCCCTGGCCATGGCCATCAAGAGCCTGCTGCCGGAAGATACTGATTTTGTCACCACCAGGCTGGATCTGACCTTTCATGCGCCGGTCTGCTGGGGCACGGTCCGGGCCCAGGCCCAGGTTGTCAGTCGCGATGATCGTACCATTGAGGGGATGACCGAGATCATCACTGCAGAGGGAATCAAGGCAGCAACCTTCAGGGCAACCTTCAAAATACGGCGACCGCGATCCGTCAGCTGATCTGCAGCCGTTTCATCTTCTCCACCAGGGTAGTCCGGTTCAGCCCCAGCAGCGTTGCAGCCCGAGCCTTAACATTGCCGGACATCTGCAGCGCCTTGACAATCAGTTTCCGTTCCAGTTCTTCTATGGCAGCAGGCAGGTCAATGCCGTCGGGCGAGAGTTCCAGACAGATCCCCCGTTGCGGCTGCAGTGCCTCCGACATCTCGCCTGGCAGGTCATCAACGCCAATGGTATCGTGTTCGGTCAACGCCACCAGACGTTCAACCAGGTTCTCCAGCTCACGCACGTTGCCGGGCCAGCGGTACCGCTCAAGGGCATCAAGGGCCGGTTTACCCACGGTCATCACCGGTCTCCCCATCAGGCGGCAGAACTTCTCCATAAAATGACTTACCAACGGCAGCAGGTCTTCACGACGTTCCCTGAGCGGCGGTAGATTAACCGGGATGACGTTCAGGCGATAGTACAGATCCTCTCTGAAACTGCCCAGCCGCACCTGTTCCTCAAGATCGGCATTAGTGGCCGAGATAACCCGTACATCCAGCTTGATCGCCTTAGTGCCCCCTACCCGCTCAACCTCCTGTTCCTGCAACACCCGCAACAGCTTTGACTGAAGCTGCATTGGCATGGTGCCGATCTCGTCCAGAA
>DKFG01000137.1:0-485 GCA_002452325.1 Geobacter sp. UBA6802
TGGAGTAGACCATCTCGCAGACCTCAACCACATCGGCGTCGTTCTCGCGGACCCAGTCCCGGCCGGCAATACCAACATCAATAGTGCCCCGCTCCACATACCGCCCCATCTCCTGGGGACGGATCAGATGACACTTCATTTCACCGTCGTCAACCGTGGGAAAATAGCTGCGGGAGGAAACACCGATCTGCCAGCCGGCCTGTTTGAACAGGTCAACCGTGGCCTCTTCCAGACTGCCTTTAGGAACACCGAAGCGCAGGACGGTACTCATTTTTTGTAGACCTCCTCAGGATTAAAGAGCGGGTTGGAATGTTCCACCCACTGGCCGTTCTCCCACTTGACATAAAAACAGCTGCGGTTGCCGGTGTGGCAGGCGGCCGGGCCGTTCTGTTTAACCTTGATTACCACGGTATCGGCATCGCAGTCGGTCAGTACCTCCATCACATCCTGGGTATTGCCGGACTCCTCACCCTTCATCCAGTACT
>DKFG01000137.1:517-8514 GCA_002452325.1 Geobacter sp. UBA6802
CCATGAAGGCCACCATCAGCACCTCACCGTTTTCGTAATCCTGGATAACAGCCGGAATCAGCCCACCCATCTTGTCGAAATTAATCTCTATCATGCAACCCTCCTGAAAAAATGTGCGGGCAGTATAGGAGCGGGAGGTACAAAATGCAAGGCCATGCTCAGTAAAGGACGGAAGTGCTTTTGCTTTAACATCGTTTTACGGTATAAGGGGCTCATAGCTGACATGCCCCAGATTTTCCAAGGACACACACCATGGCAAAGAACCTCGGATTTGGATCAAAACTGATCAGGATACTGCTTGTTTCCGGGATACTGCTCTCACTGCTGGGTATGGTCGCAGACCAGTTTCCCCGGGATGGTCTGCGAGCACTGTTTGGCATCTGCGGACTGTTTTTCCTGGCGGTGCTGCTGATCCTGGCCTCACGCAAGCTGCCCATCCGGGTCAAACAGCTCTCAGCGGTCATGGATCAGGCCGCCGACGGCAACCTCTCCATCAGAGGAACTGACCTGACTCCGGATGAAGTTGGTATGCTCAACAGCAACTTCAACGAGATGCTGGAACGGCTGAGCAGTATTGTGATCAGTATCAGGGCCGCAGTCAGCGAACTGCGCACCATCGGCGCAAACGTTGACTCTGTTGCCCTTCAAAACCTCAAGATGGCAGAAGGCCAGAAAGATACCGTCTACCGGACCAAGGACGCTGCAGGTCAGATCAGACAATCAGTCGAAGAGGTGACCACCTCGGTCGAAGGGCTTTCAGAAGCTGCCATCGTCAACGCAGCCTCAATACAGCAGATGGTCTCCAGCACGGCCCAGATCAATGAACTGGTGACGCAGCTGCTCCATTCGGTGGAGCTGGTCAGCGACTCCATCACCCGCATGGCCGGCGACCAGAGTGAGATCAACGCCAATGTGCACCGGCTGATGCAGAACGCCATGAAGACCAGCAATCTGGTGACCGACATGGAAAAATCAGTGCGTCAGGTAGAGGAAAGCGCCCAGACCACAGCGCGGGTCTCGGTGGATGTACTGCGGGATGCAGAACAGGGGAATACCTCGGTGGAAAGCACGGCCAAGGGGATCGCACAGATTCGCAGTGCCTCCTGCACGGTACAGCAGGCCATTGGCAACCTGTCGGTGCATGCGGCCAGCATCGGCACCATCTTGCAGGTGATCGACGAGGTGGCAGAACAGACCAAGCTGCTGGCGCTGAACGCCTCTATCATAGCAGCCCAGGCCGGCGAGCATGGCAAGGGGTTTGGCGTGGTGGCCCACGAGATCAAGGAGCTTGCCCGGCGTACCACCGCATCCACCCGTGAAATTGCTGAGATTGTCAACGGCGTCAAGGAAGAGACTGACAAGGCGGTCAAGGCCATCTCGTTGTCGGAACAGGCCGTCAAAGAGGGTGAGCAGCTTTCGCAGCGCTCCGGTCAGGCCCTGAGCAAGATTGTCCACGGTGTCAAGATCGCCAGCGAGCAGGCCAGCGAGATCGCAAAGGCAACCCAACTGCATGTGCAGCATGGCGAAAAGATGCGGCTGGCCATGGAAGAGGTTGGCTCCATGCTGGAGCAGATCGTGCGTTCGTTCAACCAGCAGACCACTGATGCCGGTGTGATCGAAAAGACCTCGGCCGGGATGCGTGCCCTGGCACAGGAAGTGTACCATGTGGCCCGCTCCCACAATGAAGCAGGCACCACCATTGCCGACTCAACTGAAACCATTGTCAGGATGATTGACGGAATCCGTAAGGCCTGTCGGATGCAGACTGAAGCCAGCGACCAAGTGGTCCACACCGCAGAAGAGATGGAGGCGGCTGCCACCGGCAACCTGCAAACCACCAAAATCATGGAGGGGGCGGTCAGCGGCCTCTCGCTTCAGATCAAGAGCCTTGAACAGGAGATGGCGGGTTTCAAGACCACGTAACGAATACAGCGCCTCCGAAAAACCGCCCCATTACAAACGCCCTGCCACCCGTTTCAGCAGCAGGGAGTTCAGTACTACTGAAACTGAGGAAAAGGCCATGGCTAGCCCGGCAAACTCGGCCTTAAGGGTGATGCCGTAACCGGCAAACAGACCCGCTGCCACCGGAATACCAACCACATTGTAGGCCAAAGCCCAGAACAGATTTTGCTTGACCTTGGACAGGGTGGCCCTGCCGATGGTGATAGCCCGTACTGCATCCTGCAGATCGTCCCTGATCAACACAATATCGCCGGTCTCCTTGGCCACATCGGTTCCACCGCCAATAGCGATCCCCACATCAGCGGCTGCCAAGGCCGGGGCATCATTGATGCCGTCACCGGTCATCCCCACCTTATACCCCTGTGCCTGCCACCCCTGGACAACCTCCCGCTTGCGCCCGGGTAGTACCTGGGCCTCATATACGTCAACCCCGGCCTGTGCAGCCACTTGCTCTGCAACAGCACCCTGATCACCGGTGATCATGACCGTGCGTATGCCCATCTGCTTCAATGCGGTAACCGCCAGAGCCGAGCCAGGTTTAAGTGTATCACTGAAGGCTGCTACCCCCAGCAAGCGACCAGCAGACGCGACAAAGACCAATGAGTTGCCAGCAGCAAGCTGCGTTATCTGCGGAACAATGGCGGTCGTTGCCACCCCTTCCTGTTCCAACAGGCGCTGATTGCCCACGACCAGACGGTTACCATCCAGAATACAGGTGATACCGTGCCCCTCAAGTTCCTGGTAGTCACTTACTGCAGCAGCTGTAATGCCTCGCTCGTTTGCAGCAAGCAGGGCAGCCTGGGCCAGCGGGTGGTTTGATCCTGCCTCGGCAGCGGCCAACGTTTCCAGTAACCGCTGTGCAGGCACCCCTTCTGCCGTGATCAGCGCACTCAGTGACAGCTTGCCGCTGGTCAGGGTGCCGGTCTTGTCCAACAACATCACCTGCAATCCGGCGATCGCCTCAAGCGCCGAACCCTTTTTAACCAGAATCCCACGCGAGAGGGCGACACCGCTACCGACCATGATGGCCGTGGGCGTTGCCAGCCCCATGGCGCAGGGGCAGGCGATGACCACCACCGCCACCCCAAAGCTGAAGGCGGTCACAAACGGGACCTGCAGCACCAGAAACCAGATACAGAATGTCAGGAGCGCAAGCAACACCACAGCAGGCACAAACCAGGTTGAGACCGTATCAGCAAAACGCTGGATCGGGGCCTTATCCCCCTGGGCCTCCCGTACCATCTTGACGATCTGGGACAGCAGGGTTGCCTCACCGACCCGGGTGGCCCTGACCAGTAACCTGCCGTTGAGATTGATCGTGGCTCCGGTCACACCATCGCCAACCTGTTTGGTAACCGGCAACGACTCACCGGTAACCATCGCCTCGTTCACACTGGAGTGTCCCTCTACGATCTCACCGTCAACCGGAACCGTTTCGCCAGGACGAACCGCCACTAGGTCGCCGACGCGGATCACTGATGCCGACACCTCCTGTTCACCCTCCGGCGTCACCAGCCGCGCCTTGTCAGCCTGTAGATGGAGCAGCTTTTTCAGCGCTTCACTGGCTTTTCCCCGGGCACGGGTCTCCAGATACTTGCCCAGTCGGACAAAGGTAATCAGCCAAGCCGATGTCTCAAAAAAAACATCTCGTGCATCTCCCAGCAGACCGAAGAAGGCCAGTACCGAATATCCCCAGGCAGCGGAGGTTCCCAGCGCTACCAGCAGATCCATGTTGCTACTCTTGCTTCTGAGGGCTGCCCAGGCACCACGGTAAAAGGCCAGACCGGCACTGAACTGTACCATGGTTGCCAGCACCAGGTTCAACCAGCCGATGCCACGGTGGTGGTGCAGGGTCATGGTGAGCATAATCGGCAGTGATAAAACCAGAGCCAGCAGAAACCAGTTGCGCTGGTTCATCAGCTCGGCCTGCTCCACCTCTGCACCGGTCTCCGGGTCTAGCGGCATCGGGCCTGCCTGGAAACCTGCAGCAGCCACCTTTGCCATAATACGGTCAATCGTCAGCTGCCGTGGATCAAAGATGACCGTCAGCTGGGCAACCGCAAAATTCACGGTTGCCGATTGTACCCCCGGCAATGCGCTAATCTCCCGCTCCAGGCGACCGGCGCAGTTGACGCAGGACATACCGGTTATCCGCAGGTTCGTGGTGACCATGTCTCACCTTTCACGGAGACAAATCTGTCGGCGGTTCTCAGTTAACAGCGCTCAGGGAGGTACTCATGGAAAAAAGTTCATGCTCTTCAAGCCAGGTCTTTACACGATTACTGACAAACGTATCGCGTAACTCAACCAGCTGCTGTTCTTCTTCAGGAAAGAAAGAGAGGATATCTGTCGGATTGGCATATGGCGGACGGCCGGAAAGGGCGTGGTCGAGCAGCTGGCGCAGCTCCTGATTTGGCTGGTTCTGAAGAAAGTTATTCAACAGCGAACGTTCAGTGGAGGCGTCAAGGCCGGGTATCTCCAGGAAACGCTCCTGATACTGGTCCATCTGGTTCCAGAAGCTGTCTTCCATCTCGGCACTGACAAAAAATATCTCGCCGGTCAGCCGGTCAAAGTAGTAGACCCGGTCAGACTCCATATTGGAAAAGGCGCGTAACAGGACATCCCAGGGAATGGCTATGGTTTTCAGCATAATCAGCAGACGCTCCTTGTCTTGTATTGACACACCGCACAGTCCACGGCACAATCCGCCGCACCATGCGTGCCATTTTCCTCTCCGATGCCCATCTGCAACAGCCCGGCGACACCAACTACCGCCTGTTGCTCGATTTCCTCAGCTCACTGCACGACACGGTGGACACCCTCTGCATCTTGGGTGACCTGTTCGATTTCAGGGTTGGGCTGCCCGGCCTCTGTTTTCCTGAACATGAACCGCTGCTGCAGGCGCTGCAGGAACTGGTCAGAAGCGGAACCCGGCTGATCTACCTGGAAGGCAACCACGATTTCCATCTGCAGGAGGAGCTGGGCCGACGCCTGGGGGCCGAGGTCTACCCGGGGCCGGTGACCCTTGAACTGCAAGGGCTACGGATACGGCTCTGCCATGGTGATCTGATTAATCGGGCCGACTGGCGCTACCGCCTGCTGCACCGACTGTTGCGGCATCCGTTCACCTTCCGGGCCGCCCGGCTATTGCCTCAATCTGCCATAGAGCAGTTGCGCCACAAACTGCAGCGCACCAGTAAAGGACGCTACCGGCAAGACCGCAGCCGCTGGGACTACCGGGCCATCATCCGCAGTTATGCCACATCCATCCGCTGCCAGGGGTACGACGCCCTGCTGCTGGGGCATTTCCATCTGCCGTTCATAGAGCACCAGGAACCGTTCACGTTGGTCTCGCTGGGGGACTGGATCAGCCAGTTTTCCTACGCTGAGCTGTCGTCAGGCCGTCTGAAACTGCTTACCTATCAGCCTTGAAATAGCTGGTCAGTGCCAGCTCACCCACCTGCGACGCCTTGATGCGCCACTTCTCGCCGTTGATCACCAACGCCACCAGTGCAATACGCGGCTGCTCTGCTGGGGCGAATGCCGCAAACCACGAATAATACCCCTTGGGGTTATCACCGGTTATGGAGCCAGTCTTGGCGGCTATCTGAATTGTACCGAGCAACTGCCTACCCTGCGGATTGTTGAACGCCTTGCGCGAAGTGCCGCTGGTCACCGTGGTAAGCAGCATACGGCTCAGGTTCCCGGCAGTTTCAGGACTTACAACCTGCAGCAGTTTCCGGGGGGTCGGCACCTGTAAGGCCTTGCCGTCCCGCACGGCATGGTCAACCAATAACGGTGCCATCAGTGCACCATGATTGGCAAGGGCGGCGGTAATGGCAACGGCGTGGATCGGAGACACCTGCAGGTCATGATTCAGCCCGCTGCCTTGTAGCCGGAGCTCTTCAGCGGTCTCCACGACCGGTGCCGGACTTGGCATCGCCGGCACACCGGGCAAAAGCAGGCTACGGTTGAATCCAAAACGGTTACAGGCCTGCTGCAGCTGTTCCTTGCCCAGCAGGTCGCTGGCTATCAGCCCGTAAATTATTCTGAGTAATCCCCCACCTTTGGTGGGGGACCCTCATAGTTTGACAGTTCCAGAAATATGTAGAAGCCTCCTTAACGTGACCGCTCAAAGTTCACGCACAAGGAGGCTCTATGGACAACGTTCAAAGCTTATGCCACTCGAAATGGGAATGCAAGTATCACATAATCTGGATACCGAAAGGCCGCCGGAAAGCACTTTATGGTCGTATTCGGCAACACCTCGGTGATTTTCTTCACGCTTTGGCTCGGCAAAAAGAGAGCAAGATACTGGAAGGTCACCTACAACCGGATCATATCCACATACTGATATCGATACCACCAAAGTACTCCGTTGCTCAGGTCATGGGCTTTATGAAAGGTAAGAGTGCCATACACATTGCCCGCACCTATTTGGGGCAGCGTAAGAACTACAGCGGCATGCACTTTTGGGCACGCGGCTACTACGTTTCTACCGTTGGTGCTGACGAGCAAGTGATCAGAGAGTACATCAGACACCAGGAAGACGAAGACAAGCGTTTGGAACAGTTGACGCTATTGACCGAAGCATGACCACCACTGGTGGTGGTCAGTTAATCTTTTAAACATACCGTCTTTGAGCGGTCCATGATTTTCAAAAAGCCCCCACCTGTGGTGGGGGATACTTACTTGGGTTAACCGATTTGCCCATGGCGTCGGTCAGATCCATCCGATGATTACGTCCTTTGCGGCTGGGATCCCAGTTTTTGGGACTCTCCGAAGCCACTCTGCCGCGGTACTCCATAACCGAATCCGGAGTGATCTGGCGACTCTCAAGTGCGGCGGCAGCCGTCACCATCTTGAACAGCGAGGCCATCGGATACACCTGGTAGGCGGCACTGTGCTGCCAGGCAGGATCAACAGACGAGTAGCCGGTCAAGGCCAGCACCCGACCGGTGGCCGGTTCCATGGCCACAAAGACGGCGTAGGGGGGGCGGGTCATCTCAAGAAAGTTCTGAACTCGCCGCTGCAACTCAACATCAATGGTGTAGCTGAGTATGGTGCCATCGGCAGCTGCAGCGGTAAGTACCGGCTCACCCGCCGGAACCTGCACAGGAAGCAGGCTGTCGGCAACACGGAACAGTTCATCTCCCAACGGTACTGGGCGGGCTTTTGACACGGTTTGGTGGCGGGCAGACTGCCAGGTGGAAACAGCCTGGGCTCCTTTATGCACCAACAATACGGTAAGGGGTACCAGCAACAGAATCAGCACGGTGCCGAGCAGAACGGTTCTCCAGTGCCGTTGCAGCAGGTTCTTTTTCGGTCTGGTCAGGTACTTCAGATCACGCATTGGCAGACTATACGGCAAGGCAGGGGAAGGTGTCAACCGACCTCAGGCCAGAAACGACGCTTCAACTCTTCAAGTAACGGTGTAAGGGTTACGCGGTCACAGGCGCTGATGCTGAGGGCGTCATGACGGCGCCGTGCCTGCACCAGCCGCAGAAAGGCGATGGTATCGGTACGTTTCAGCCCTTCCAGACGATCCATCTTGTTAAAAACCACCAGCTGGGGCTTGTCCGCCAGCCCAAGCTCTTCCAGGATGGTACGTACTTGGTTGATCTGGTCTTCAAAACGGGGATGTGAGGCATCCACCAAGTGTAGCAGCAGGTCGGCATCCTGCAGCTCCTCAAGGGTGGCCTTGAAGGCACCCATCAACGAAACCGGCAGACTACGGATAAAGCCGACCGTATCGGTGATGATCACCTCCCGCTCCCTGGGCAGTCGCAAGCGACGGCTTGAGGTGTCCAGGGTAGCAAAGAGCAGGTTCTCCGTAAATATCTCGCTCTGGGTCAGGGCGTTCAGCAGGGTTGACTTGCCGGCATTGGTATAACCGACGATCGATATGATCGGTACACCGGCCCTGACCCTGCGGCTACGACGCTGCTGGCGATCCCGCGAAAGTTCCTGCAGTTCCCGCTCAAGAGCCGTAATCCGGTCCCGGATACGGCGCCGGTCGATCTCCAGCTTGGTCT
>DKFG01000168.1 GCA_002452325.1 Geobacter sp. UBA6802
AAGGTTTTATTATTAGTATAATCAATAACTTATACAACATACCGAAATTTCAGCCAATTCTCAAGGTAAATTTTACCAGAAAAAAAGGAAGATGCAGCGCGCACCTCCCTTTTTTGTCCGGCTCCTGGGGGCAACAAGTATCCTGAACCCGCAGTTGACCACCAACAGACGCAAGGATCACAAAGAATTTAAACCTGTTAGAACAGATTTGAGAGAAACCGGCCGGTATTCCGGGAACCATCTTCAACCGGTTGTTATTATTTTTATTTCTTTGCTTTTACCTGCCGCGCAGCACCCGCTTGTCCCCGATCCGTATGGTTATTTTGCGGCTGTCAAAATACTCCAGCAACGGAATCATGAACTTGCGAGACAGGCCGGTCAGCTCGCGGAACTCTGACGGAATAATCTCTGCCTTGGCCCTCAGATGCGAAATCAGCTTTTCTTCAATGGTTTTAAGCAAAGCGCTGTCGTAGAAGATGTCACCCGAGACCCGCGTCACCCCTCCTTCGCGGGTCAGCAGGGCCAGGTGATCCCGCACCTCTTTTTCGGTGCTGCGCAGTGCCTCGGCCAGCTCCTTGATGGTAGGTGGTTCAATCCCCCGTTCTGCCAACAGCCTGGCGATACCGGCGCCAAGCCCGGACAACGGCGCCGCCGCCTGTTTTCTGGCACCTGCAGGACGGACCAGCTCCCGTTCGGCGGCCAGCTTGCCTTCCTTTTCCAGCTCTGCCAGCAGCGGGGCGAAGAAACGCTGGTCACTGCGCCTGGGTATCCGGGTCTTTAACTCTTCCTTGCTGATCCCCTCTTTAAGTGGATTGGCCGCAAGGTAGCCCGACAGCTCATCCAACAGCAGCTGCTTCAGGCCGTGAACCGCAGACCTGGACAGAAAGACCCGCGGTTCACGAGTCATCTGCACAATCTCGCCAGCCGCCAACAATCCCTGTAAGGCAGTCTCAGCCTGCTTACGGGCAATACCGGAACGCAACACGATCTCATCAAACGAGACGCCGGACAGCAGGGCCTGGGACACGATCAAATTGCAGGTTTTCTGATGTTCTGCCGCATCCAGCGACACCAGCAACCGCAGGGCATCGTCACTGCGCCGCCGCCGGGCCGGAGGAAACGGGTCAAGCACGATGCCGCCACCGATAGTGACCGAGGGTGAAGTGGCCCGGATCAGGTAGGGATCTCCTGACACCAGCAACAGCGGTTGATCCAGCCGTAACTGGGCATAGCCGCTCTGGCCCGGCGGCAGTGCATCATGTTCCAGCAGGATGATCTGGGCCGTAACCTCTGAGGTGCCTGAATGGAAGCGAACCGTGGTGCGATGCCGCAGATCCCGCGGAGCCGAGGCCAGATGATCCAGCCGCACATCCACCCGACGGCTGGTGCGGAAGATCCCAGTTGGGACCACTACATCACCCCGATGGGCCTGATCCAGATCGATCCCCTGCAGGTTTACGGCCAGTCGCTGACCGGCCTGGCCGATGTCGGTCTTTGCACCATGGGCCTGAATCCCCCGCACCCGGCCCGGAATCCTGTCGGGCAGCAGTTCCAGTTCGTCACCCAGCTTGATCTCACCGGCCAGCAGCGTGCCGGTAACCACGGTGCCAAAACCAGCCACCGTAAAGACCCGATCAACCGGCAGCCGGAAGGCGCCATCCCGTTTCTTCTCTGCCGTCCCTTCAGCCAGCCGGACCAGTTCTGCCTTCAGATCATCCAGACCGGCACCGGTCTTTGAGGAAACCGGGATGATCGGGGCAGACTCAAGAAAGGTACCTTCCACAAACTCCCGCACCTCTTCCTGCACCAGCGGCAACCAATCCGGCTCCACCATATCACTCTTGGTCAGGGCCACCAGACCGCAGCGCACACCCAGCAGCCGCAGGATATCGAGATGTTCACGGGTCTGGGGCATGATCCCCTCATCCGCCGCGATCACCAGCATCACCAGATCCATACCGGCCACACCGGCCACCATGGCCCGCACAAACTTCTCATGGCCCGGCACATCCACCACACCAAACTCAATCCCGCCCGCAAGTTGCAGGTGGGCAAAACCCAGTTCAATCGTGATGCCACGGGCCTTCTCTTCCTTGAGGCGATCGGTATCCGTACCGGTCAACGCCTTAACCAACGAGGTCTTGCCGTGGTCAATATGTCCGGCGGTGCCGAGAATCAGGTGTTTCATGGTTTGGTTCCGTATCCCTTATTTTCAATAGGGTAGTGTTGAGTTCATCAGGGTAGTAACTGGCCGTATACTACCCTATTGAAAAGTGGACTGTGCTGTTGAATTCGTCAGGAAGATATTTGTGAATATGTCGCTTCGATAAACATGCCAGAAAAACGTGTCGATTTTTTTGTGTTTCGTCGACACGTTTTGACAATATGTCGACAGAACGAACATAATGCATGCTACGTCTGACTTGCTGAAGATTTTGCACATATAGCTCATCTTGCGAGAATATTCAGGAATTTTTCATTGATATAATAGTATTCCCGCCCAGCTTTTACGCCATGCAAGATGCCGATTCGCTCAAGTTCTTTCAGATATACAGAGGCTGACTGACGTCGGGCGATACCGGCCTGCTCTAAAAAGCGAATTTTACAATATGGTTGATGAAAAAGAAGCTCCAGAAGATCCTTTGAATATATTTTTGGTAATTCCTGCCGGACTTTTACAATGCTGTCATTGATCAAGTCGCGGATTTCAAGAATGCGGTCCCGTGTAGTATGTGCCATCTGTTCAATTGCAGTGAGCATGAAAATAATCCAGCCCTCCCAACTTCCGGACTCCGTCACACTCCTGAGCCCTGCATAATAGTCATTTTTATGATCTATGATATAGCGACTGAGATAGAGAATCGGTATATCCAGCAAGCCTTCTTCGATCAGATAGAGAATGTTCAGAATACGGCCGGTACGACCGTTTCCATCGGTAAAGGGATGAATTGCCTCAAACTGGTAATGCAGCACGGCAAGCTTAACTAGAGGATCAAGGTCATCCTGGCTATAGATAAATCTTTCAAGATTAGCAAGTTTGTCCCGAATGATTGACTCGCCTTCAGGCGGCGTATAGATAACGTCGCCACGGGAATTGGCAAGTTTAGTACCCGGTGTTTTGCGGATACCGGCATCCGTCATTTTAATAATCTGGAACAGCTCTTCAAACAGCGTAGTGGTTAATGGCCTGTTATGTTGTTTGATGCTGTTGTAGCCGTGCCAGAGGGCATCCTGATAACGAAGAACCTCCTTGGTGTGCGGGTTGGTCCGTTGTCCTGCATCAGCAAAGGCTCGGTAGAGCTCATCATTGGTGGTGACGATGTTTTCGATTTCGGATGACAGCTTTGCCTCTTGTAGGCCGATGGCCTGAATTAGCACCGACTGGTTCGGGATCAGTTCGCCGGTTCCCTTCAGTTCAGCCAGGGCCTTGTTGGCGCTGATGGCCTTTTTTAAAACAGACCGCGTTTCCAACTCCTCTTTCGGCGGGAGTAACGGCAGATCATTATACGGCTTTGACGGATCAAAAGACATGATGAGGTCCCTTTTACTGCCCAGTTGTACGATACTTTCAGTTACGGTGGCTGCCGGTCAGCGCCTTAACCAGCGAGGTCTTGCCATAGTCGATATGGCCGAGCGTGCCGAGGATCGGGTGTTTAATGGCTTGGTTCCAATTGGTTTGAAAAAATCCATGTAAACTTGTCCGCAACAATTACGGACACCCAGCTTGACAAATCACCCATATTTGCGAAGATATAAACAAATGCCCTGTTTATCGCGAAGTCCTACGTTCCACGTAGGATAGAACCCAACGGTCTAGCGAAAACGGGGCTTTATTAATTGGCTCATTTTTCAATGCAACGCGGTTGAGCTGGATTAACTCAAAGATTCTTCGGTAATTCAATCAGCATCGACTTATCAATCTCACAAACGTCAACCCTTTTATTGTAGGTTTCAATGAGTTGCCTGAAGCCAGCGCCCAGTTTCTGTTTCGAAAAGTCGCAAAGCTCTTCAATGTTTTGCGAAACAAACGATTCAATTGATTCAACGGCTATTTTACCGGGCAAAATCAGGTCGGCATTTTGTCGCGCCCCATTTAAGGTCCGGTCAGGCACAAGCAGATAGACCCTAAACCCGTCATCAACATTTTTTTGGCATTTCTGATAGAGCGCCGGCATCGGGGCAACAGTGACATGAAATGCCGTGTCCCCGATGCAAAAGTCACCCGGACGTCCCAACTGGTCATCGGCGGTACTATATGATTCATTGCCGATTTCTATTTTAGGAAAGCGCAGTTCGAGTTTTGCTCCAACCAAATGCTGTGCCAGCGGCCCTTCCTTGCCTGTTTCCCTAGCTTGCGCAAGCAGTGACTGAACGGTCTGCCATGTTGTCTTTGACGATTCATAAACGAGCTTAATTCGCTCCTTGTTGTGGAATTCAATTACCTTGCCAACAAGAATTCGCTGGAATTCGTCGAGTATATTGTTACGTTCTTCAGCCGCACAATTATCAAACCGTGCTTGTTTAAGCGCATCCAACAACGGCTTTATATCGCCGGGACCGCCTCTATTGGTACGGCCTCCCTCTTTTGCAAATGGGCGTTTCTCTCCGAATCGCTCCAAAATCCTTTTTACCGCCTGTCCGCTGGCGCCCTTTATCTGAGAACCGCCGGGTGCCCTATGCGCTTCAAGATCAAGAATACACTCCGATTTTAAATGTTCCAAAACCACCAAGGCCGCTGCAATAGTTCCTTTAGCCGGGCCACCGCTGGATTTGTGTGCGGGCAGATTCTCGTACCAACTCTTGAAAATGCTAAGCGTATGCTTTTTCAGGCTCATGGGCTTCTCTCTCATAGGGGGGATAAAGTGGTTTACCTCTCATCATCTCATTAACAACCGGATTTAAATAGTTTTCTGCAATCCACTCAATAACCGGAACACATACCGCATCCCCAAAGCCAAACAGCGCCTGATTTTGAGGAACATTTATGATAAAATTATCTATTCCCATCAGGCGCGCACATTCATGAGGAGTAAGAAGCCTGGCGTAAAACTGACCATTACCCGCCTTGAACAAAATCTGTCTGCCACTCCCTCCTCGTGGAGTCCGCAAGCAACCAGCAATACCATCTGTACGTAATTCCGCCATTGACATTCCATTACGAACTCGTCTGAAAACGGTCCCGTAAGAGAAAGTGGAGGCGCCGATCATTTGATCCGCAATTTCCTTGTGACGAGAGCTCATTTGATTATAGAGATATTCCTTGCGTTCTTTACTCCACCAAAGGTTTGAATCATGGGGGATATCTTCCAGAATATCTATGAGCGAAATGCTGCGCTGTGGCTGTGGTGGCAGTTGTCTGGTATCCCAATCAATCTCTTTATGCCCTAAAATAAAATCGGCCAGAGCCTTTGGTCTGACATCACTTTCAAAAAATTGAAGCTGCTCATGAACCGTCTCAGCCTCTCGATACCTGTTGTCAATTCCGATTACAAAGAGCCTTTGTCTGCTTTGTGGAACAAAACGAGCTGCGTCCAAAATAATGGCGTCAACCCGGTATCCAAGTTTATTCAAGGCAAGAAGCGCATCTTTGAAATCAGCGCCACCATGTGACGTTAAAAAACCAGCCACATTCTCCAGAAGGACAAGCGGTGGTTTCTCATCACCCATTTTCTCCAATATCGTGACGAAGCCCCAAAATGCTGAAGAATGAGCGCCTATCAATCCCTTACGCGCGCCGGCAAGCGAAAGATCATTACAGGGGAAAGAGGCCGTAGCCAATGTCACACGGGGTAGTTGGACCACATTAAGCTTGTGAATGTCTCCTTCAATAAGGTGTTCGTCTGCGTCACTGAAATTATCACGATACATTTGGCACTTTTGCGCATCTATATCGTTGGCGAAGCGTAACTTCCATCCTTGTCGTTCCAGACCAACACGCATCAAACCAATGCCGGAAAAAAATTCAGCGACAGTTTTTTCAGGGAAAAGCGATCTTGTATTCAGCTCCACCTTGCTGGAAATAGCCTTGATTGTCATAGTTACACACTCTTCCACATCTTTAATTATTTGGCTTTCCCAAAAGCGAAGAACTGTCCATCCATTCTGCATAAGAGTTGTAGATAATTGGCAATCCCGCCGCATAGTTGTCCTGATTTTTTTCAGCCAATACGCTTTCGCATCTGATTTTAAAAACTGCTCTTCAAGCGACAATAGCTTTCTTTTCTGCCATTGGCCACCATGCCAAAAATCTCCATCTATGAAAATTGCTATGCGGTGCGACGCTAAAACCACATCTGGTTTGCCTGGCAATAATTTGGAATGCAGGCTGTAGCGATACCCCTTTGACCAAAGCATTTTACGGAATATAAGTTCAGGAGAAGTGTTGTTTGAATGAACAGCGCTCATTATTTTAGAAATAATTCGATTTGTCATAACAGCTTTATGAGCCTTTCGCTGCGCCAGACCCGAATAATAAAAATCATAGCAACATCAATACAGTATACCAGACGAAACGGGGGATGTATCAGTTCACGGAGTGAGTTGATGCCAAATTCCGGGACAATTCGTCCGCTTTCAGGAAATGCGGCTAACTGTTCGACCTTGACTACCAGTTCACGTACCAGCCGCTCACCAACATCAGGCACCAACTGTTCCGTATACCAGTGCTGGATATCCTCAAGATCGCACAGCGCCGACTCAGCAAAGGCGATAGGCTTTGACTGAACCGTCATGCCAGACCAAGACGCTTTTTTGCATCCGCAAGACTAATCGTTCGACCGGCGTCAATATCTGCAAAGCCCTGTAATACTGCCTTCATAAAAGATCGTTCTTCTTCAGCCGCCTCATAATCCTGCAGTGACTGAACCACCGCAACCCCCCGCCCCCGGCTGGTTAGCAACACCGGTCGATGGGTGGCATCAACCTGACTGACTATCCGCCCAGGATTCACCTTCAGATCAGTAAGCGGAACAATATCTTCAGAAAATTTGGTGGCTGCTTGCATGGTGTTCACCTTTCGCCATTAGATGGCCTTATAATAGCACCTCTTAACAGGTCTTTAAAGGTGTTTGTGGCCTATTTCCCGTTCAGATACTCCGCCAGAATCAGGCGGCTATGCTCATCATCATGGCAGTAGACGCAGAGGTTTTCCCAGTTTGAACCATTGGGGGGATTGTTGTGATGATTGCCGTCCTTGTGGTGGACGGTCAGAAGACGCAGGTTCTCACGCTCAAACTCCCGGCCGCATTTGGCACAGATCCAGCCGTGGATCTTGAGGGATTGTTCGCGATAGCCGGCATTGGAGGGTTTGCTCTCATGTTTGAGCCGGTTGACCAGTTGGCTCAACTCTTCGGCAGAAGGCAGTTTGCGTGGTTGGGGACGCCGGCTTGCCATGATCAGACTCCTGTGCGGGAAAAGCGGTAGCCCACTCCCCGTACGGTCTGGAAATGGATCGGACGGGAGGGGTCGCGCTCAAAATATTTACGCAACCGGACCACAAAATTATCCAGGGTGCGGGTCTCGGCATCAGAGGAATAGCCCCAGACCGATTCCAGCAGGTCGCCCCGGGGGATGACCTGTCCTTCACGCTGGAAGAACAGTGACAGCACCC
>DKFG01000275.1:0-12147 GCA_002452325.1 Geobacter sp. UBA6802
TGTTGACGCGATCTGCGAGTTTCATACTGCCTCCTTGGGTAGTGGGTTATGCATAAACTGCTGAATCACTGCTGATGTATGCCGTATTTTTGCAGCATGGCGTTCTTTACCTCTGGCGGGACAAAGCTGTCAACTGATCCTCCCAGGGCGCAGACCTCTCTGACGATTGATGAAGAAAGATAGCCATACTGAACTGAAGTCATCATGAACAGGGTTTCTATGTCATGACCAATGGTGCTGTTCATTTGCGCGATCTGAAATTCGTATTCGAAGTCGGAAATGGCGCGCAGACCTCTAATAACCACATGGGCTTTTTTTGAAGCAACATAATCTATCAGAAGGCCGGTAAAAGTGTCAACGGAGACCCGTGGTTCATCCTTGAGTACGGTCTTGATCAGCTCAACCCGTTCATTGATATTGAATAATGCGTTTTTTTGAGAGTTACGGGCCACTGCCACAATGACATGATTAAAAATTTTGAGGCCTCGCTTGATGATGTCAAGGTGACCATAGGTGATGGGGTCAAACGAGCCGGGATAGATGGCAATGCGACTATGGGGCATGGTGAGGCTCCAGCATAAAAAAATCCAGGGCAGTGTCTCCGTACAGACGTCGATCCGTACGGATGCAGGGTGGCAGTCTGTCAGGCAAGGCTGCTTTTGCTGCCGTTTCTGCAACCAGCACCCCCTCTGTCGTCAGCAGGCCACTACCCACCTGAGGAATGACGACTTGATACAGATTGCTCTGGTAGGGAGGATCAAACAAGACCAGACTGAACATGATCTGACGTCGGACTAACTGTTTAAGGGCCTGCTGGCAGTCAATGGCCAGAACCTCATATTGTTGATCCGAAAAACCGGTGCGCGTCATATTTGATCGCAAGGACTGTAGTGCAGCACGATCTTTCTCAACAAAAACAGTATAAGCAGCTCCCCTGGAAAGCGCCTCAATACCCAAACTGCCGCTTCCGGCGCACAGATCAAGCACCAAGGCCTCTTTAAGCAGGTAGTTGCTGTCCAGGATGCTGAACAACGCCTCTTTTACTCGGTCGCTGGTGGGCCGGGTCTTGGTGCCGCCGGGTGTATTCAGCCGCATGCCTCGCGCTGCTCCTGCGATGATCCGCACGACGTAAGTGGTTCCTTTATGCTGCCATGAAGCAGAGTTGATATAGTCGTAATTGACCGACTGATGTACCCTACCCGAGCGGTTGTGTAGTGTCAAGCAGCGAAACACCCCTTTTTTTGGCCGATTAAGTCTGCTATAGTGAGCCATAATTTCTGTATACATGATTTTTAATCGAGGTCCTCTCAAACTATGACAACTTCCCCGCAAACTATTGCCCAGTCAATCATGAAGACCTTCAGGGTGCTTCCTACAGTACCGGCTGCGGCATCGCGTGCTATTCAGCTGTTGAACGAACCGGATGTAGATATGGGGGCGGTTGCCGATGTACTGCTTTCCGACCAGGTGATGGCGGCTCGGATTATCAGAATGGTGAACTCGCCGTTGTATAAGCTGCTGCAAGAAATTGATTCTGTCCGTACTGCCCTGATTTATCTGGGGCCGCAACGGGTGTTTGAGATCATTCTTACATCATGTTTTCTGGAGTTAACCGACACAAGCAGCACCAGTCCGCTCAAGATGCAACACTGCTGGGAGCATGCCTTTGGTGTGGGACTCGTTGCCCGGAAGCTGTCTTCTTACGGTGGCAATGCCGCTGAAACAGAACAGGCTTATATCGCCGGTATTCTGCATGATATCGGTGAAGTTATTCTGAGCCAGCAGCGTCGAGAAGAGTTTGCCCGAGTATTGGTGCTGGCTCGTGAACGAGGGCTTGATCTACATCAGGCCGAGATGGAGGTCTTTGGTACCAGTCATGCCGAGATAGGTGCACTGCTGGCTAACCAATGGCGATTCCCTGCGATTTATGTTGATGTTATCCGGCACCATCATGATGCGCAGACTGATCAGATGGCTCCTTTGACTCATCTGATCTATCTTGCTGACCAGATCTGTCTGAGTGTCGGGTTCTGCTGTAAGTATGAGCATCCAGAACAGCGAGCCAGTGAGGTGTATGGACTTGATCTGGCGGATATTGAGCAACAGTTGAAGGCTATTGAAGGTATCAAGATCAACGATTTCAGGGCCTCTTTACCGGCGATGGTTCAGCAGGTTAAGGAGACGGTTGATTCAATTTATCACTGATGTAGAGGGATCAGGGGGGCGCCAGAATCGTGGCTATTTCACGATCCAGTTCTTCTAAATGATCAAAAAACGCCGACGGTACGTATCCGGCAACGTCTGCGGCATGAATACTGGTATCATGGTTAGTGGGCTGTTCATTGTTTGCCAGCAGATTTGCAATATACACTATTTGTGTCAGTTGCGGAAACTGCTGTGCCTGCTCCGGCAGGTGATGGTATCTGATGACCTCCTGAATATCATCGGAAAAATTCCATTTCTTGGCCACCAGCGCTCCTAGGGGTTGATGGTGATCCTGAATGAGCTGCTCCCGCTTCCTTGTGTCTAGATCGTATTTTGACAGTATTTCCAGCAGTACAATCCTTCCCAGATCATGCAGCAGGCCGCAGACAAATGCCTGATCATGGTTGTTTCCCATGTCTCTGGCCAGTTGCTTGGCAATCATCCCCACCATCATACTGTGATGCAGAATTTTTTGTACCTGTTCTATGTTGGCCGGTGAAAAACCGCTCAGTGCGTTTACCGTAACGATACTCATCAACGATTTGAGTCCCATGTATACTACGGCATCATGCAGGGAATCGACTTTCATACGTCTGCCGTAAAAAGGGGAGTTACAGATGCGCAGGATCTTGGATACCAACAACGGGTCGGTCAGGCAATCAATGATCTGATGTATGGTCAGATTCGGATCATTGACCTTATCCATCAAGAGCTGCATGTCTGCCGGTAGCGGAGGAATTTCCACAGTGCCTTTGCGGATCAGTTCGTACACTTCGTTCACAATCGGGTCAACATCTGCCTGCGCTGAATGGCGTGTTTCATCAATCTGTACTGTTGAGTCAAGCAGTACCTGTAACGGCTTGATAGTAACCGGGCTGCAGAGAACCGAAGGGGGGAGAATATCGTGAAAACTGAAACGACCAGCATGCCAAGTAAGGGCAGCTGTCAGGGATTGTTCAGCGTAGCGTGTGATCAATTCGACCAGGGCATCCAAGGGAAGGCCCTGGTCGCTGGAGAGCAGACCAATAAATGAAATGCCCAGTTGGTCGGCATGGTTCAGTGTTTCTGCAATGGTTTCCCGTGAAAGACGAAACTGCTTGGCAATGGACTCAAACAGCTGTTGCCCCTCAGGATCTGACCAGACAAAGATCAGTTTTCCGTCCTGAAAGAAAAAACGACGTGTGCTGTCATCAGAAACGGTTAACAAGGTGCCTGATTTCCGGCTCCCCTCAATCCATTGAATCAGGTCTGAAAGAGACATCAGGCTGAGGCTGCCCTCAACAGAGCGATGCGTGTTATCAGTCTGTATGTTGAAATGAGTCAGCATAGTATCCTGCCTGGCAGAGGTTTGGTTGAAGTATACGGTTGAGTTTTGGATTTGCAAGTGATCTGCTGCTATTTTTATTAGAGTGTACCTTGTTTTAATAAAACCATGTGCTTGACACCATTATATTCTGCGGTATGAATACAGTAGAATCCTGTAATGTTCGGTATGGATGTCCAGTGTCTGTATGGATTGTTGCCGGTAAAACCAGGAAGAAGAGGTGTCGCGATGAGACGTCTGATCGGTCTATTTCATTTCATCGGTATGGTCTTGATCTGCGGAGGGTTGGCAGCAGCTGCAGATAAACCGGTTATCATCAGTCATTCCGCCCAGTACCTTGATCGTTCCCTCCACCTTTCCCTGCAGTGGCAATCAACAGAACCTGTTTTAACCGCCTACCTGTCTGCCGGAACCGAGACCCGCAAGCTCAAGGTTGAGGATGCAGAAAATCGCCGTGTTTCTGGCGGATACACGGGCGAGGTACAAGTCACAATCCCGGTTGAAGTGTTTTTGTACCAGAAGGATATTTCCTATGTCCTGCAGGTAGAGGATCTCTTACGTCAGAAGAGCGAGCTGGTGACCGGTAAGGCGTCCACTGGTGTACAGGACTCGTTGCAGGGGCAGCATGATCACTGGGGTAAAGGGCATCTGGACAGTTCAGGCAGATCCAGGAGGGGAGCCGGTGATGTTGTTGACAAGCTGCTTGATGTGCAGAGTCGACATGATATTGCTCCAAGTGTCTCAGGGATAAAAGTCTTTATAACTGGACCCAATGCAGTGTTGTTTCGTTTTAAGGCCAATGACGATCACCAACTGCGAGAAATTTCCATCAAAATTTTCGATTCTTCGGGAAAACAGGTCCAAACTCAGCAGTTGAACAGCTTGGGTAAGGTTTGGGAAGGAAGTTCAACTGTTTTTCGGCTGTCTGGCGGCGTCTACCGGGTTGTTGTTCAGGCAGTTGACAGCAATGGTGCTGTTTCAAAGGAAGAGAGCGCGTCATTCTCTCTGACAGGTGGGCAATTGACTGAGCAGGTTGCGGCTGCACCTGTTCCGGTTGCGCCAGGGACTCCTGCCGGTGCAGGTGTTAAAACTCCGGGCAGTGGTGGCCAGGCACTGCTACCGACAGGTGTTGCACCAGTTACGGTGCCTGCAGACGCCATAGCCCCTGCAGGTGCTGCCATGTCTGCACAGCCGGCAACACCTGATGCTCAGCTGGTTCCGGTCTTTGTGATGCCGGCCATGATGACCCCAGAGCAGGCCAGGGCTGTAGCTCTGGCACAGGATGCAAAGGCTGCCGGCAAGAGCATTGATGAGGCTGCACAATTATTACGGCAGCAAGGCGTGCAGGGTGGACCTGCAGCACAGGCTCTGTCGCAGGTCTATGCTGTTTCTGCACAGCTGGTGGGGGCTGCCCTTAAAGGCGCTCAATTTACAGTTAATGAAGTAGTCAACGGTTTAAGGGCGATAGGTCAGACCGGGGTTGATGCGCTGACAACCATCATGTACGGGTATGGTTACGGTCTTTCTGAAATCGTGCAAGGATTGGCGTCAATACCTGGTGTAACGATTGATGTAATTGTCAATCTCTTGAAGGGCAGGGGGGTGTCGGGCAAAGAGGTGGCCAAAGCTCTCCAGACGGCGCTTGGAACAACCTTTGACGGTGTTGCGCGGTTGCTGCTGGCTGCCGGCTATCCGGTTACGGTAGTGGCAGATGCGTTGAAGGATATTGGCGTGCGGACAGCAGAGTTAATGGCGTCAACGTTGCGGAATGCCGGTGTTGCCTTTGAGACAGTAGCTGTTCAGTTGGCTCGTGTTTTTTCATTGGGTCCTGAAGCTGTTGTACGCATCTTGAAAGGCATGGGCACAGGAGCTCAGGATGTGGTCAAAGTTCTTGTTGGCCTGGGCGTGCAAGGGATAGAGGCATACGCGCGTATTCTGAAGGGGGCCGGCTATCTGGCGGTTGATGTGGTCAGCATCATAATGCGGGCAGGTGTTACCTCAGCAGAGCTGGTAGGGCGTGCGTTACAGGCAGCAGGATTTCCGGTTGATGATATTGTACGGGGTTTGCACACGGTTATGCAGGCCACTGGTGAAACCATTGCCCAGGTTCTGGTGGTGGTTCTCGGACAACCAGCACGTACGGCTACTGCTGCGATGAAACGTGCCGGTGTGGCCGCATACGAGATCGTCAAGGGTATGAAGGCACTGGGACGTTCTGCTAATGACATTGCAGAAAATCTGTTCGAAGCTGGCGTGAGTGGCGCCAATGATTTGGCCAGGGCATTGAAAGACGGAGGTTTTGGCTCCAAAGAGGTAGCAAAGGGGCTGAAGCAGGTTGGTAAAGGGGCAAAGGATATTGCCAAGGCACTTAAAGCGGCTGGATGGACAAGCTTCAGGACCATCCTTGATGCCCTCAAGGCAGCAGGCTACAGTAGTATTGATACCCTGAAGGATGCACTCAAAGCGGCTGGCGCATCACTGGATGACCTGGTTGATCTGTTTTAATAACAGTTTGTTAGCTGGTTTTTCTGCAAAGCAGTCTTGACTTTTGTGCATGATGGGGTATCACAGGCAATATGATTTCACAGAAAGTGTTGTTCGTTGATTCAATTTATCACAGGGGGATTTACTATGAAAACAACAGTGGTAGCGGCATGTCTGGGGCTGGGAGCAGTGCTCGCGTTGAACAGCGGTTGTGTCTCAACCGGTGGCAGTGCGATGGAGACCCACACCAAAGGCATGGAGGCGGTGACCGAGGAAGAGTATGTGGTCACCAAAAAGCCGGTTGATCGTCATTACATCGGTTATGTCTGGTCAAAACAGTTTGGTCCGGTTGAGGACACCAATAACCCCGGAGAGATCAGGGTAAAAAAAGAGCGCTCGTTTAAAGGGGTTCAGCAGGATTTCGCCTTTAATGTCGGTCTGGCCCTGGGGGCACGTCCTGTTGCAGCACCGGTAATGGGAGAGGCTGGTATTCAGGGGGGCAGTGTTGAAAAAAGCAAGCTTGAGGGGCTTGAGATCATCACCCCGGTCAACATTGCCGATGTGCCGTTTGAGCCGGATTACAACTATATAACCGAGGCGTTGCGTCTCAATAACTTCAGAATCGGGGATGAGAAAAGCAACAAGGCCAGTATTGGCGTAACCGCGGGTTCGGTGGTCGGCTCAGGTACTGCGGTTGCTGAAGCAGGCTCTTCTGCCCGTCGCGGCACAGAGGGTGAGGGGCTGGTAGTGGCCTACCGTCTCCAGACCATTGACAAAGGGAGCTATATCAAGAAAGACAGCGGTTTTGTAGCGTTACAACTTGATAAAAGCATTGATCTGCCAGCAGCTAACGTTGTGGTCAGGAGTCGCTTGCAGACCATTGAGCCGGGCGCCGGCAAGTCATTACCGCGTAATGTACTCTGGGCCTGCGCCAGGGCAAATGCCATGAGTCGTGATATGCTGGCCGCCTGGCTGGTTGAGGTAAAACCACTTGATCCCAAGCGTAAGACATTGACCATTGCTTTTCCGGCTTTTCCAAAGGTTGATGAGTGCCAGAACTATAGCGGCGTGATCTTTTCCCGCATTGATCCGCTGACTGACCGGATTATCCGTCAGAAGGTTGGGATCACCGTGATTGACGCTGAAGTCAGTGATGTTCTGAGGCCTACTGCCTTTGACGCACGTGTAACGGTTTCTGATGAATCGTTCAAGATCAAGACCGTAACACCGGCAGACCTTTAACAGGCATCGGGAAGGAGAACTTTTATGCGAACAACGGTATCGTCAAGACTGATGCTTCTGGTGGTTGGGTTGATGTGCATTACACTCGGTCTGCCTGCTTTTGCTGCTGCCGGCAAGCCGGATGTCATTCGTCACGAAGGAACCTATCTCGAACGCACACTACATGTAATTGTGCAATGGCAATCAGCAAACCCTGTTGTTAAAGTGCGTATTACAGCGGGTCGTGAGGCTAAGGAAATCAAGGTTGATGAGTATGACAATAAGAGGAATCCTGCCGGTTACGAAGGTGAGGTTACGGTAGTGGTGCCGGTAGACCCTGCCATGTTTCAGGCAAACGTCCCCTATGTGGTACAATTAGAAGACGATTTATTGCAGCGTAGCAATCTGATCAACGGCAGGGCAGATCTGCCCAAAACCGAGTTTGCCGGTGGCGGTATGATGCCGCATCATGGCGGTGGCGATGCTTGGGGCCGGGGACATGTGCAGGCAAATGTTACTGCCCAGCAAGGTGGTGGTGCCGGCGATATGGTTGATAAACTTCTTGGTGTGATGGAGCGTCATGATGTGCCCCCGTCTATTGATGAGATCAAGGTAAATCAGCTCTCGGCACAAGGGGTCAGCTTCAGTAATAAAGCAAACGATGATAAAGGATTACGAGAAATCAACATCAAGGTTTTTGATAACACGGGCAAAGAGGCTGGTACGCAGCAGTTGGCCAATCTTGGCAAGGTATGGCAGGGCACCAGTCAGACCTTTACGCTTCAACCCGGCAATTATCGGGTGACCATGCAGGCTGTTGACACAGCCGGCAACACTTCGCCTGAAAAAACAGCGGTATTCACCCTGGGAACCATTACCCCGCCGCCTCCCAACCAGGGATCACTGCTGGTTACCATTTTGCCTGACCCGGCATTGAAAATTGGCGCCCAATGGAGGCTGAGTGGCAAAGATTGGGTAAACACGGGCGTCAAGTCTGATCTGCCGCCTGGAAAGTATAAGGTTGAGTATAAAGAGGTTGCCGACTGGACCACACCCGCTATCCAAGAGGTTGAGATCATAGCCGGGCAGAACGCCCAGATCACCGGAACCTATGTACAGGCAGCAGCAAAAAAAGGGGCTGTGCAGGCAGCTGTAGTACCGGCTGCTGCGCTTAAATTGGGGGCCAAGTGGCGGCTGGATGGCGGTGCATGGATGGCTGCCGGTACCAAGGTTGAGGCAACTGAAGGTAAGCACAAGATTGAATTTGCAGAAGTAACCGGTTGGCAGACGCCAGTTGCCCAGGAAGTAACAGTTATCGCAGGCAAGGATTCGACAGCTACTGGTGCCTACGGGCGTATCTATACCGTGAACAAGGACTTTGAAGAAGGGACGTTGGTAGGGCTGGAGTCCCAGACGATCAAGGATCAGCTGCAGCTGTCCAAAACATCCACTACTCTCCCCTTTATCTGGGTACCGAATTCCGATGAAGGCACCATTTCAAAAATAAACACCACCACCGGCGTGGAGCTTGGACGGTACCGGGTAGGCCCAACAAACGCTGATCCATCCAGAACAACGGTTGACCTACAGGGTAACTGTTGGGTGGGGAACCGGGGTATTGGTACCGTAGTTAAGGTCGGTTTGTCGGAGAACGGTCAGTGTGTTGACCGTAACAACAACGGCAAGATCGATACTTCTACCAACGGGACAGCCATGGCCTGGGGTGCAGACGAGTGTGTGCTGTTTGAGGTGGTGCTGGCTGATAATGGAGTAACCAATGTACCGGCTAAAGGTTCCCCCTCTTACAACAGTTCAGGCCCTCGCGGTGTAGCTATTGATGCGAATAACAACGTCTGGGCCAGCACCTATTCATCACCCAGATTATATTATATTGACGGTAAAACCGGAAAAATCCTTGATACGGTTAATACTTCATCTAAGAGCCACACCTCGTACGGTCTGGTAGTTGATAAAGCTGGCAAGGTCTGGTCGTCAGGATCCGACACGAAGAATGTTCTGAGGTACAACCCGCAAGACCGTTCCATCATCACAATCCCGACCCGGCATCTGGTCTATGGTTTGGGACTTGACAAAAACAACCACCTTTTTGCGGCAGGCCTCACCTATAACAGAATAACCAGAATCAACACCCAGACAGAAAAGATTGAGCTGGATGGTGTTTCTGTCGGCCGCAGTCCCCGTTCCATTGCAGTAACCAATGACGGTACTGTCTGGGTTACCAACTACGGTTACGGATCGATAACCAGGTTGACCAATGATCTGCAGTCACCAATAATCATCCAAAGCAGCGGTGAACTGGCTGGGGTTGCAGTGGATTCCAACGGCAAGGTATGGGGGGTTGATTATCACAGCCGGTTAATCCGTGTTGATCCGGCGACAAATAAGGTTGACAAGGAAATTAAAGTTCCTGGCTATCATTACAGTTATAGCGATATGACCGGTATTGTGGCCAGAACCATGACTACCCAGATCGGCACTTGGACTGTTGTGTTTGATTCAAATGGAGATACTACCGCTTGGGATAAACTACTCTGGGCCGGCAATACTCCGCAGGGCACGAGCTTGAAGGTACGAGTGAGAAGCTCGAAGGATAACACCAACTGGTCACAATGGGAGGATGTTCTAGCTGCAACCGCTCTGAAGACAACACCGGTCGGCAGGTACCTGCAAGTTGAAACCACACTGCAAGTAACCTCCGGTGAGGTTTCACCGATACTGTATGATTTAGCAATCATTGTTAAATAGATAACCGGAAAGGATTGAATGCCATGCTACGCACTACTATTTTGACCGCTTTTACAGCGGGGCTTTTTATGCTGGGATACCCGGCAATACTTCAGGCGCAGCAGATTGTACCAGGTACTTACCAGATGAATGATGGCAAGGTAATCGCTATCATGACTATTATGACCGGAGCCAACAACGGTAAGTATTTGTTTGATGGCAGCGTGAAAACGGCTTCCGGTGCTGAGTGCATGATGAACGGTCCTGCAACTCTGAACGGAAATGAACTTGAAATCGGCTACAAGTGTTCTGTACGACTGACTGCTTCTGAAAGTGAGATAGTCATTGACGACTACAAAAAATGTATTCCGTGTGATCCTGGCGCCTATGTTTCCGGCATCTATAAAAAACAATAAACAAGTCTTGATACAGAGGAGGCGCCATGAAATTATCTCTCTTACTAACTTCGATTGTATCGACATTGTTGTTGGCCATGCCGGCCCTTGCACAACCAACCCAGGCAGATATCAACTGGGCTGGCGGTTATATCATCGCCAGCGGACAAGGTACGGCAAACCCTTCCGAGTCACGAGGAAAGGCCCGCATCAAGGCCACCACCGCAGCCAAAGTGGCAGCTCAACGGAACCTGCTTGAGGTAATTAAAGGTGTACACATAACCTCACAGACCACAGTTGAGGATGCCATGCTAAAAGAAGACATTATCAGGACCCGTATTAACGGCATGCTGAAAGGTGCCCATATTGTGGGGGAGCCTTTCATGGAGATCGTTGATGGTGCGCCGGTGGTGACGGTGACCATGAAGGTCTGCCTGAATGGTACGCCTAAAGAATGCATGAACAAGCCGACACTGACCAATGTGCTTGATCTTGACTCCCGACCTGTCCCTGCTTTTGTGCCTCCAGTGCTTTTGACCGCACCGACACCGCCGCCATTACCACCGGCACCGCCTGTACAGCCGACACAGGAGGGCTGGAGGCCGCCGGTGTATGACTCGTCCAAGCCGGTAACCGGGCTGGTTGTGCATCTGAATGGTCGTTATTTTGAACGTGAGCTGCTGCCGGTGGTGATTACACAAGGTCAACCTGACTTGGTAACGGTTTACTCTGTTAAAGTGGTCAAACCATCAGTTGTCCGCACCTATGGTGCTGTACGGTATGCTGACAGCCTGGAGCATATTCAGACAAATCAGATGCTGGGGGCAAACCCGATGCTTGTCACTGCCGAAGCAGTTACCAAGGACAACATGATCATGATCCGCTCCTGTGATGCCAAGCTGGTTCGTGAGACCATGGCACATGGCAATAACTATCTGGGAGAGGCCAAATTTGTTGTCTTGGTCAAGTAGCTGTTCTATCCATCCTTCTTTATTCTAATAGCAGCCTGTTTACAGGCTGCTATTAGAATTTGACAGGGGAAAAGCCTGAAAAAGCAGTTGCCATTTGGCCTCCTATCCACTATGTTTGCAAACCCTGAATCGCACCCTGTCTTCTATCCGGATCTCATTTCTATGCCAACACCTGAAACGCTTGCACCGTTACGCGCACAGATTGACCAACTTGATGCTCAACTTGTTCAGTTGCTTAACCAACGGGCAGCTGTTGCGTCAGAAGTTGGCCGACTCAAGGCAGAACAGGATCGTGATTTCCATGTGCCCAGCCGTGAACGTGAAGTGCATGAGCGCGTTGCTGCCCTTAATAAAGGGCCGTTACCAACTGAGGCATTACGAGGCATTTTTCGGGAAATCATGTCTGCCTGTCTGGCACTGGAATCGCCGGTTAATGTGGCCTTTCTCGGCCCATTGGCCACCTTTACCCATATGGCTGCCATGCAACAGTTCGGTATGTCAGCTCAACTGGTTGCTCAAAAATCGATCCCTTCAGTGTTTGAAGAGGTGGAAAAGGGTAGAGCTCTATACGGGGTGGTTCCGGTTGAAAACTCTACTGAAGGTATGGTCTCCCATACCCTTGATATGTTTGTTGAAAGCGATTTGAAGATTACGGCCGAGGTACTGCTTGAGGTCTCTCACGACCTGCTTTCGCGTACCGGTCGGATCGAGGATGTACGCAAGGTTTACTCTCATCCTCAGGCTCTTGCCCAGTGCCGTCACTGGTTGGAAGAGAACCTGCCCAATGTGCCGCTGGTTGATG
>DKFG01000275.1:12223-26117 GCA_002452325.1 Geobacter sp. UBA6802
AGGTCAACAACTTTACCCGTTTTATAGTGGTTGCCCGTAAAATGTCCGAGCCTTCCGGTAATGACAAGACCTCCATCCTGTTTTCGGTTAAGGATGAGCCCGGCATCCTGTACCGGATGCTTGAACCGTTTGCCCGCAGAGGGGTCAACCTCTCTAAAATTGAGTCGCGACCGGTCAAGACCAAGGCGTGGGAGTATATCTTTTTCCTTGATATGGCCGGACATGTGGCTGACCAGGCTGTGCAGGATGCTATCGACGAACTGCGCCAGTTCTGTCAGTTCCTCAAGATCCTGGGTTCTTTCCCCAAGGCCCGCTGATGGTTAAAACCCTTGCAGTAATAGGCATAGGTCTGATTGGTGGTTCCTTTGCACGAGCTCTGCGTGCAGTCGGCAGTGTTGAGCATATCATCGGTATTGATACTGATCCTGTAAACCTTGCACAAGCCTTAGCACTCAAGGTTATCGATCAGTCGGCAGCATCGCTTGCAGAGGGGGTGGCACAGGCAGATCTGGTCTTTATTGCGGTGCCGGTTCACTCCATTTCAACGGTAGTTGCTGCCATAGCACCCTTTCTGAAACCTGGTGCGGTGGTGACGGATGGCGGCAGCGTCAAGGATGAGGTGGTTAAGGCCTGTGAGCCGCTCATGCCTGCCGGGACTAGTTTTGTAGGCGGGCACCCGATTGCCGGTACCGAACACTCTGGTGTGGCGGCGTCGTTTGCCGAGCTGTTTACTGATCGGCGTTGTATTCTGACACCGACTTCGGCTACGGATTCTGGTGCTTTGAAGCTGGTCAGTGATCTCTGGGGAGCGGCAGGTTCGAGGGTGGAGTATATGGACACCCTGTCTCATGACCGAGTGTTTGCTGCTGTCTCCCATCTGCCTCATATGGTGGCCTTCTCCTTGGTGCATGCGGTGAATCGTTCTGCTGAAGAAGAAGAAAACATCCTTGCCTTCTCGGCGGGCGGGTTCCGTGATTTTACCAGGATTGCGTCATCAGACCCGGTTATGTGGCGTGACATTGCCCTGATGAACAGATCGGCCCTGCTGGATATGTTTGACCGGTATACGCTTGAGTTTACTGCCCTGCGGGAACGTGTTGCCGCAGGAGATGCAGAATGGCTTGAGGAGTTCTTCACCACTTCAAAGCGTCTGCGTGACAGCATCGCAACGAGGTAGCCATGCACAACCAGAATCAGTCCATGACCATTGTTCCGGCACAAGCAGTACGGGGAGACCTGACCGTGCCGGGTGACAAATCCATCTCTCACCGTTCGATTATGCTTGGTTCTATCGCCAAGGGAACCACCACGATCAGCAATTTTTTACGGGGTGAGGATAATTTTTCAACTATGCAAGCCTTTCGTGCCATGGGGGTACCGATTGAGGATGACGGTCAGACCATTACCGTTACGGGCGTTGGACTGCATGGCTTGAAGGAACCGGGTGATCTGCTAGATTGCGGAAACTCCGGAACCACCATCAGATTGATGACCGGGTTACTGTCCGGCCAGTCATTTTTTTCTGTGTTGACCGGTGATCAGTATCTACGCAAGCGCCCCATGAAGCGTATCAGCGAGCCGTTACGACAGATGGGTGCCTGCATTGCCGGTCGTGGCGGCGGCACCCTTGCGCCGCTGGCTATTACCGGTACACAACTGAGCGGCATCAGCTACAGTTCACCGATTGCAAGCGCCCAGGTGAAATCAGCCCTGATGCTGGCTGGACTGTATGCGGAAGGGGAAACCTCAGTTACTGAACCTACCCTGTCCCGTGACCATTCAGAGCGGATGTTTCGTTACTTTGGTGCAGATATTTCCACCATCGGTACGACCGTCACGGTCCATGGTGGGCAGGAATTGACGGGAGGAGAGATTGCTGTTCCGGGTGACATTTCATCGGCAGCTTTTTTTGTGGTGGCTGCCTTGATTGTGCCCAACTCTGAGCTGTTAATCCGCAATGTCGGTGTCAATCCCACCAGAACCGGTGTGCTTGATATACTGCAGGCCATGGGAGGCGATATCAGCCTGCTGAACCAGCGTGAATGTTCCGGTGAACCGGTTGCTGACCTGCTTGTGCGCTCATCACGGTTAAAGGGGATTGAGATTGGTGGTGATCTGGTGCCACGGGCCATTGATGAATTTCCGGTGATCAGTGTGGCTGCTGCGGTTGCTGAAGGTACTACGGTGATCAGAGACGCCAGGGAGTTACGCGTCAAGGAGACGGATAGGATTGCTGCCATGGCAACCAATCTTCGCACTATTGGCGCCGGACTGATAGAAGAAACTGAGGATGGTATGGTTATAAAGGGAATTGAGAAGCTACATGGGGGAACGATCAGTTCCTGTGGTGATCATCGAATCGCCATGTCGCTTTCTGTGGCTGCCCTTGCCGCCAGGTCTGCAATAACGGTTGACGACATCTCCTGTGTAGCCACCTCGTTCCCTGGTTTTTACGATCTGCTGGCACAGGTGACAGACCGTTGACGCGGGAGCGGGGTCTGGTCATAGCGGTTGATGGACCATCCGGCGCTGGCAAGAGTACGATCAGCAAGGCATTGTCGCGTCGTCTTGGCTACCTGGAGATCGATACTGGTGCCATGTATCGGGCTATGGCTTGGCTTGCCAGAGAGTCCGGTCTTGATCTTGAGAATCACGAAGCGGTAGTGTCCCTCAGTTCTCAGGCTGAGGTTGAACTTACGCTGGATAACGGCACAACCAGGGTGCTGGCAAATGGTAACGATGTGACCACGCTGATCCGTACTCCGGACATATCAATGCTTACTTCGAAAATATCGGCATTGAAGCCGGTCCGTGATGCCATGCTTTCTTTGCAGCGTAAGATGGGGGCCAAGGGCGGTGTAGTGCTGGATGGGCGAGATATTGGTACTGTCGTGTTTCCTGATGCGGAGCTGAAGTTTTTTCTTTCTGCCTCTGCCGAAGAACGGGGTAGACGTCGCTTCTTGGAGCTTCAGGGAAAAGGGGTGCAGGCTACCCTGGAAGAGACCATCAAAGATGTGATGCAGCGTGACAAACAGGACATGGAGCGTGAAATTGCTCCGTTACGTCAGGCAGATGACGCTATTCTGATCGATTCCACCGGAAAATCCATAGAACAGGTTGTGGCGGCCATGGAGCAGTATGTTGTTCAGAAACTGCAGGAGGTTCAGCAGGCACCATGAAAATCATTCTGGCAAAACGGGCCGGGTTCTGTTTTGGGGTAAAGCGTGCAACACAGATGGCGTTTGAGGCAGCCGGCAAAGATCAGGAAACCTTCACTCTGGGGCCGATCATTCATTCTCCTCAGGTTGTGCACAAGCTTGAAGAAATGGGTGTTGGTGTCGTCAAGGATTTGTCGGGTGTGCATAACGGTACAGTGATCATTCGCTCGCATGGTGTACTTGCCAGTGAGATGGAGGAGGCACACCACAAAAAACTCGAAGTGGTTGACGCCACTTGCCCCTTTGTCAAAAAGGCCCAGGAGCATGTCAAGTACCTTTCTGAGACTGGTTACGATGTGCTGGTGGTAGGGGATGCGGATCACCCTGAAGTGCAGGGGATTGTGTCCTACGCATTGGGCAAAGTATATGTTGTTGCATCTGGAGAGCAGGTGACGAAGCTACCCAAAATGGGCAAAATGGGTGTTGTGGCCCAGACGACTCAGTCATTTGACAATTTGAAGAGCGTGGTAACGGAATGTCTGCGTCGTGGTGGTGAGGTACGGGTATTTAACACCATTTGTGACGCAACGGCGGTTCGTCAGCAAGAAGCGACCGAGTTGGCCAATCAGGTTGATTGCGTGATCGTGATAGGCGGCTACAATAGTGCAAACACCCGACGATTGGCTGAAATATGTACCGAGATTCAGCCGCGTACCCATCATATTGAAACCGCAGCCGAGATTGACAGCGCCTGGTTTGTCGGGGTTGAGACGGTTGGGGTAACGGCCGGTGCATCAACTCCCAAATGGATTATTGATGAAGTCATCGGGCGTCTTGAACAGGAACAGTAATTCGCGTTGTATAAAAAAGTAAAGTGTGTAAAAATAATCAACTCGCGTCTTGTGCCGACCGGCGGCATAACGGCGGCGAAAATCAACCAGGGGGTAAGGTTCTCATGACAGAAGTGAAACGGCTCAACGTAGATACTGATGAGATGGACGTTGAGCATCAGAGCAACGAATTTGCAGAATTGTTCAGCGCCAGTCTCAAGGAACAGCAGGAACGGCCTGAGCGGGATAAAATACTTGAAGGGACCGTGGTGCGTGTAGACCCGGATACGGTTTTAGTTGATGTTGGCCGTAAGTCTGAGGGTTTTGTACCAATCAGTGAATTCAGGGATGCGGAAGGCAATGTCTCGGTGAGCATTGGTGACAAGGTAAAGGTTGTTTCCAGCCGCGACGGTGGCAATAAGTTTTCCAAGAAGCGGGCTGACCAGATGGCTGCCTGGGAAACCATTAACGAGGCAGGTGGCGAAGGTGCTGTGCTTGAAGGGACCATTACCGGCAAAACAAATGGCGGCTTCACCGTGGCCATTGGCGGCATCAATGCTTTTCTGCCCGCATCTCAGGTTGATATCCGTCCTTCCGGCAATGGCGAGTCCTATATCGGTCTTGCCGGACAGTTCAAAGTGATCAGTCTCAATCAAAAGCGTGGCAACATAGTGCTTTCCCGCCGTGCCCTGCTGGAAGAAGAGCGGGCTGAGTCACGCAAGGCAACACTGGATAAACTTGTTGAAGGTCAGGTCATGCCGGGGGTTGTCAAAAACCTTACCGAATATGGCGCTTTTGTTGATCTTGGCGGGGTTGATGGTCTGCTTCACGTGACAGATATTTCTTGGGGGCGTGTTGGCAAGCCAGCTGATGTGTTGAAGCCAGGCCAGGAGGTAACGGTAAAGGTTCTCAAGTTTGATGCTGAAAAAGGGAAGGTTTCGGTCGGCATCAAGCAGACACTGCCGGACCCCTGGCAGGATATTGCATCTCGTTATCCTGAAGGAACCCGTGTTTCAGGCAAGGTAGTCAGCCTGATGGAGTATGGTGCATTTATTGAGCTTGAGTCTGGTGTAGAAGGACTGGTACATGTCTCTGAAATGTCCTGGACCAAGCGGGTACGTAAGGCTTCCGACCTGCTGAATGTTGGTGATCAGGTGGACGTTGTCGTCTTGGGCATTGATCTGCAAAACCGCAAAATTTCTCTGGGACTCAAGCAGGTCTCTGATAACCCCTGGCAATCGATTGCCGAACGCTACTCCGTTGGTACCAAGCTAGAGGGGCAAATCAAGAACATGACCGACTTTGGCATGTTCATCGGCATAGAGGACGGAATAGATGGTCTGGTGCATGTCTCCGATATTTCTTGGACCAAGCGGGTCAAGCACCCTGGTGATGTCTATAGCAAAGGTGAACTTGTACAGGCTGTTGTGCTCAAGGTTGATCCTCAGAATGAGCGGGTCTCGCTTGGTATCAAACAGATTACTCCTGATCCCTGGTCACTGGTTGCCCAGAAATACACCCCTGGCACCCGTATTATTGGTAAGGTAGCATCAACCACTGATTTTGGTGTGTTCATGGAGATCGAAGAGGGGATTGAAGGTCTGATTCACGTCTCTGAACTGTCCCGTGAAAAAGTTGCCTCTGCAAAAGATTTTGCCCAGGTTGGTGACTCACTTGAAGCTGTTGTGCTGAACGTTGATGCGCGTGAACGTCGTATCTCGCTCTCCATCAAAGCACTTGCTGCTGCTGCTGAGAAAGCAGAGTTTGAATCATACCTTGGTGGTGGACAAGGTGAAGCCACTTCAAATCTGGGAGACTTGCTGAAGAGCCAGATGGGTAAAAATCGCTGATTTTAATGGTTCGATAGTAACTAATAAAGGGCTAGACCATCGGTCTGGCCCTTTATTAGTTACTGGTGCTGGCGAGCGGTGTTGTACAAAATTATCAGTGGCTAAAAAAAAGGTTGAGAAGGCAACGCTTCTAAGGTATAAGAAAAAACTCTTCAGGGCATTCCATCAGTATGGTGCTGAAGAAACATAGCAAGGGGTTGTAGCTCAGTCGGTTAGAGNNTTCGAGCCCCGTCAACCCCGCCATTGTTTATCCGAGGGTGCTCATCAGGCACCCTCTTTTTTTTTTAACCCGGATTAGAGCCAGAGGTATCGATTATCACTTCCCATGCCTAAAGCGTGCATTATCATACCCACCTATAACGAACGTGACAACCTACGGAAGCTTGCGGAACAGATTCTTCAGCAGGATCCATCCTTACATCTCTTGATTGTTGATGACAACTCACCGGACGGAACCGGGCAGCTTGCTGATACCCTGGCGGCTGAAGAACCGCGCATTACGGTGCTGCACCGATCTGCAAAGTTGGGGCTTGGCTCTGCCTACCGTGACGGTTTCCGTAAAGCCATGGAGCAGGGCGCAGAACTGCTGATTGAGATGGATGCCGACTTTTCCCACGATCCGGCGATACTGCCGTTGTTTCTTGAGCAGATCAAACAGTACGATCTGGTGATTGGCTCTCGTTACCTGAATGGTATCAGTGTGGTCAACTGGCCGTTACGGCGGTTAATGCTCAGTTATTTTGCCAACTGGTATACCCGCAAGGTAACCGGCCTGACTATCAGGGATTGTACAAGCGGTTTCAAGTGCTTCCGTCGCAGCCTGCTTGAGCGGATTGATCTGGATCGTATCCGTTCCGACGGCTATTCATTTCAGATCGAGATGCATTTTACTGCTGCTGAGCTTGGTGCCCGTATCTGTGAGGTGCCGATCATTTTTATTGACCGTCGGGCCGGACAATCCAAGATGTCAAAAAAGATTGTCAGGGAAGCGGTGCTGATGGTCTGGAGATTGAAACTCGGCAGTCTGTGCAGGCGTTGGGGGGGGCATGGCAAATAACTTCTGGTCAGTGGTCGCACTCCTTGCGTTCATAACCTGGATAGCCTGCACGATTCGATTCATCTTTACGGCTTTTCCCGGCCTGGGTCTGTTCTGTGTTCGACCAGCACTGATCTGGGGTCCGGCAGCGTTTGTTGCAGCTTGTGTCTGGATGGTTGCACTCAAAAGTGCTTGACCTTACAGTACGTGTCTTCTTTTTGGTTTTCGCGTTGGATGCCTTGTGGTACGTATGTTGAACAACTCTTACAACGCTATTGGTGGCCATATCCATGATCCAGTTCCATAACTTGTATCTTGCCTATCAGCGTGAAGCTTCAGCGCTACAGAACATCAGTTTCAGGGTGCAACGGGGAGAATTTGTCTTTCTGACCGGGCCTTCAGGAGCCGGGAAAACCACACTGTTGCGTCTGGTATATGGGGCGTTAATGCCTACTCGTGGTCAGGTATTGATTGATGGCCAGAACATCACCCGGCTCACGGCATCACAACTGCCTTTTCTACGCCGTACAATCGGTGTCGTATTTCAGGATTTCAAACTGCTGCAAAACCGTACGGTCTTTGAAAATGTTGCCATTACACTTGAGGTGCAGGGAGGGGGCAGCAAGGCTGATATCGGTAAGCGGGTCATGCATATCCTGCGGCAGATGGGTATGGAAAGCAAGATCCACCTTACCCCGCAACGCCTTTCAGGTGGTGAGCAGCAACGGATAGCCCTGGCCCGTGCCCTGGTAAACGAGCCCAAAATCCTGTTGGCAGACGAACCGACCGGTAATCTTGATGATGCAAACAAGCAGCAGATTATGAATATCTTTAAAGAGGCAAACATCAGAGGAACCACCGTGGTGGTGGCTACCCACGACCGACGTTTGATCGAACAGGCACACTATCGGGTGATACGGTTGCAGAACGGCGAGCTGCTGGATGCGGGGGAGGTGTGTGATGCGCAAACAGAGTAGTGGCAAACGCCCTGCCATGTCATCGCCAAGTGCCCAGGGACGATTCAGGTATTTTCTGGAACGGGCCATTGCTAACATGCGACAGAACGTCTTTGTGAATATCGTGACAGTAGGCACTATCACACTGGCGCTGCTGATTGTCTCACTTTTCCTGTTGTTGTTTGTTAATCTTGAAAATGCTGCTGAAAACTGGAGTGAGAAGGTGCAGGTCACGATCTACTACGACAAGGAGTTGACTCCTCAGGAGCAGTCTGATCTGAAGACCAGTATCCAGGCCATTCCCGGCACTTCACGGGTGAATTGGGTTGGGCGTGATGAGGCAATGCGGCGTTTCAAGGGACGATTGAAAGGTCAGGAGACCCTGCTGGATGGCATACGGCCTGAGGTATTGCCTACTTCATTTGAAGTAAGCCTCAAAAAAGCCAACCGTAGTACTGAAGCAATTGATCAGTATGTAACCAGTCTCAAAAAACTGCCCAATATCGGGGAAGTCCAGTACGGTGAAGAATGGGTGCGGCGTTTTAACACCTTTCTGACCTTCATGCGGATTGTGGGGGGATTGGTGGGCGGTTTTCTGGTGTTGGCTGTGGTTTTTATTGTCTCCAATACAATACGGTTGACGGTCTACGCTCGAAGGGACGAACTCGAAATAATGTCGCTTGTGGGCGCAACCCGACTCTTTATCAAGATGCCTTTTCTGCTTGAAGGGCTGATGCAGGGGCTGGTTGGGGGGGTGCTGTCACTGCTCCTGCTTCTGTCGGTGCACCTGCTATTTTTGCATAACGCCGGTAATTTTCTGACCTTTAATCCAGCAACTGCCGGTCTTTCGTTTCTGCCGGTCGAATACATTGCCGCACTTCTGGCCGCAGGGGCCTTGCTTGGATTTCTGGGTAGCCTGACGGCGCTGCGTCGTTTTATTAATGAAATTACCGGCTGACAGCACGTGAATTTCAGGATTACCTGCATAGGGATTTTCCCGTTTTTGTTTATTATTGCCGTGCTGCCCGCCTTTGCCTCCCCCCAGGATGAACTGCGTGGTGTAAAAAAAGAAATAAGTGAAAAGCAAAAGCTGATTACCAAGACCCGTAAGGTTGAGCAGGCCGTTTCAAACGAGCTGCAGGAGATCAATCGTTCGCTTTCTCAAAAAGAATTAGAACTTAAGCAGTTGGACCATGAGCTGCAGAATGTTGATGCAACTATCAGCCGTATTGGTCATGAGATTGATCAGGTAACAGAAGATGCCCGGCAGAAACAACTCTTGATCGAGCGACGATTGGTCTCTTTGTATAAGGCTGGGGAACTGGGAGCTGTGCGGATGTTTTTTTCAGCGGGGAGTTTTCCTCAAATGGCTGAAAATATACGTTACATGCGCTCGGTACTTGAGCAGGACAAGAAGATATTCTCAGAATATCATAAAAAAATTGAAGAATTACGAAAACTCAAGCAGAGGCTTGAGCAGGAGGCCAGTCGCAAAGAGCGTCTTAAGGGGAGTATTGCCTCTAAAAAAAGGGAAATCGAGCAGGACCGTCTAAAGAAAACCGGTTACCTGAGCAGGGTTCGTCAGGATCGTCAAGGTCATGAGACGTCGTTGAAAGAACTGCAGGCAAATGCTGCGCGGCTGCAAACCATGATCAATCGACTTGAGGAGCTCAGCCGGAGAAAGGCTGCTGAAAAACGGGATCCCGGTGCAAAAAAGAAGCCACTGCCTGAGTTGCCACCGGTTCCTGACCGTGGGTTTGCCTCGCAGAAAGGGCGTATGAGTATGCCGGTCAAAGGCGTCATCATCGAGACCTTTGGTAAGCATAAGCATCCGGAGTTTAACTCCTATACGTACAGTAAAGGGATTGTGATCTCTGCTGCTCTTGGTACCGAAATTCGCACTATTTATGAAGGCACCGTGGTGTTTGCTGACTATTTTAAAGGGTATGGCAACATGGTGATAATTGATCACGGTGGCGGCTATTTCAGTCTGTATGCCTACAGCTCGCGCATACTGCGCAAGGCTGGCTCCGAGGTTGCAAAAGGAGAGGTAGTGGCCGTTGTTGGTGATGTTGATTCAGCCAAAGGGCCAGCTTTGTATTTTGAGATACGGCATCAGGGCAAGCCGGTTGATCCGGCTGGATGGGTCCGCTGAAAAATCACTCGTTTTCTATTTGTTTTCGTTGTATAGACAGTCGTTGCAGGTTGTGACCCATGATGGAGGAATCGGTTCATGCTGAAGTCCCGCAGTAGCAAAAAAATTGCCTTTGGATTTGTGGCCGTTGTAGTTGCCCTGGTTGTTTTTATCGGCATCAGCACCCAAAAACGGTGTGATGCTAAAGGTGGCAGCAAGGAGTATGAATACATCGGCCTCCTGACTGATGTCATGACCATTGTCAAGAAGAGCTATGTTGAAGAGGTTGATTCAAAAAAGTTGATGTATGGTGCTATCAACGGCATGTTAACCGCTCTTGATCCCCACAGCTCCTTTATGACCCCTGATACATTCAAGGAGTTGAAGGTTGAGACAAAGGGTGCCTTTGGTGGGTTGGGAATCGAAATCAGCATGAAAGACGGTGTTCTGACCGTGATCTCTCCCATTGAAGATACACCGGCACAACGGGCTGGAATCAAGGCTGGTGACCAGATTCTCAAAATCGATGACCGTTTTACCAAAGATTTGAGTATTACCGAGTCAGTCAAGCGGATGCGTGGCACCAAAGGCTCCAAGGTGATCCTCACTATTATGCGTGATGGTTTTGAACGTCCGAAGGAGTTCTCGCTGATCAGGGATATTATTCAGGTTAAGAGCGTGAAATCGCGCATGCTTGAAAATGGCTATGGCTATATCAGGATTGCCCAGTTTCAAGAGCGTACTGACGAGGATATGGCCAAGGCACTCAAGACATTGCAAGAGGAAAACAAAGGAAAGCAGCTGGATGGTCTGGTGCTTGATCTGCGGAATGATCCCGGCGGGCTGCTTGATCAGGCCGTGCGGGTCTCTGACCACTTCATTGAAAACGGCAAACTGATTGTCTATACCGAAGGACGTGACAAAGATGCCCGTATGCAGTTTACGGCAACTCCTCGCTCCAAGGAGCCTGACTATCCGATTGTGGTGCTGATTAACGGCGGCAGCGCCAGCGCCTCAGAAATCGTTGCCGGTGCGTTGCAGGATCACAAACGGGCCGTGGTGATGGGAACCCAGAGCTTTGGTAAAGGCTCGGTGCAGACCATCATTCCGCTGTCCGATGATTCAGGGCTACGACTAACCACTGCCCGTTATTATACGCCAAGCGGTCGGTCTATCCAGGCCAAGGGGATCACGCCGGACATCATCGTAGAGCAGCTGGAACTTCCCAAGCAGAGCCCCAAACGGGAATCCATGTTTATCCGTGAGAAAGACCTTGAAAACCATTTTGAAAATACGGATGAAGGCAAGAAGCCGGAAGAGAAAAAGGAACAGCCTAAGGATAAGGATGTTGTCAAGGATACCACTGATGCTGCTGTAAAGACGGCTGATCCTCTGAAGAGTGACTATCAGCTGATCAGGGCATTGGACCTCTTGAAGGGCTGGGACATTCTGAAGCGTATGGGGGCGGAGAAGCGCTAGGTGGTCACACGCAACATTAAACCCCGTTCCAATAGATATAAAAAAAGCGGCAAGGGCGGTTTTGTCCTTGCCGCTTTTATTGTGGCAGTCTGCCTGGTGCTGGTTGCCGGTTATTTGATCAAGCAGGCCTCTGATACAAAAAGCAGGCTGGCTGCACCGCAAAAGTCTTTGGAGACGGTTGTGCAACCAACCCGGCCAACGTTATTACCGGGTACTCCACAGCATCCACTCTCTTCGGCTGTGATTCCGATATCCCCGCAACAGGTAGAGATTATCCCGCCAGTTCGACAGGAACCGTATTACACCGGAGACCTTGATCCTGAACGTCTTCCACCCCCCAAACCACGCCGTAGCGTGACAGGCAAGGCAGCTTTAGCCATTGTGATCGATGATATGGGTAGCTCGCTCCAAGAAGCCCAGGCGTTGGTGTCCATCGGCATACCGATCACCTTTGCGATTATTCCGGGCCTGCGCCATGACCGTGCTGTTGCTGAATACGCGTCTCAGCACGGTTTGGAGATTCTGGTACACATGCCGATGCAATCAAAAGAATATCCGCGCAGAAGACTTGAGGAAAACGGGCTGTTGCTTGCTCAAAGTGACGATGAGATCCGTAGCAGGGTGCTGGGCTATCTACAGCAGCTTCCTGGTGCTGTAGGTGCAAATAACCACATGGGATCAGGCTTTACCGAACAAAAAGATAAAATGCAGGTGGTGCTGGAGGTGCTGCAGAGACGGGGGCTGTTTTTTCTCGACAGTATTACTACCCCGCAGACGACCGGCTTGAAGGTTGCTGCAGAGCTGCGAATGCGCCATGTGCGCCGACATGTGTTTCTGGATAATGAACAGCAGGAGGCGTATATCAGAGGGCAGCTTGATCAAGCAGTTGCCAGGGCAAAAAAACATGGTTATGCCGTTGCCATCGGGCATCCCCACCCGATGACTATTGAGGTGCTTGCCAAGACATTACCTTATCTGCAAAGACAGGGGGTTGATTTGGTGCCGGTCAGCAGCCTGGCACACTGATGTTGGTGATGTAGACCGTCAGCTCACCACCAGGCCGACGGATGACTACTTCGTCATCGACCTGTTTATGTAGCAGTGCCTGTCCTACCGGCGAATCAATACTGATAATTCCCTGTTTAACATCAAATTCGTCAGGCCCACCCAGCTGATAGCGATACTGATTGCCTTCGTTATCCTCATAGGACACCACACAACCAAAGCAGGCATGGCGTGGATTGACTGGCGGCGTTGGGGCTATCTTTAGTACCTTCAGTCGAGAACCAAGCTGTTTGAGTTTACGATCAATCTCACGCAGTCGCTTTTTCCCATAGATATATTCAGCATTTTCAGAACGATCACCTTCAGCAGCAGCATCGGCCACCCCCTGAACTACCTTGGGGCGTTCAACTCTCCAGAGATAATCAAACTCTTCCTGCAGGCGCTGCAGGCCTGCTGCAGTAATTAGATTGGTCATGGTGGTTTCGCGCCCGTTTCAGGCCGTGATCATCTCTGCCACTTGGCGGTGGAGTTCCTGGAGTTTACGGTAGGGTTGATCCTGCAGTATTTGTTCAGGACGTTCTTCATCAACAGGGTGTACGGCCAGCCAGCTGGAGCGCAATCTGCCATCATAACCGGTCATTGACTCGTTCAGTAACAGGAACAGCCTGTCCCGGATACCATCAAAAACACCTTCAAAAAAACCGTCCAGTGATATCTCTCGTTCAAGCATAATGGCACCATTCTGATCCAGCTGATGAAACAGGAGACGGTGGGTGTCTGATGCATGATCCCGCATTGGCCTGAACAGCGCAACCGAAGTGCTGGCGCTTTCACGGATGACCTGCAGTGAGAGTTGATAAAGATCTGAGCGGGGGTGCAGATCATAGAGAATTGAGCAGAGCATGCCGACAAAACAGTCGCTGTGTAGAAAACCGCGAGAAGTGCGGTCGGATGTCTCAAAATAAAAACCCTTATTAGTGGTTCCTTCATGCAGGTTGCCGCAGATCACACAGTGGGGGAGAATTCCTTCCAGCCTCGCCAGATACGCCTCTTTGCGGCGTCCTTCCTGTTCATTTAGCCATTGATAGTAGAGGTAGGCCCGTGGTTCGACCGTCTGGTGATAGCCGGACAGTACATCATATGCAAGTTCAGTAAACTGGCTATGCACCTCGGTTTCACGGGCATGGTTGAGTATGGGATATATCTTGCCGTCAGGATTGGTATTTAGGCTTTCAACCTTGGGGCTTTTGGCGATGTAGGTGTCCATGCAGCGGTAACCGCGATTGATGGCAAAGGCTCGCAGCAGGGTTCTCTGATCTTTGAACATCCCTTCATATTTGATCCGGTTATCAATCAGGCAGGGGATCAGTGCCAAAGTTTTTTTGTCAATGCCACGCTGGTCAAACAGGGCAAAGATATGTTTGCAGTTTTCAAGGCTGGGCATGT
>DKFG01000315.1 GCA_002452325.1 Geobacter sp. UBA6802
GGGTAATCGGATACTCCCGCCGGATGCGGCTACCTTCAACCACACCCCAGCCAGCGGCTTTCAGGGCGGGGTCAATATGTTCGGCTCGGGTTTCGGCTTCGTTCATGGGTACCCCACGATTTGCGTTAAAACACTTATCAGATTGATTTCAATTGATTTATTAATTCCTAAGTTCGTTGCCACGGTTTTGCATTAAAGTACTTTTGATCGAAAGTTGCTCGTGGTCTGCCAGTTTGATCCTACCAGCATTAATTGTGATCACAATCAAAACTCAATCAAGAAAGATTATACACCCTTAAAGAGGTAACTATCTTAAACAAAAGGTTTTTCGTTAAGATCTTATCAGCTTTCCCCCTAACCAATCAAAACCCAATCAAGAAATTAAGCCCAGTGCGGTATATAACCGGCTCGCGGATGCTCAGGGTCGGCAACACGGATCAATCCAGCGCTCAGAGCCTTGTTGATTACCCCGGTTGTTTGGGCAGCATTTTTGGGATCGATACCCAAGCGACTGCACAGAGAAGCATTTTTCATTTTATCACCACTGAGAAACTTCAGCACTGCATGGAAATAGCAGGCTCGTATCCGTTCATCCTGCGTCATTTCAGCAAAACTGCGATGGCCGTATAAAACCACCTGCGTTGAGTTCTCCTCTACCCTGAAAAGCGGCGGTGGAAGCTGAAATACTTCCACAATCGCTATCACTTTATCCAGCCCGCTGCCTTGCTCTTCGCACATACCCATCCGGCGCATCAGTGAGGCCAATGACTCGTTGCGGGAACGCGGCGGCAGGTCAATCATACGCTCCGGCTTCATCAATGGCGCGCCGGGGTTACTGATTTCAATCCGATCACTGAACAGCTCAACCTGCGGACCGGCACCAGTTATCGTCATATCCTGATGAATCAGGGCATTGGCGACCAATTCACGGATTGCCAATTCGGGAAAGAGAGGATGCGCCTCCCGGAGCACTGTGCCGATATGTTCGTTCTTGGGCAAGAGGTCGTTCAAATACCCCACCAACCCCTCAAAGCCAACTGCATACCCTTTCTGCCCATCAAGGCGGTGAGTCACGGTTGCTGCCCGATTTTTGCCGTCGTAAGCAACAAAGCGTATCCCTTTACGGGCAAGGCTGGCATCGAAATCGCTCAACCTGCTTGCAAAGAGGATCGCCCCCATATTCGTAATATTCCAGTGACCGCCCACATCACGCATAATCAGCCGGTCGGCCTCAAGTTTATCAAAAATGCCAGTCCGGTTATCTGGTAACGGCTGCTTTGTGAGCCGGAAATAGTGGCTGTAATCAAGCAGACTCAGCACATCGTCGCCGCTTGCATACTGGCGGGCGATCCCCTGCTCCCAGCGATAGGGCTGCATTCGCTCGATCAGCTTTTGATAGCGTTCCGGGTAGTCGGCCAGCTTGGGGGTGGCGCTACCTATGCGAATGTAAGCGATGTTATTAAACGACACTGGCGTTCCTGTGGCTGCCGGAACCTCCAGAAGCACCACCCGTCCGAGAGGGTGTTCCACGACTCGAAAACTGAAGGCAATACTCGGCTGCAGACTGTTTGCCAGCCAAAACTGCAAGACCTGACCATGAGCTTTGTGAAGATCGGGATTGAAGGCGGTGCCAATTACGGCATGGCTACCATCCTCAATACCCCACACCATGTAGGCGAAATCGTGTCCCTCAATACGGGCGGCATTGGACAACGCCGAGCACCGTTTGCCGATCATGTCGGGATCGGTGTTGTTCCCCTTAAACTCGACCCACGGCGTTTCTGCGGGCATAGCCCGTAATTCATCTACCAAGGCAATATCACGAGAAACACTCATATAGCCACCGTACCTCCTGAAGTCAGCTTACCGCTGAACGCCTGATCCAGCAGCGACTTCTTTAGTACGTCCAGTGCGGCAAGTTTCTGCTGGTAGATGGATTCGAGGCGCTGGGTTTCTTCAGTGAGAGCATTGAGCTTGGTTACGGCTAACTGCTGTCGTGCCAAAGATACTCTCGGTACTTGGAAGCCACGAAGGAGCTTCAAGGACACAGTTTTCTGTGCAGTACCCGTTGCTCCGTCATTCGCCTGCTTAAAAACCTGTGGTGACATTAGCAGATAATACAGCCACTCGCTGCATACATCTGATTTTGGGCGAACCAGACCAATGTGTCGCTGGAAGCAGAACTCCCGATGCTCGCTAACCAGAACAGGAATACCAAACGAACCAGTTACGGTATAAAGCACGTCACCTTTCATCGGCTTTTTATGGTATTTCAAGCGGTCGAAGTAATCTCTCGAAACCATAAATGTGTCCGAAAAGTCGATTGTGCGGGTGTCCTTGGCAACATTCCCGATTGTTATGAAAGGAACTCCACTAGAAGCCTTGGGTGGAGGCATGTGATCGCCATCTGTAATGTCAGTAGCCAGGTCTGTGAGCGTGACCAATTCACCAGTTACCCAAGCATCTGCAAACACCGCTTGCAGGTGACTCTCAAACAGCGCACGGGCATTCTGTAGGTTCTTTTCGGCATTAGCCTTGGCAGCAGCGATCCCGTCAAAGGCTTCATCGAGGATGCCGACGATGCGTTGCTGTTCGGGAACGGGGGGGAAAGCAATATCCAGATCAGACAGCATAACTCCTGATACATTCGGGAAAGTAGCACCTGTTCCTGTATCGTAAATATCCTGTCGTTTTGTACGTACGAAGTAATTAACCCATGGCTGATATAGATTTGCTCGAATGGCTGCCACACCACGTCCAATACACGCATCAAAACCGGCTATGTTCATCCGACCAGTAGTTGACCCTCTGACACAAAGAATTAGGTCGCCTGCCTTACAATATTTTGTGGGTTTTGTTGTGAATTTAGAACGGACTGTATAACCGAAAGGCTGAGGGCTAAACTCAACTGGACCATTGATTAATGGAATTCCTTCACCAGTGGAATTATAAGTTTCGCCAGCAGGGCTTTGCCCCATAATAATTTCGCAAACTTCACCTAATTTCTTCGTCTGCCACCCTGCCTTCATAGCAACGTCCTGATATTCGCCAGCACTTCCGCACTCTCAGCATCCAGCGCCGCTATCTCGTCCATGATCTCCTGCGGGCTGCGGTGGGTGATCACCACGCCACCGTTGGGGTTCTTCACCGACAGATCATAGGTAGCGGTATCAATGCCGCTGACATCCACGCTCCAGCTTTTGGGAGAGTCGGCCTTGGTCTGCTGTAGTTCAATAAACTCTTTCAGGTCATCGTCATTCAGCGGGTTGGTCTTACCCAGGTTGCGACCGGGATCAAGGGAGTAGTACCACACCTTGCGGGTGGGTGCCCCCTTCTCGAAAAACAGCACCACGGTCTTGACCCCGGCCCCCTGGAAGGTGCCGCCGGGGCAGTCCAGCACCGTATGCAGGTTGC
>DKFG01000088.1:0-2030 GCA_002452325.1 Geobacter sp. UBA6802
CCAACTTGTCTCCCTTAGGGGACCAGGCCGGGTTGACGGTGTACGCCCCACCGGTACCAAAGCGTTGCACAGAGCCCCCCTTTGCGTCCATGGTAAAGAGCTGGGGCTTACCCAAACGGTCGGAGACAAAGGCGATCCTACTGCCGTCCGGCGACCAGGTCGGCGAGACATTGGCTGCATTGGTCACGGTCAGGCGATTGGGAGCCGAACCGTCGCGGGCAACCGTATAGATCTCAGTATTGCCATCTTTTGAAAGGGCCAGGGCGATCTTGCTGCCATCCGGCGACCAGGCACCGGTGATGTTCAACCCCCTCCGGTTTGAAACCGGCACTTCAACCGCTCCGGTAAGGCCACGCTTGTAGAGATCAGGGTTACCCCGCTTGTAGGAGGTAAAGATGATCTCCCGTGCATCCGGCGAGATATCAGGCGAGATGGTAATCGAACGGCTTTGGGTAAGCTGCTGCGGGTTATGACCGTCCCAATCCATCAAAAACAGTTCTTTTGAACCGGTCTTGTTAGAGACATAGAGAATCTTGGAGGTAAACGGTCCCTTCTCGCCGGTAAGCGCCCGTAAAACTTCGTCACTGAAGCTGTGGGCAAAACGTCGCAGATCCTTTTCAACACCCAGAAATCGTTTTGACGTCAGCATCTTTTTGGCAGGAACGTCGTACAGGCGGAATTCAAGGGTCAACTCTTCGCCACGCAGTTCATACTCCCCACGGATCAGCAGATCATAGCCGACTGAAAGCCAGGGAACAAAGTCAATCGGCGTCAGGGCAAGGCCATTCAGCAACAGAGCTGCATCCTTAACCTCAGCCGCCACCAGGCCGGACATGGTCAGATCAAAACTGTGGACCTCGGCCGCCTCATTGGCCAAGGTAGGACGGATCGCACTGCCCATAGGCTGCGGTGGGACCACCGCCAGCCTGAGTTGACGGTTACCTGCAGCGGTCACCTCGATATAGGTGCTGCTGGCAGTACTGTCGTGCTGAACGGCAAAAAGCAGCAGACAGGCCAGCAGCAGCAGACGCAAAGCGGTCATTACTGACTTACTCCCTGTGGTTTGAACACAAAAGCCCCCTCATAGACAGAACGACTAGGGGGCGGCACGATACTCTGTTCGGCAAGGGTGATCGCACGGGTCACTGACAGCTCAAATACGCGATCACCGCTGCTCTTCTCGATACGGGTCCTGATAATCCTGCCATCTGCATCTATGGTCAGCCGCACCATCACAAACGGATTTTTGGACTGGTAACTGATGGTCTCACGAAACGCATCCTTGAGGCGTGAGTGCAGATAGGCTGTGTAGTCACTGCCTGATTCACTGCCGGTACCACGGGGCATACCGACCTTGCCCCGTGCTGCCACCCGCTGACGCAGCTCCTCAAAGGCTGCAGCCTGGCGCTGCGCATCAACCTTGCCCTCCAGAGAAGCCATACGCTCCTGAAAGGCTGTCGAGGCAGCAGGCGGGTTCGTATTCTTATCGGTGGCGGTCTTGGTAGGGGCTGTTGACGGAGCGACCATGGCTTTCGGCGATGGCGGTGCTGCAGCGACAGGCTGCTCTTGGTCACCGCTGTCGGCAAACGGGCTGCCTGAACGGGGATCAGCCACCGGCAGGGTGACAACATCCACATAGTAGGTGGTTTGTACCGGCCCCAGTTGCGGCACCAGATTGCCCCACCAGAGGGTAGCGGCAAAGACGGCCCCGTGCAGGACGACCGACAGCAGGGCGCTCAGTCCGAATCCGGCATCCTTATGCAGCATGACCTGATACATGATGACCGTTACTTCTGGGCCGGTTCCGTGACCATCCCCAGTCGTTCTATACCTGCCCCCTTGATCTCGGCCATGGCCCGCACCACCTCACCGTAAGGCACCCCTGCATCTGCCTTCAGAAAGACCTCTTTCTTGGTACGGCTGGCAAACAGCTCGGCCAGCCTTGACCGCAGATCACCACCCGGCACCTCATCCTTATTGATAAAGGTTCGCCCGTTACGGTCAACGGTCACGATCACCGTATCTTCCTG
>DKFG01000088.1:2045-7523 GCA_002452325.1 Geobacter sp. UBA6802
GTTGCATCATCGGTGCGGTGACCATAAAGATCACCAGCAGCACCAGCATTACGTCCACCAAAGGGGTGACGTTAATCTGCGCCATCATTCCCCGGTCGTCATCATTACCGCCCATGGCCATAACGTCCTCCTACTTACCGGCGATATTGCGCTGGACGATGTTCAGAAACTCGGTTGAGAAGCTGTCCATCTCTTTTATCAGCACCCGGATCTTGTGCTGAAAGTGGTTGTAAGCCATGACAGCCGGGATAGCAGCCACCAGACCCACCGCTGTGGCAATCAGTGCCTCGGCAATACCGGGGGCAACCACCGCCAGCGAGGCTGAACCAGTCCTGCCGATCCCTTCAAAGGCCACCATAATCCCCCAGACCGTGCCAAAAAGGCCGATAAAGGGCGAGGTGGAGCCGGTTGTAGCCAGAAAGGTGGTGTACTTTTCCAGACGGTTTACCTCCAGGTTGGTTGCGCGCCGCAATGCCCGGGAGACGTTGGCAACCCCACCCAGATCGGTACTGACACCGCTATGCTCAGCCTTGGCCCCCTCAGCCTCCATCAGCTGTTTCAGTTCGGTGTAGCCTTCGTTAAAGAGGGCCACCAGCGGCGAACTGGCAAAGCGGTCAGCCTGGGCCGAGATAGTGTCAAACCGTTTGGTCTTCCAGAAAAAATCCATAAAGCGGCCCGATTCGCTGAACGCCTTGTGAATCTGGAAGAACTTGTACATGATGATGGCCCAGGAAAACACTGAGAACAGAATCAACAGGATCAGGACACTCTTGACCACCAGACCGGTACTGCTGAAAAACATTGCCATGTCCACAGGACAGAACCTCCGTGTAAAAATATAGGGTTAAACTAAACCGCCTGCTGTCGGGCGTCAAGCAAAACAGGACCGCTCAGTAGCATGACGGGCGTCGGTCATCAAAACAGGGGATCTGTTCCCGCCAGTCATCCATGGCCTGCCAGTCCAACGGAGCCGTGATCTCCCCCGGCTGTTCACCGGCATCGGCCAGCACCTCACCTTTGGGATCAATCACCATGCTCATACCGAAAAAATCCAGCTTACCGATAATGCCGCAGGCATTGCAGGAAACCACATAGAGCTGATTCTCAATGGCCCGTGCACGCAGCAGGGTGCGCCAGTGTTCCTGTCTCGGCTTGGGCCACTGTGCCGGTACGCAGATCACCCGTGCCCCTTCCAGCGCCAGTCGTCGGGAAAGCTCGGGAAAACGCAGGTCATAGCAGATGATTATACCTATCTTGCCCAGCGAGGTCTCGGCCAGACACCAGCTGTCACCGCCCTTGAACGCCTTGTCTTCCCCCAGCAGCGAGAACAGATGCAGCTTGCGGTAGCGGGCCACCACCTGACCATTATCAATCACATGAACCGTGTTGAAGACACGCCCGTCTCCAGCCGGTTCCGGCTGGCTGCCGATGAGTACCAGCTTGTGACGAGCCGACAGTTCACACAGCTCGTCAGTTACCGAAGCAGTCCTCTCTGCCAGTTCATTCAGCGTCTTGTAGGCAAAACCGGTGGACCACATCTCCGGCAGCACGGCCAACCGGGCACCCTGTTCGGCGACCCGTGCAACGGCTCCCCGAACATAGTCCAGGTTGGCGTCAAGGTCACCCTGGCTGACGGTAAACTGTATGGCGGCAGCTGTAAAACTCATGGGCGATGTCTCCTATTTAGTCAGTTGTGAATTGAGGTAGGCGTTGACAATATCCATGTAAATCTCACGGGGCTTGCTGGTACCGTCGCTGGGGGCGATCATCCCTTCCCGCTCCATAGTCTCGATGATCCGGGCAGCCCGGTTATAGCCGATCCGCAGACGGCGCTGTACCATAGAGATGCTTGCCTGCTTGGTCTCGGCCACCAGTCGCAGAGCATCCTCCCAGCGCTCATCCTGTTCCTCTTCATCAATGGAACCGCCTTTGTCATCACTGTCCTTCATCTCCAGGATCGACTTCTCGTAGACCGGCTTACCCTGTTTCTTGAGGAAATCAACCACCCGCTGCACTTCGGCATCAGAGACAAAGGCACCGTGGATCCGCTTCATCCGGGATGTGCCGGGGGGCAGATAGAGCATATCACCCATCCCCAGCAGAGCCTCGGCGCCGTTGGTGTCCAGGATAGTGCGAGAGTCCACCTTGGATGAGACCTGGAAGGAAATCCGTGACGGCAGGTTGGCCTTGATCAGGCCGGTGATGACATCCACTGACGGTCGCTGGGTGGCCAGGATTAAATGAATACCAGCAGCCCGGGCTTTCTGGGCCAGGCGGGCGATATGCTCTTCAACCTCACGTCCGGCCACCATCATCAGGTCGGCCAGCTCATCCACAATCACCACGATATAGGGCAGGTGGCTGTGTTCCAGTTCATCCACCTCATCATCAATCACAAACGGCAGCGGTTCATCCAGCACTGCCGGGTCTTCCCCCTCAATCACCTCTTCAAGCTCTTCAATGATCTCCTCATCATCCAGATCATGTGCGACCAGCTCTTCTTCCTCGGTTGCCAGCTTTCGATTGTAGGATTCAATATTACGAACCCCCTTGTCTGCCAGCAGCCGGTAGCGGCGTTCCATCTCATTCACCGCCCACTTCAAGGCCAGCGAGGCCTTTTTCGGTTCGGTCACCACCGGCAGCAGCAGATGCGGAATCCCCTCGTACATGGAGAACTCCAGCATCTTCGGATCAACCATGATGAAACGAACATCCCGCGGGGTGGCGGTGTAGAGCAGCGACAGGATCATCGTGTTGACCGAAACCGACTTGCCGGAACCGGTGGAACCGGCCACCAGCAGGTGCGGGGCCTTGGCCAGATCGGTCATGGATGGCAGTCCGGCGATGTCCTTGCCCAGGGCCAGCGGCAGCTTCATCCGGCTCTGCAGAAAATCATCACAGGTAAAGATCTCACGCAGATAGACCGTTTCACGATCCCGGTTCGGCACCTCGATCCCCACCACTCCCTTGCCGGGGATCGGCGCGACAATGCGGATCGAAAGCGCCTGCAGCGCCATGGTCAGGTCATCGGACAACCCGGCGATCCGGCTGATCTTGATGCCGGGTGCCGGGGCGAACTCGTACATGGTAATCACCGGCCCGGGACAGATCTCCTTCACCTCACCATCAATCCCGAAATCCAGCAGCTTCTTTTCCAGCAGACGGGCGTTCATCTCCAGCGCTTCGCGATCAACCCGGCGTTCTGTGGCGGGCGGCGGATCGAGCAGCGAGAGCGGCGGCGTGATAAAATCACCTTCCTGCTTGATAAAATCAAACGACTCCTGGACCGGCTTATCCTTGGCCGCTTCCTTCTTCTTTTCCTTTTTGAAGAAATTAGGGCGGGCAACCGCAGGCGCAGCAGCGGCAGTCTTGATCACGGGACCGCTTGCAGGGGCCGGTTTTCCTTCCGCCAAGGCCTTTTCCCGCTCGCGCCCGTCCCGGGCATGGGCGTTCCGCTCTTTACGGGCTGCCCACTTGGTACGCAGATTTTCAATCCACCAGGAGGCAAACAGCACAAAGGAGAAGCCGGACAGAATCATGATGGAGGCGGCCAGCAGCGGCAACAGCACCAGCAGGGCGCCGAATGCATTCATGCTGCCGCGCAGCATCAGCACGGCCCCCCGTCCGATCAGACCACCGGTGGGGACTTGTTGTCCCAGGAAACTTGTTGACTCAAAACTGAAGGCAAACAACGAGGCCAGAGAAAAGAGCAGACCACAAAAGGCCGCGACCTTGTAAAAGCGCAGCCGTGGTTCCTTGAAGCGCAGCAGGTTGTAAGCGATAAACAGCAACGCCCCCGGCAGCAGGTAGGATGCCAGTCCAAACAGCATGAAGAACAGGTCAGCTACCTGGGCCCCCAGGCGGCCGCCCAGGTTACGGATCCCCCCCTCGGTTGACCAGCTGTTCAGCGACTGGTCGGCAGAGCTGAAGGTTATGAAGGCCAGCAGGATGAACAGCCCGACAGCGCCGATAGCGATTCCCTGCAGCTCTTTGGTAAGTTTTTCTTTGCGCGCTTCGTCCACGGCGTCCTTTATACTACCTGATAATCAACAACAAATTCGGGTGGATGCATGATTGCCTTTTTAACTGAGCAAAGTTCAGCCGCCTTGACAATCGCCTTCTGGTAGCGTTCCGGAAATTCGGGTGGGAGATTGATGGTCAAGCCCACCTTGCTCACCCTGCGCTTGCCCTGTTGATCAAGCTCAAACTCGATATGCTGGGTCAGCGACACCCGGTCGGTCGGAATCTGGCGTGCCTTGCAGAACTCCAATACATAAATGCCGGCGCAGGTGCCGATAGAGCCCAGAAAATACGCAAACGGGGTTGGCGCCTCGCCGGGTGCGCCATCGGCACCGGGCTGGTCTGTCAGCATCTGCAACCCATCAGGAAAGCTGGCGGCCACCTTCTGACCACCTTCAAAGCTGATATCTATCTTCACTTTTTCCCCTCCCGCTGTTCCTGTTTTGGTGTCGGCTCTGCCGCAGGAACAGGTTTGCGGTCCTTGTCAATCTCCAGCATGGAGGTCATCTCCTCAAACTGCCCCATGTAGAGCTCAACTTCATTGGTTTCACGGCGCAACAGATCCTGACGCCGCTTTTCAAGACTGCGCCGGATTCCTTCCAACGTCTTGAACTTGACCTGTACCCGGGGGCTCATATTGGCCTTGGCTTCGTCAAAGTCAGGGTATTGCAGGTTCATCAGCGGGCTGTAGGAAAGGTTGCGCTGCCTGAAGTTGGGGTACTCCCAGAGGATGGTGCCTTTTGCATCCACAATCTGGGCCGTCATAACCAGAAAGTTATAATCCGTGGTCAGTGAATCCAGCAGATTTGAGGAGGTGATCTTGTCCGGCCGGGTGATGCCGCTGACCACCACAAACATCACGGCATCCAGGCTGTTTTTGCGCATGAAGTCAGCCAGGGCATCTTCCTTCCAGAAATACTTGTTGTACTGGATCGCCGCATCATCACGACGTTCACGCCGGAACAGAGTATTAGAAAAGACCGCCTTGGGATCGGCATCCAGCAGGGTAACGGTATAAAAACTATTGGTATTTTTCACCAGGCGTAACAGATCCCGCTCAAAGGAGCGGTTGACATTCACCAGCAGCGTAATCAGCTCTTCCCGTTGCGGGTGACGGATATCGGAATCGGTGTCAACAATGATCGGCACCATCCCCAGCACCTTCACCTTTTCCGCCACCGCATCCTGCGGCAGATTATAATAGTTATGGGCACAGCCCCCCAAAAGAGGCAGTAACAGCAAACCCAACAGCAGCACCAACCGTTGCATAGAATCCTCCCGGTTCCATTGTGTCATGGCAGTTTGTCTGGTCCAGAAATCTTGCTAGTTATATCAGATGGCAACGGCATTTTCCAGAGCTATCCAGTCAGACGGTAACTCACTCAATTTACATTGACTCTCACCAGCCATTCACGTATTTTAGCCATCACAACCTGCTTATCAAGAGTGGTGGAGGGA
>DKFG01000129.1:0-2941 GCA_002452325.1 Geobacter sp. UBA6802
CCAGCGGCGGCTGCTTCTTGTAGACCTCTTGGATGTCTGCCTCAATCTCGGCCTTTTTGGCCTCCGGCAGTTTGGCAATCTTCAGGTACAGGTCGCCCATACCCAGATCAGGATTGACACCCAACTCCTTAAAGGTATCGGCATGCTTATCAAAGACGTCCTTGTAGAACACGGAGACAAAGTGACCGAAAATGATCGGGTCGGAGATCTTCATCATAGTGGCCTTGAGGTGAACCGAGAACAGCACCCCTTTTGCCTTTGCATCATCAATCTGCTCTTGGATAAACTTCTGCAGGGCCTTGGCACTTAAGAAGGTACCATCAAAGATTTCGCCTGCCTGCAGGGCCAGCTTCTCTTTCAGAACAGTAACCTTGCCAGCCTTGTCAACAAACTCAATCTTGACGTTACCGGCTTTCTCCATGGTTATTGCTTTTTCATTGGCGTAAAAATCAGATGATTCCATCCAGGATACATGGGTTTTGGAGTCTGCAGACCAAGCGCCCATCTTGTGGGGATGCTTTTTGGCGTACTCTTTCACAGCCTTTGCCGAACGACGGTCAGAGTTACCTTCACGCAACACCGGGTTTACAGCGCTTCCCAGGCACTTAGCGTAACGGGCGTTTAGCTCTTTTTCAGCGTCGGTCTTCGGCTCTTCCGGGTAGTCCGGCAATTTGTAGCCCTGCTCCTGCAGCTCCTTGATGGCAGCCTTCAGCTGGGGGATCGAGGCGCTGACGTTGGGAAGTTTGATGATATTGGCCTCAGGCTTCTGGGTCAGCTCACCCAGCTCAGCCAGATAATCCGGCATCTGCTGCTCAGGGGTCAGATAATCAGGGAAGTTGGCGATGATCCTGCCGGCTACCGAGATGTCGCGGGTCTCAACCACCACACCAGCTGCCTTGGTAAAGCCGTTTACTATCGGAAGCAGTGAGTAGGTTGCCAGTGCGGGTGCTTCATCAATCTTGGACCAGATAATCTTTGTTTCAGTTGCCATGTTCTCTCCTTGTTTTTGGTAGTCTATATGAATAAATTATACTGATTGCCTAGAGTTACAATCAGTACAAACAGCCAAGACAGAAAATCGTGTATACAGTATGCAAAAGGCCTGCAGCTGTCAAGGGGAAATCGTTACAATTGTTTCATACTTACCAGCTTTTGCTCCGGCTTGCAGCAGCGTTTTCAGCAGCACTAAATATGCCTTCGTTGCCAAACCGCTACAAACCGCGTCGATGTGCCAATCTGCGCGCATCAAGCGCTTCATCACGACTGAACATGCGGGGAATTTTTAGCACCTGCCCCGGCCAGAGCTGGTACGGATCGCGAATCTGATCACGATTGGCACGATAAATAAGCGGCCAGAGCGCCGCATCGTTGTACAGCTCAGGTCGGGCTGCGATCTGCGGCAGGGTCTCACCGCGTCGGACCGTGTAGAAAGCGGAAGGGGCAACTGTTGCGGGACTTGTCCCCTGACCGGCATTTTTCGAGTTTTGCAGTCGTTTGGTCTTTTCTGCCTGCTCAAGCAACTGGCGCTGCTCAGACTCAAGTCGGGCACGCTCCTCTTCCTCCCGTTGAGCCCGTTCTTCAATTACCTTCTGCAGGGCCTCTTCTTTAAGCCGGATACGATACTGCTCCAAATCACGCTGCAGCAACTGCCCCTTCTGGTAGGTCAGCAGAAACTGTCGGTCAGCCTGCTTTTCATCACCGTCTTCAATAATAATCCGCTCACCATGCTGGAAGGTACTGCAGACGCTGTCGTAGTCATCAGGAAACAGCTGCTCTGCCTGTTCCTGCTGCAGCTGCAGCAACATCAGCTGCGCCTTCATCCGCCAGAGCGGATCGTGGCTGCCGCAGCCTGACAATACAAGCAGCAGCACCAGCAGAAGCAGAGCAAGACGTAGCAGCATGTACCGGCTACGCAGATGGAGGTGCAGCAGGTGTTGCCAGACGGACACCCAGTTCGCGCAGTTGCTTGGCATCCACTGGTGACGGTGCCTCCGACATCAGACAGGTTCCCTTCTGGGTCTTGGGGAAGGCGATNNCAGAACCGGTCAACAGCATGATCAGGCGGTCCATACCAAAGGCAATACCGCCATGGGGCGGGGTGCCATACTCCAGGGCATCCAGCAGGAACCCGAACTTGGCCCGCTTGTCTTCTTCCGAGTGGCCCAGCATCTTGAACATCAATGACTGTACCTGTTCCTGATGGATACGGATCGAGCCGCCGCCGATCTCGTNNTCAGCACCAGGTCGTAGGCCTTGGCACGGCAGCGGCCCGGATCAGACTCCACATAGTCAACATCCTCATCCATCGGCGCCGTAAAGGGGTGGTGTACGGCACACCAGCGTTTGTCATCCTCATCCCACTCAAAGAGCGGGAAGTCGGTAATCCAGACAAAACGGAAGACGTTGGGGTCGGCCAACTTGAGAATAGAGGCCAACTGGTTACGCAGCTTGCCCAGTGAGTCATTCACCACCTTGGGCTTGTCAGCCACAAACAGCAGCAGGTCACCTTCCTCGGCGCCAAAGGCGTCATTCATGGCCGCAATTTCAGACTCGTTAAAGAACTTGGTAATCGGCGACTGCCACCCTTCAGCGGTGACCTTGACGTATGCCAGCCCCTTTGCGCCGTAAATAGAAACGAAGTTTGTCAGATCATCAATCTCCTTACGGGAGAANNGATCCCCTTGATGATGCCGCCATTGCCTGCCACCTCGGCAAAGACCTTGAACCCGGAACCTTTGACAATATCGGTCAACTCAACCAGTTCCAGACCAAAGCGCAGATCCGGATTGTCAACCCCGAAGCGCCGGATTGCCTCCTGGTAGGTCATCCGCTGGATCGGCAGCTGTACCTGCACACCTTTGGCCTCACTGAAGATGCGTGCCATCAGCCCTTCCATCACCGTGATGATATCCTCACGGTCAATAAAGGACATCTCGCAATC
>DKFG01000129.1:3011-5176 GCA_002452325.1 Geobacter sp. UBA6802
CTGGGGCGACTGCGGCAGGGCGTAGAACTGTCCCTGATTGATACGGGACGGCACCAGGAAGTCACGGGCGCCCTCCGGGGTTGATTTGGTCAGAAAAGGGGTCTCCAGCTCCAGAAAACCGTTCTCCGTCAGATACTGCCGGGTGGTCTGGGCCACCTGGTGGCGCAGAATCAGGTTCTGGGCCAGCTGCGGACGACGCATATCCAGATAGCGGTATTTCAGGCGGATATTCTCGTTCACGTCACTATGCTCATCCAGCATAAACGGCAACGGTTTGGAACGGTTGAGCAGCTTGCACTCAGCAACCTGAATCTCCACCTCACCGGTCTTCATGTTGGGATTAACGGTACCTTCGGGACGGGGAATCACCGTGCCTTTAATGGCAAGCACGAACTCGCTGCGTACCCCTTCTGCCACCTGATGGGCCGCCGAGTTGACCTCAGGGTCAAACACCACCTGTGCGATCCCCTCCCGATCCCGCAGGTCGATGAAGATCAGACCGCCGTGATCACGGCGGCGCAGGGCCCACCCCATCAACACCACTTCACGGCCAATATCCTTGGCAGACAGCTGTCCACAGTAGTCAGAACGTTTCCAGTTTCCCAGTGTATCCATCGCTTCTATCCTCCAGTTAATTTGTTATTTGATCAGTCGTCCGATACTGCGCCAGCGGATGTCAAACTTGTACCAAGGGCCGTCAATAGACCAATACTTGATAAAAGCAAGCCCTTTCAGCTGATCCCGGCGGACAAACTTCCAGAACCGGCTGTCATATGAACGGTCGCGGTTGTCACCCATCACAAAGTAACTGTTCTCCGGCACCACAACCGGGCCAAAGGTATCCCGCGGATTCTGCTCCTTCGGAATAATATCCGTCTCTTTATGTACCGCCTGCGGCGTCTCATACAGTTTGCCGTTCACATAGACTTTTTTGTCCTTCCCCTCAACCACATCACCCGGTATGCCGACGATCCGTTTGATAAAGTCCTTGCGGGGGTCCTCAGGGTATTCAAACACCACCACATCACCCCGTTGGGGATCCCGCAGCTTGATAACCTGCGTATCGGAAAAGGGTAGTTTCGTGCCGTAGATGAATTTACTGACCAGCAGGTGATCGCCGATCAGCAGCGTATCCTCCATGGAACCGGAGGGGATCTTGAAGGCCTGCACAATAAAGGCCCGAATGAACAGTGCCAGAACAACGGCAATAATGATCGATTCGGTATACTCACGAAAAAGACTCTTCTTCTGAGGCGGCTGGCCCGCCTGGGCAGCCGGTGTTTCCTGACCGCCTGACATGTTTGGCTGTTTTTCAGTCTGCTCTGCCATGGTTTCCTTCCCTATTTGTCGTCAACCTTGAGGATTGCCAGGAATGCCTCCTGGGGCAGCTCCACGTTGCCAACATTTTTCATCCGTTTTTTGCCTTCCTTCTGTTTCTCCAACAACTTACGCTTACGGGTGATGTCACCGCCATAACATTTTGCCAGCACATCCTTGCGTATGGCCTTGACCGTCTCACGGGCGATGATCTTGCTGCCGATGGCGGCCTGAATCGCCACCTCAAACATCTGCCGTGAAATCAGTTCCTTCATCTTGGAAACCAGGTCCCGGCCACGGAAGTACGCTTTGTCACGATGCAGGATCAAGGACAGTGCATCGACAATCTCGCCGTTGATCATGACATTCATCCGAACCAGATCGCTACGGCGATACTCAAGGTGCTCATAATCAAGGGAAGCATACCCTTTGGTGATTGATTTCAGACGATCATAAAAATCCAGCACGATCTCGTTTAACGGCAATTCATAAATGATCATCACCCGTGTGGGGGTCAGATACTTGATCTCGCGCTGGACGCCACGCTTATCCTCGCAAAGAGCCAGCACTCCGCCCACATAATCATTGGGCACATGGATGTGCGCCAGAATAAAGGGCTCTTCCAGATACTCAGTACTTTGCAGCTCAGGCATCTGGTTGGCGCTCTGAATCGAGTAGACCTCGCCACTCATTCGGTGCACCCGATAGACAACCGTCGGGGCGGTGGTAATCAGCTCAAGGCCGAACTCACGCTCCAGCCGCTCCTGGATAATCTCCATATGCAGCAGCCCCAAAAAGCCACAACGGAAGCCGAAACCCAGGGCAACCGAGGTCTCCGGCTCAAAGGA
>DKFG01000245.1:0-1101 GCA_002452325.1 Geobacter sp. UBA6802
AGGCAACCGACAGCACCTCATCAAGGTCAACCGAACTTTGCAGCACCGATCCCAGTTCATGCATAAAGCGCATCTCAAGAGATTTGGTATCAAGAAAGCCTGCCAGGGCCTGTATCTGACCCTTCTGACGACGATAGTCGTTATGGAGCACGGTAAATACAACGGACAGAGGATGACCACTTTCACGGAAGCGAGTCAGGTCACGCTTGAAGTTTTCACAGTCAACACACTTCTCAAGCACCCGGCGACTGCGGGAGGTCAGGAGGTCTTCATCTCCGGGGTTAATGTTGGGACACTCGCCCATGACAATACTGTCACGGTCCCAGCAGCACTCCCATTCTGATCTGGCGGTTCTATCCATGTCGGCAGGCTCCGGCAGTTAGCATACTACGGAAACAGGCAGAAGCAAGTGACGTACATGGTCTTGCCCCTTACCCCTCTGTTTATTTAACCTTCCACGTGGTACCTTGGGGAGCGTCCACCAACTGGATATTGTTGGCCAGCAGGTAGTCTCGAATCTCATCGCTGCGAGCAAAGTTCTTTGCCTTGCGGGCCTCTGCCCGCTCAGTAATCAGGGCCTGAATCTCCTGCTCACCAATGGTAAGCTGCTGACTTTTTTCTGCCTCTCTCGCCGCCAGCCAGTCAGCGGCCCTGGTCTGAAACAACCCCAGCACACCTCCGATTCGGTCAACTGACTGACGCAGCTGTTTAAGGGCAGGACGCGATCCTGCATCCCGAGCGCCCCCTTCGGCCAGAAAACGGTTCAGGGTCCGCACCGTATCAAACAGGATCCCCAGGGCTTGGGCCGTATTGAAATCATCGTCCATCGCCTCTCTGAAACGGGGCTCCAGGCCGGCAGCTTTTTCAGCCAGCTCCGCTGCCGACGGTACGGTCAGCTGATCACCGGCCTGCTCTGCCAAGGCAACATCCAGGGCTGCCAAGGCCTCGTAGATACGGGTCAGCCCGGCCTGGGCCTCCCGCAGATTCTGGTCTGAATAATCAAGCGGCGAACGGTAATGGGCCTGCAGGATAAAAAACCGCAGCACCTCAGCGTCGAACAGCTCCAGCACGGTCCTGATGGTAAAGAAGTTGCCCAGCGAC
>DKFG01000245.1:1179-3673 GCA_002452325.1 Geobacter sp. UBA6802
CCTTGCCGCCGCCATGGATATCAAACGAAGGGCCCAGAAAGCGCATGCTCATGGCTGAGCACTCGATGTGCCAGCCGGGCCGCCCCTTGCCCCAGGGGGATTCCCACCACGGCTCACCCGGCTTGGAACCTTTCCAGAGGGCAAAATCCATCGGGTTACGCTTGCGCTCATCCACCTCAACCCGTGCACCAGCCTGCATATCCTCCAGATTACGCTTGGAAAGTTTCAGGTACTCGTCAAAGGTATCTACGGCAAAGTAGACATCACCATCTGCTGCATAGGCATGGCCGTTCTCGATCAGACGCTGGATAATGGCAATGATGTCATCGATATGTTCCGTTGCCTTGGGCTCCAGGGTAGGGCGCAGCATCCCCAGCCGGTCCATATCCTCATCAAAGGTGGCAATGTAGCGATCAGCAATAGTGCGGTAGTCGGTCCCTTCCTGAATGGCCCGGTTGATGATCTTGTCGTCGATATCGGTGTAATTGCGGACGTAGGTCACCTCATACCCGGCAAACTGCAGGTAGCGGTAGATCATATCAAACACGATACCGGCCCGGGCATGGCCGATGTGGCAGAAGTCATAGACCGTAACCCCGCAGACATACATCCCCACCTTGCCGGGGACACGGGGGACGAACAGTTCTTTTTCACCTGAAAGGGTATTGTAGAGACGCAGCGGCATGGGAGGAACTCCAAGGTCAAGGGGCAAAGGGGAGAGGGTAAGGAAAACAGCATGCCCCTTGCCCCCTGACCCTTGACCCTGAATTTTTCGTCACTTTGTCATGATTTGATCGTGAAGGCAAGAGCGAGAGCACTTGCAGGCGGTCAGCCTGAGTGCTACAGTGCCCGGCAGGAGGAGGCAATGGAGAAGATGCAGTTTGAAGAGCAGTTACGCCTGCTTGATCGAGGCGCCCCGGGAGAAATTCTTGAAAAGCTGCTCTCCGTCTCTGAGGCAAAAGGCTCTTCCCTGCAGTTTTTCAACTACTACAAAGAAGTACCGGTAGCTGCTGCGGTAGAGGTGCTCTACCTGTTCGGCGACAACTTGGTGTGCCGATCAAACCAGACCCAGAGCCGAGCCATCAATACCAGTCGCTACACCGTGATCCGCTCCAAACAGCTACCGCATGATGTCTATGCCAAGGCCGAGTACTGTGCCGAGAGTGATGAGATCACTCTTTCCGAGTTTTCGTATGTGGAAGTGCTGCCTGACCGGCGCAACGCCCTGCGGGTCAAGATTGGGGGGTTGTTTCAGATCACGGTTGAGGCAGGACCAAACGCCTTCACCGCCAAACTAAAGGATTTGTCTCTGGGGGGCTGCGCCCTGGAGGTATCTGACAAATCTCTGCTTGGTAGTTACAGCTACTTCTACCTCTCCTTTGCCTTTCAACTGAGTAACCGCCCCGAACCCCAAAAACTGCGGCTAATGGCCCGTCTGCTGCGCTTTGAGAACGATTCCAGCCCCTATCGCTGCATCATGCTGTTTGAGCATGACCTGCGCAGCGAAGACCTGATCGGCCGTTACATTGCTCAACGCCAGGTGGAGATCCTGCGCGAATTGAAGGATTAGGCAGCAACAGCCCCCCTGGCCCGCTCAATCCGGGCAATCGTTTCAGCCACTCCCAGTGTCATGACAATCTCGCCAATTCCCGGCGCCTGGGTGCTGCCGGACAGGGCCACCCGTACCGGCTGGCCCACCTGAGGCATCTTCCAACTGTTTTCGCTACAGATCTCCTTAAACAGGGCATCCACTGCAGCGGTGTCGGCGGGCTGTTCTGCGGCCAGCCTGGTTGCCACCGTCGTGAAGACTGCCACCAGGTGCGGCTTGTCAAACTTGGCCAGGGCCGCCTCGTCGTAGCTTTGGGGAGCCTGGTAGTAGAACAGGGCCCGCTCGGCCATCTCCTCCAGGGTCTGGGCCCGCTCCTGCAGGGTGGTCACCACCCCGGACAGGTCAGGGGCGCTGGTGTCGGTCACGCCACGAGAGGCCAGGTGAAGTTTGAGCAGTTCTGCCAACCGCACAGGGTCACCAGTCTTAATGTAGTGGGCATTCAGCCAGTTGAGTTTGTCAGGATTGAAGACCGACGGCGCCCGGCCCACATGGTTGATGTCAAACTTCTCGACCATCTCAGCGCGGGAAAAAATCTCATCGTCGCCATGGCTCCAGCCCAGGCGAACCAGGTAGTTGTTCAAGGCCTCCGGCAGGTAGCCCATCTCGCNNCAATCACGCTGGTGGCGCCGTGGCGTTTGGAAAGCCGGGCCTTATCGCTGCCCAGGATCATCGGAACATGGGCAAAGAGCGGCACCGGGTAGCCCAACGCCTCATACAGCTGGATCTGGCGCGGGGTGTTATTAACGTGGTCGTCGCCGCGGATAACATGGGATATCCGCATCAGTGCATCATCGATCACCACGCAGAAGTTGTAAGTGGGGGTGCCGTCGGTACGGCTTATGATCAGGTCATCCAGCTCCGCATTGGGGAAGGCGATCCGGCCCT
>DKFG01000012.1:0-2656 GCA_002452325.1 Geobacter sp. UBA6802
CCACCTGGATCACCCGCAACCCCTGTCCGGCATAGGCATGCAGCAGCGCCCGTACCAGCGACGATTTGCCGGTACCACGGGTACCCCACAACAGGACGTTGTTGGCCGGATACCCTGCCAGAAACTGGCGGGTATTCTGCTNNNTCGACTCGATCTCCGGCACCGGGTCAAAATAACCACTGGCAGCACGGCGGTGCCAGTTTGCGGCATGCACCTCCCTCCAGTCCACCCTCGGGATCGGCTTGGGGAGCAGCTGCTCCACCGCATCCAATATCCGTTTCAGTTGGTCCACCAGTTCAGGGTCCAGTTTTATCCGTGAGATCATCAGCTTTCACTCCGTTGATATTATTTGCAATACCCTACCTGCACCGGTGAGGGCCTTAGCAGGCTGACCAGATCAGCAGGCGCCATCCCCACCAGAAACCCCCGCTTGCCGCCGTTGATGTAGATCCGATCCAACTCCAGGATGGTCTGTTCGACATAGATCGGCAACTGCTTTTTTGTGCCGAACGGGGAGGTACCACCGGNNCCGGTCAGGTAGCCGGTATGTTTCTGGGCAACCTCCGGACGGCAGGGCTCAACAGAACGGGCGCCGATCTGGCGAGCCAGTTCCTTGGTGGAGACCTGCAGGTCGCCGTGCATCAGCACCATCAAGGGTTCTTTCCGGTCATCCTCCATCACCAGGGTCTTGATCACACTGTGTTCATCAACACCAAGCTCTCGTGAGGACACAGCAGTACCGCCTTTTTCCTCATAGACATAGGGATGATCCGTAAAACTGATCCCTGCTGCACGCAGTGCCCGTACCGCCGGTGTGACCGGGGTTTTCTCTTTTGCCATGCCGCACATCCTCACTAACAGATTCTGGGCAACTGTTCCCCTGCCAGCATCTCCACAATCCGCATGCCGCCCACCGTTGTCCGCATCCGCACCCGCCCCGGCTCACCATCCTCCACCGTACCGATGATGGCGGCCTGTGCCCCCAGCGGATGCTGCTGCATCGCGGCCAGAAGCGGCTCGGCGACTTCTGGCGACACTACCGCCAACAGCTTGCCTTCATTGGCCACATAAAACGGATCAAGCCCCAGGATGTCACAGACCGCCTGCACCTGGGAAGCAACCGGCACCTGCTGTTCATCCAACTGGATCATCACGCCGGACTGTTGTGCAATCTCCTTCAGGGTGGTGGCCACACCGCCCCTGGTGGGATCCCGCAACACCCGCACCCCTGATCCGGCACAGGCAAGCATCTGCTCCACCAGCCCCCAGAGCGCTGCCGAATCACTACACAGCCCAGCTGCAGGCAACCCTTCGCGGGCCGCCATAACGGCAATGCCGTGATCCCCCATGCTGCCGGAGAGGATCACCCGATCGCCGGGGCGCGCATTAGCGCCGTGGATGGAGAGATCGTGCTCCAGCACCCCCACCCCGGAGGTGGTGATAAAGATCTGATCGGCCTTGCCCCGTGGCACCACCTTGGTGTCGCCGGTCACAATCCGGACCTGGGCGCTGTCTGCAGCCTGCCGCATGTCGGTCAGGATCTCGGCCAGCCGACTGCGACTGAACCCCTCCTCTATGATCAGGGCACAGGAGAGCCAGAGGGGACGAGCCCCCATCATGGCCAGATCGTTGACGGTGCCGTGTACGGCCAGCGACCCAATGGTACCACCGGGGAACAGGGGCGGATCCACCACGTAGCCATCAGTGGTAAAGGCCAGCCGGGTACTGCCTGCCGCCAGCAGGGCGGCATCGTTCTGCTCATTCGGGCCACGGCCCGAGAGAGTGGCAACAATCAATTCGTCCAACAGCCGGTGCGAGAGGGTGCCGCCGCTCCCGTGTCCCAGTAGGATCAGATCATCGGTCTTCATGCTCATGGCTGTTCTCTCCCTTAAACTGCTGAAACCTAGCACCAATCACCCCTGCTTGTCATCAGTGAACAGGTTTTCTGTTTCCAACCAGTCGGCAATCGTGATAAAAAAGTCAACTTCTTCATTACTTGTTAAGGAGCCTACTACCTATGGCTGACTATTGCCCTATGACTTCCCTGCCGCCTGCTGCCGCCTATAAGGCCGGTGACGTACTGGTGCTGATTGGTGAACTGTTTGGCCGCGGCTACGCCAACGGCCTGCTGGAGGAAGCGGGCAGGCTGGGAATGACCGTAATCGGTACCACCGTAGGACGGCGTGACAGTGACGGCAGCCTGCGGCCGTTGACCGTTGAAGAGCTGACCGAGGCCGAGGCCACCCTGGGCGGCCGGATCATCAACATACCGCTGGAAGCCGGTTTTGATATGGAGACCCCGGGCGGCGTCCCTTCTGTTGCCGAGCGGCTGAAAAAAGCCAAGCCGGACGACTGGGAGCAGATCAGCTTTGAACCGGACTTTATCGAGCAGGCCCGGGCTGCCGGTCAGGACCGTTTCTGCGCCAATCTGCGTCTGGTACTGGCGGAACTGGAGCAGCTTATTCCGGCTTCGGCCAACGTGGTACTGGCCCATACCATGGCCGGCGGCATCCCCCGCGCCCGGTTCTTTATGCCGCTGTTAAACCGTGTCTTCAAGGGCAGCGGCGACAAGTTTCTGGCCTCTGAACCGTTCTGGAACAGTGGGATCGGGCAACTCTGCGATGCCAGCTTCAACGAAGTGACCGCCGACACCTTC
>DKFG01000012.1:2668-3537 GCA_002452325.1 Geobacter sp. UBA6802
ACACCGCCTACGGCTACCACGGCACTGCCGTGCTGGTAAACGGAAGCTACCACTGGCAATCCTATACCCCTTACCTGCAGGGCTACGCCAAGATCAGGCTTGAGGAGCACGCAGTTGCGGCCCGTGCCAGCGGCATCAACGCCACCGTATTCAACTGCCCCGAGATTCTTACCAACTCCAGCGCCCTTTTTCTGGGGGTGGAGCTGTCGCTGTACCCGTTGCTCACCTCGCTGCAGCAAGCCGCCGGTGATCGGGCTCAACCGCTGGCCGACCGGTGCGCTGCCCTGCTGACGGACGATTGCAGCCTGGATGACCTGCTGCAGACCGCCGGGGCCTACCTGGGTGCCCCGCTGATTACGGAGCCGCTGCAGTTTGACAGCTGGCCCCAGCACTCCACCAGAGAGCAGATGGAGCTGATGCTGGCAACCTCTGCACGTCTGATGACGATGCACCGCGACCAGAAACAGCTGGTCTGTGCCGAACTTTCCCGTTTGGTGTTCCGGGCCACGGGGCGCCTGATCGTCCAGGGTTCCTGGAGCAGTCAGCAGGCTGCCACCTGGCTGAACCATGACCTGCTCGCCGCCTTGGTGGCTGACTCACGCGGCGCCGACCTGCTGGACTAACCAGACCAAAGGAACCTCCATGAAGCATCTACACCGTTGTCTGATCCTGCTATTCGCCACGCTGACCCTGCTGCCGGGCTGTGCCAGCACACCCGCTACGGAGCCGACCGCCGAGCAGTTGTATGCTCAGGGAGAGTCCGCCTTCCAGAAAAGCCGCTATGAAGAGGCAGTGAATCGCTGGAAGCAAGTCAAAGAGACCTTTCCCGACCCCGAGTTGATGGCCAAGGCCGAGATCGGCATCGCCAA
>DKFG01000094.1 GCA_002452325.1 Geobacter sp. UBA6802
GTGGTCTCCTTTGGCGGCGCGGTCAAGACAGCGGTCAGCACCCTGCTGTACCTGCCACAGGATGAAGAGCCGGAAGAAGACCAGACCGGACTGAGAGCGGCCCTCAAAGGCCAGTTCACCCCGCTCACCTCTTTCAGCTTCATGGCCTTTGTGCTGCTCTACATGCCCTGCGTGGTGGNNCGGCCATGCGGGCCGAGTTCGGCACATGGAAATGGGCAGGGGTTGCCTTTGCCTATTCCACCATCCTGGCCTGGACCGTAGCGCTGATCATCTACCAGGGCGGCAGATTCCTGGGGCTGGGAGGCTAGCTGTGGGACTGTTCGACATCATCCTGATGGCAGCGATTGCAGGAGGAGCCGTCTGGCTCCTCTACCGCTCGCTCTGGAAAAAGAAAGGCTGCTGCGGCACTGATGGATGTGGCGGCAGCTGCAATTAGATGGAAAAGACAACTTAATACATCAGCCAGCCACGTTACCAACGCAGCCAGCCAAAACCCCATTCCTTATACAAGGATGTTTTGACTGTGCTGCGTTTTCTATTTCGGTGTCAGAGAAAGGCCGTCTATGACCATCACCAGTTACATTCCGGGGCGGATACGGGTTCGGGACAGTCGTCTTGCCAATACAGCGGAGGCAGAGCAGATCACCGCCATGGTGAAGCTGTTGCCGGGCATTCGCGGCATCAATGTCAATCATCGCACTGCCAGCCTGTTGGTGCAGTACGACCCGACATCCGGCGTTGAAACATTGCTGTGTAGTTATGCCGGTATCGAGCCCCATGACACACCGGTCAAACCGGCTGCAAGCCGCCGAAAGCCTGGGGGAAAAAAGAGCTTCTGCATTAAGACTGGAGACATGCCCATTACCTACCGGCAGTTTCTCAACTACGGCATGATGGTAGCCTTTGCCGCCAGCGGCATCGGTATCGCCCTGCACTATCGCAAACTGCACGCAACTGCAGGCTTCCTGTTCTTCGGGCTGAGCGGCCTGCATATGTACAACAAGCGCAGAACACTCTTTGTGTAAAACTGCATGAAACCCCAACGAAAGGAGACAACAGCATGGAAGATCACGACAAGGAAGAAGCAAAAGGCGGTGGCGGCGGAGGCAAGACAGCCGATACCCATACCGATGGCGGCGATCACAAGGAGGACGGCGTGCATGTCTTACCCGGCCTGCATATTCACAGTAACACCCTCTGGCTGCTGGCAGCCGGAGCATTGGGCGCTGTAGCCGCCCTGGGTGCATCAAAGGCCACCAGCAAGCTGCGCCCTGCAACGGTGGGAGCAGTCAAGGAAGGCTATAAGTTCAAGGAGTGGGTGACCGGCAAATACGAGCAGGTCAAGGAGGATGTAGAAGATATCATGGCTGAAGGTGTCCACCAGTATCACAACGATCTGGAAGAGACCGAAGAGTCCATCAAGCGCCAGAAAGAGCTGCTTGAAAAGGCAGAGGCCAAAATCAAGGCTCAACGTGCCAGAGCACAGAAGGAGGCATAGACCATGGATCTTCATCTAAAAACCGGCCACTATCTGCGCGGAGCTTTAAGCGTTACCCTGGGGGCAGGCGCTGTGCTGGGGGCAGGTTACCTGTTCTCCCGCATCAAGGAAAAACAGAGTGACGAAAGTGTGTTGAGCCGCCTTGAGCAGATCCTCGAAGAAACCGCCGAGGCAGAAGCAGTATCGGAAGAAAAACCGGCAGTGCGCAGCAGGGCAAAAAAGGCATGATGACAACAGTAGTCCATGAACTGCCAGGACGGCTGCGGCTGTCCCTGAAACGGCGTCCCAGCGCCCCTGTTGATCAGGGGCGCGTGGAGGTTCAGTTCTCAAGGATTCCCGGCGTCGAGCAGGCGCGCTATACCCCTGCTACCGGCAGTCTGCTGATCCGCTACTCCGGCGGTACCCACACCCGTGAACAGGTACTGCGGTCGGCTGAAACCCTGGTTCTGCCCACTATCCGCAAAGCGCAGCCGCCTGATGAGCTGTCTGAAAAACGCTCGGTGCTGATCCGCTCCGGCATCCTGTTCATGCTGCGCCCCCTGATCCCGCCGCCAGTGCGCATAGGACTGGCCATACATGGCGCCGTACCGGTAGTGCTGAAAGGGCTTGATTCCTTACGTCAGCGCAAGATGGATGTGTCCCTGCTGGATGCCTCGGCAGTGGGGGCTTCTCTGGCAACCGGCGAATTTTCAACTGCTTCAGTGATTACCTTTCTGTTGAATCTTGGCGAGTTTCTTGATGCATGGGCACGGGGCAAATCACGTCAGCTGCTGGCTGCCATGTTCCGGACCAGCGATGATACGGTCTGGGTTGAACGCAACGGACAGGAAACCGAGATTCTGCTGACCGGGCTGGCGCCGGGTGATACGGTCATTGTACGGATGGGCAGCCTGATCCCGGTGGATGGTACGGTGCTCTCCGGCGAGGCAATGGTCAACCAATCCAGCCTGACCGGTGAACCGCTGGCCATAGCACGCCGCATCGGTGCCTCGGTCTATGCCGGTACCGTAGTGGAAGAGGGCGAACTGCGGATCAGGGCGGTTAAAACCGGAGATGCCACCAAAGTAGCCCAGATGGTTCATATCATTGAACAGGGCGAACTGCTCAAGGCCGAGTATCAAAGCATGAGCGAGCGGATGGCCGACCGGATCGTGCCCTACTCGTTCCTGCTTTCCGCTTTGACCCTGGCTGTCACCAGCAATCCGGCCCGCGCCGCAGCCGTACTGCTGGTGGATTATTCCTGCGCGATCAAACTCTCCACCCCCCTCACCATTTTGGCCTCTTTGGCAACGGCTGCCAGACAGGGGATACTAATCAAGGGGGGCAAGTATATTGAGCAACTCAGCAGGATCGACACGGTGGTGCTGGACAAGACCGGCACCCTGACCGAGGCAGCCCCCAAGGTGTCCGAGGTAACAGCCTACAACGGCTACACCCCGGATTTTGTCCTGCAGTTGGCTGCCTGCGTTGAAGAGCACTTTCCCCATCCGGTTGCCAGTGCCGTGGTCAAACATGCTGCTGAAAACGATATCAGTCATGATGAAGAACATGCTGCGGTTGAATACCTGCTGGCCCACGGCATTGTAACCAACCTGAACAACAAGCGGGTGGTAGTCGGCAGTCGGCACTTTATTGAAGATGATGAACAGATTGACCTTGCACCGGCAGCGGATGACGTAAAACGGCTTGGCAGTCAGGGCGCATCACTGCTGTTCATGGCCATTGACGGCCAACTGGCCGGTATGCTGGCCCTGCACGATCCGCTGCGCAGCGATGCCCCGGCGTTTGTGCAGAAGCTGAAACAGCAGGGCTTATCACCGATCATGCTGACCGGCGACACCCCGGCAACAGCAGCGCTGATTGCAGCGCAGGCAGGAATTGACCGCTGGCAGGCCCAGGCCCTGCCCGAGGACAAGGTACAACTGATTCAGCAGCTCCAGCAGCAGGGTCGCTGTGTTGCCATGGTTGGCGACGGCATCAACGATTCCCCTGCCCTTTCCTTTGCCGACCTGGGGGTATCACTCAAGCATGGCGCCGACATCGCCCGGGAAACCGCCGATCTGCTGCTGATGCGGAGCAGGCTGGATGATCTGCTACTGGCACGACAGATCTCCAAAGAGGCAATGGACCTGCTCAAGACCAATTTCCGGTTGATCATGTCCATTAACTCGGTAGCCCTGGCAATGGCGGTCACCGGCTTTGCTCCGCCCCTGTTCTCTGCTGCCCTGCACAATGCCGGAACAGTCGGCGTTGCCCTGCATGCACTGAAGCCGCTGAAGCGTAAGGAAGAACCGTACCCATGAAAAATGATACTGCGACCAACAGCAAGCCGGTATCGGATTTGATTCGTCACTACCTGCCGGGCCGGGTGCGCTTTCAGGCTCCCCGCCTGCATAACCGGCAGGTTGCAGCTGGTATTGCATCGGCTTTGGGTGCATTCAGCGGTGTACGCTCTGCAGAGGCCAACCCGGCCTGCGGCAGCCTGTTGATCCGGTACGACAAAGACAGCTGCACTATTCAAGCACTGCTTGCAGAAATAGAATCATTACTACTGAAATCATTAAGTGGCTTATCTGTTCAAGCATCTTCAGCAGCCTGCCCTGAGATCAGCTCATGCGGCTGCGCCGCACCTCCTGCCCAACCGGTGAATCTGCCCGGCCTCAAGCGTCGTTTCTGGGGCCTGACCGCCACAGTGGCAGCCCTGTTTATCCGTAACCGGTTGATCAGCACCCCTTTTACCGGCGGCCTGTTCAGTCCGTTTGGTTTACTGACCGCAGCCTTTGCCCTGCCACTGGTCAGACGTGGTTTCAGTAATCTGCATCAGAAAAAAATAAATCTGGACACTTTTCTGGGGGGCAGCCTGATGCTTGCCATTGGTGCAGGCGAAGTGGAGACCGCCCTGGAGATACTCTGGATCGACTCGGGCGCCGACCTGATGAAAGGCTGGGTAACCGAACGCTCCCGTAAAGCCATATCGGAGATCCTCGAAATCAGCGGTCACCATACCTTTGTGCTGCGGGACAGTGTTGAGGTTGAGGTGCCGGTCACGTCTCTGAAACCAGGGGATGTGGTGGTACTGCATACCGGTGAAAAGGTCTGTGTTGATGGCGAGGTAGTCTTTGGTGAAGGACTGGTGGACGAGTCCCCCATCACCGGTCGGGCCGAACCGGTACACCTGACGCTGGGTTCATGCGTCCATGCCGGCACCTTTATCACCGGCGGCGTCATCCACGTGCAGGCCCGCTGCGTGGGTGATCGCACCTACCTTGCCCGCATTCTCAGGCTGGTGGAGGAAAGCCAGGCCAATCGTGCCCCGGTGGAAGGAGTTGCCGACCGCCTGGCCCGCAAGACCGTGGCAGCCGGTTTTGCGGCTGCTGCTGCCACCCTGCTCGTAACCCGCAATCCCTGGCGCGCTTTCACCGTACTGATGGTCATGGCCTGCCCCTGTGCCACCAGCCTGGCTGCCTCTTCAGCGGTCAGCTCTGCCCTGCATACTGCGGCACAGCGCCGCATCCTGATCAAGGGCGGTCGTTACCTTGAGGCGGTCGGCTCTGCCGACCTGGTCTGCCTGGACAAGACTGGCACCCTGACCGCCAATCACCCCCAGGTCTGCGAGATCATCAGCGCCGGACGCTTGAGCATCAACGAGATCCTGCTGCTGGCCTGCACCGGCGAGGCACACAACCACCACCCCCTGGCTGAAGCAATTAAAGAACGGGCCGCAGCCGAAGGAATCATCCCCCTACCCCACAGCCAGTGTGACTACTATCTGGGCAAAGGGATCAGGGCGATTCTGGAAGGGCGCGAAATACTGGTGGGCAACCATAAACTGCTGACCCAGTTCACCGTACCGCGTAGCACTGCAGAGAAGCTGGCAGCACCACTGATCAGACGAGGATTGACCATCATCTATCTGGCTCGTGATCGCACGATAGAGGGGATACTCGGCATTGAGAATCCGCAACGGCCGGAAACAGCATCCGTTGTCAGCAAGCTCGCCGACCAGGGCTGCAAGCTGGTCATGGTTACCGGTGATGAGTCGGCAACAGCTGAAGAACTGTCGAAAAGTCTCGGCATCACGCACTGCCACAGTTCGCTATTACCGGAACAGAAGGCCGATCTGGTCAGCAGTCTACAGGCCGAAGGATATCAAGTGATTATGGTGGGTGACGGCATTAACGATGCGCTGGCACTGACCAGGGCTGATATCGGCATTGCCATGGGTGTGGCCGGTTCAGAGGTGGCTATTGAGGCCGCTGATATCGCCCTGGTGGACGACTCCCTGGCAGGGGTACTGTATGTCCGTGACCTGAGCCGCCAGACCCTGCGGGTGGTCAACCAGAACTTTGCCCTTGCAACCGGCACCAATGTTATCGGCGCTGCTGCCGGAGCCTTGGGCATTATGGGGCCGGTTGCTGCCGGACTGCTGCATATCGTGCACACCCTGGGCATACTGGCCAATTCAGGGCGATTACTGGATTACCGCCAAACAAAATAATCATATCAGCTTGGTATCAACAGTGTGTATCGAATACGGGTTGCCTCCTCCTTCTGCGTATTCGTGTCAGGCCACACTGTTGATACCAGATTTCAAAATCATAGTGACAGGGGGGTACTCTTTATGTTAGAACAAAAAAAATCAGTGATAAAAAGACCGTTAGCGCCACAGTGCCAAAAGTTGACTTCATCCCCTGACGTACTGGTGAGCAGCGATCTTTTGGGTAACAGCAAGATGATCATCATCAGGCACGCCGGCGAAGAATACCGACTCAGTATTACCAGTAAGGACAAGTTAATCCTTACCAAATAACCAACGCAGCCTCTGCCGTTGCGCCACGCCAGCCAATCTTGCCTTTTCTCCAGGCATGCCAGCCAGCCAATCTCCTTTTGTATTATCCGCTTTCATTTCATACAGAAAGCCTGTGTGAAGCAAAATCAACTATTCGTGGATGTACAGCACTATGATTCGTCACGTATCTTCATATGTAATTTCTTTGGCTCTGCATCTCACCGGTTTTTTTCTGGTGGCTTTGATCGCCAATCATCGCAATCTGGCACCGCCGGTACTGATAGACTTTACCGTTAATGCGGCACACGCATCCGCAGAACAAAAGGCAGCAACTTCGGCCCAGCCCAAGCAGGCATCTGCTCCCAGACCCCGACCGCCTGCCAATACGCCTCCATTGCCGCAACCGGTGCCTGTTACGCAGATACACGAAAAAAGCGTTCAGAGCATCTCCGAGGTAGCAGTTGCCCAAACACCACAAGAGGCCCCGCCGACACCTGCAGCACAACCTGTCTCTTCAGCCCCACCATACAGCAGCCCTGCTGAAGGCATAAAATCTGCTGCAAACAGCCAGACATCAGGGGGCGAAAAAAGGACAGAACAGGCCCGTGCCAAATACGTCAAAGAACAGTTCAGCTATATCCGAGACAAAATAGCCTCCCATGTACGCTACCCGCGTCATGCCCGCCGGATGGGCTGGAGTGGGGCGGTACATGTCTCCTTCATTATTGAAGAAAGCGGTAGCGTTAGTGACATTCGCGTTGTTCGCAGTTCCCAAGTGGGTATGCTGGATGAAGAAGCCCTTGACTCAGTCAGACGCAGCGCCCCATTCCCCCGCCCGCCTGTACGAGCCCGTATTGTCATACCGGTTGAATACATACTTGGATAACAACCCAAAAACCAACTATTGGAGGATGTACTCATGCAGATGGATTGGCTGTCAGGAACCATTGATTACGGCATTATCGGCCTGCTGGTAGTTTTAAGCGTGGTGGTGGTTGCCGTCTCCCTTGAACGGTACGCTCTTTACCGCAAGATCAGCATTGCCACATTTAACGACATCAAGTCACTTGAACTGACATTGACCAGTAAACTTATTGTTATTTCATCAGTTGGTGCAAACGCACCGTATATCGGCCTGTTGGGAACCGTATTGGGGATCATGCTCACCTTCTACAACATGGGGCAGGACAGTGCCATGGATACCGGAAAGATCATGACCGGCCTGGCCCTGGCATTAAAGGCAACGGCAGTGGGTCTGGTGGTGGCACTGGTGGCGGTGGTGCTGTACAACACCCTGCTGCGTAGAGTGAAGGTATTAATGCTTGAATGGGAGATCGCCAATGGACGAAAAACCGTTTGAGACCATGAATGTCATACCGTTTGTGGACATCATGCTGGTGCTTTTAACCATCGTACTGACCACCTCCAGCTTTATTGCCACCGGCAGAATACCGGTCAACCTGCCCCAGGCATCCAAAAGCGCAGCAGAAAACCAGAAGACCCAACTGATTGAACTGGGGCCGGACGGCGAAATCTTCTACAACGGTAAAGGGGCAACCGCTGAATCACTCAAGGCGGTACTGCACCCGTTAAACCGCGACATGCCGTTCATGGTACGGGCAGACCGAAACCTGCCACTGCAGAAATTTATTGATGTGATCGACCTGCTGAAACAGTTGCAGTTCACCAAGGTAGCCGTACAGACGGAAACAAAAAAATAGTATTATCGGAATCTTAAATTTCTCCGTAGCTTCCAGCCAGCCACTCATTGCCGTTCAGGCATAAGCAGCCAGCCCCCATATAAAAATAACGGGTAAATACAAAGACGGCGCAGTGTAGCTCCTTATCCGGGCAATCATATAGCCATTCTCAATAATGATATAAATATTCATTATTTATTACGACAACATTTTTTGAGGAAATAATAAGCAATGACCCTTGATCAGATACAGCCCGGCAATGACTGCCGGATTATTGATCTTTTCTCCAGAGATAAACTTTGCAAACGCCTGTTAAGTATGGGATTTTTCCCTGGCCTTGAGTTGCGGGTGGTGCGAAACGCTCCCCTTAACGATCCGATGGAAATTAAAATCGGCACCAGCTTTCTCAGTCTGAGGCGACATGAGGCACGTTACATAGAGGTGGAACCAGCGTGAGCAGGAACAGAACAGCTCGCATAGCACTGGCTGGTCAGCCCAACTGCGGTAAATCAACCCTGTTTAACGCACTGACCGGCGCAAACCAGCGGGTTGCCAACTGGCCAGGGGTGACGGTGGACAAACTGAGCGGCTGGACCCGGATTTCAGACAGGAAGGTTGAAATCATCGATCTTCCCGGCACCTATAGCCTGACCTCATCATCACCGGAAGAACGGGTTACCCGTGGCTACCTGCTGCATGACAAACCAGACCTGGTGGTTAATGTGGTTGATGCCTCCAATCTGCGGCAAGGACTGTCTCTGACCTTGCAACTGCTAGAGATGGGGCTGCCGCTGATCGTTAACCTGAATATGATGGATGCAGCTGAAAAAACGGGGATTAAAATTACAATCTCCACACTGGAACGGCTGCTGCAGGTGCCGGTAATCCCTTCAACCATGCATCGGAGCCAGGGCAAGCAGGAGCTGTTGCACGCCATTGGAGACCGGCTTTGGGAGCCGCGCCAACAGACTCCCTGCAAAATAGATTATGGAGCCATGGAAAGCTATCTGCAGGAGATGGAATCACGTCTTGCCGGGCATGTAACCGGTTCTGTATCACTCCCGTTGCGTTGGGCAACTGTCAAGCTGCTGGAAGGCGATGAACAGGTCAGAGCACAGTTGCGGGAAACCGTTGACAATGCTGCCTATCTGATCGGCTTTGCGAATGAACTCCGTTACCGTTATGAAGAGCAGCACCGCTATGCCCCTGAGCTGCATACGTCCAAAAGCAGACACCTGCAGGTCGGGCGTATCGTACAGATGGCAACCAGCCGTCCGGTCGTAAAAACAGCGCTGTCAGAAAAGATCGACCGGGTTGTCTGCAACCGTTTTGCCGGTCCGCTGATCCTGCTGGGGATCATGTATCTGCTGTACTACTGCTCCATTGTGCTTGGTTACAAGGTAACCGAATATACCTGGCCCCTGCTGGCCAAACTGCACCATCTGGCAGAAACAGTAACACCTGCCCCCGGATTTCTGGATATTCCTCTGATCAGGGGATATGCACTCTGGCTGACCGACAGCGTAACCGCCCTTTTGAACTACCTGCCGGTGTTTTTCATCCTGTTCCTGCTGATCGCCCTGCTTGAAGACAGCGGCTATATGCCCCGCATGGCCTTCATCACCGACCGTCTTCTACACCGGTTCGGGCTGCACGGCCAGTCGGTCCTGCCGATGGTGCTCAGCGGTGTGTATGTAGGGGGTTGCGCCGTGCCGGGGGTGATGTCCTGCAAGGGGATTCCCGATGAACAGTCCCGTATGGCCACAATACTTACCCTGCCACTATTGAACTGCCAGGCCAAGGTGCCGCTCTATATCCTGCTGGTGAACGCCTATTTTACCCAACACAAAGGCTTTGCCATGTTTTTTATCTCCACCTTCAGCCTGCTGCTGGTGCTGCCGGTGGCAAAGCTGCTGACCCTCACCCTTTTGAAGAACAAGGAAACCGCACCGTTTGTGATGGAGATGCCAAGTTACCACCTGCCGACCCTGCGGGGTGTTCTGGGCAAGGCGTTTGAACGTATCTGGCAGTATCTGCGCAAGATCACGACCATTGTGGCTGCCGTGGCCAGCATCATCTTTGTGCTGCTTCAGTTTCCGGGATTAAGTACAGAGCGCCAGGCCCATTATGCCGGAGAACAGCAGCGGCTGCTTGATCAGTACCAAAAAGCAACCGCAGGAACCGTGTATCAACAGTATGGCAACTCTGACACGGCGATCATGCCGCTTATGCTGTACCAGGATGCCTACAAAAAGGCGAAGCAAGGAGCCAGGGGGGATACTGCAACAGCAGCAGTTAATGCACGTTTTCAAAGGGAGCAGCCGCTGTTTTACACGCTGGTGCAGCCGGGCGAGGCGCCTGACGCGACGCGGGCCAACCGGGCACTGCGCAAACTTGCCCACGGACGGGAACTGCTGCTGGTGGAGATGCGACAGGAACGGCTGGAAGGCAGCCTGCTGGGCAAGGCAGGAAAAGCCCTGGAGCCGCTCAGCCAATGGGCCGGGTTCGACTGGCGGGTCAATGTGGCGCTGCTGAGTTCGCTGGCGGCCAAGGAAAACAGCGTGGCAACCCTGGGGGCGCTCTACGAGCAGACCGGCGGGGAGGCTCCACTGGAAGATCGCATATCCGGCCAGAATACCGGTTTCACACCACTGCATGCCCTGACCCTGATGCTGTTCATGGTGCTCTACCCTCCCTGCATTGCCACCTCTGTTGCGGTCAAGGTACAGACCGGTTCCTACCGCTGGATGCTGCTCTCCATCGGCTATCCGATCCTGCTGGGTTTTGGCGTGGCTGCACTGGTGTTTTCCATTGCACAGGCGGCAGAACTGACCGGACTGCAGGCCATGTACGGTTTTTATACCCTGGCTTTTGCTATCACCCTGGCAACAGGGCTGCTCAAAAAGAACAGCAAAACTATCATTGAACCGCAACCGGAACAGAATCTTGCAACCGTATGCAACGAAGCCGGACAATAACGACACAGCGCAACAACAGCGCAAACCACCAAAGGAGCAGCATAGTATGAGATTCAAACTGCAGTACATCGCACTCTTCACCGTTTCTCTGTTAACCACCGTATCCACGGGCGCTGCCCTGGCTGACGATTGCATGTCATGTCACGCCAAAAACAGCGTAACCATCCGGGTTCCGCAGACGGCACCAATCAGGATCATGGCTGACGGCAAGGAACAACAGATTACCCTGGCACAAGGGTTTAAATTCCATGGCCATGAATGTCCCGGCATGACCACCGCCTTTGTGGCCATCCGTCACGGCATCAAGCTGTTGTTCAAGGATACGATACCTGACCGGAACGACCTGCTGATCACCGCCATCACACCGGCAGGAGGTGTGAAGGATATGATTGATCTGGTGATGAAAGGCAGTAGTCCGTCTGACAAGACCTGGGCGCCGTCCGGTATGAAGCCTGACATTCAAGGCTTTGTATTTACCTTGATGCGTAAATCAACCAGCCAGGCGGTGGAAGTCAGACTGAAGCCATCACTGTTTCCTGATGACTTTTACCAGTTGAAACAGAAACAAAAGGGGAAAAAATCAACCACTGAAGAGGACCAGCGACTGCATGACTATATCAAAAACATCATCCTCGGATTCCCAGCTAAACCTGCTGAAGAGCTGTTCGGAACGCCAAAACCATACAAGGTTATCCTGTGGGGTACCATACAAGATGGTGAAATGGATCGCCATATCCGCAAAATGAGACAGATAGAAAAACAAAAACAGCTACAAAACTAATCTGGAGGTCAGCGTATGAAACCAACAACACAGGCGGTCCTGAAGCGCTCACTTGTTGCAGGATGTACCGCAGTATGCATCTCGGCTCCGTTTCTTGCACGGGCTGATCAGCCGCAACCTGCAGCTGATACCTTGCAGGATCTGGATAACGTGGTGGTAACCGCCACCATGACAGCAAAGACGCTTCAGGATGTACCAGGCTCCGTGAAAGTAATAACGGCAAAGGATATAAAAGAGATGAACGCCACCACCGTGGCAGAAGCCCTTGAAAACGCCACCGGCCTGATTGTCTCCTCTGAAACCGGTCGGGTCGCTGCCCCCAGCATCAGGGGCACCAAAAGCAAGCAGACCCTGGTGCTGATCGACGGTAGACGTATGGCGGTGGGCTACGGTGATCTGGTGGATATCAAACAGATCCCGGTGGTGATGATTGAACGGATCGAGGTTGTACGTGGCCCCTCATCATCCTTGTACGGTAGTGATGCCATCGGCGGTGTGGTTAACATCATCACCAAAAAACCGGCAAAAAAATGGAAGATGGAGGCCACAGGACAAGCTGGTATCAACCGGGAGGGTGAAGGGGGCGCCTATCTGGGTAGCGGGTACGGCAATGGCTATTATGACCGCTTCAGCCTGCTGGTAGGCGGCGAATATAATGCCAAAAACAAATGGAACCGAACTGACAACGACAGTCAGGATGACGGAGACAAAATCGGACAAGGTTTCGGAGCCGGACGTTTTGCCCTTGACCTCACCAAAAATCAGTCTTTATCGGGCGGCTTTGAGTACAGCGACAGCAGCATGGAGGGTATACGCTTTATTGAAGGACTGGTGCGAAACAGGGATGCCGATGACACGCGACTTGGCTACTATCTGCAGTATGACGGCAAATTCGCCGACAATTATCAGATGATGCTGCGCTTGAACAGAAGCGAATATACCAACAAAATCACCTTAACCCCGGCATCAACAACCTCAGAAGAAGGCACCAAGGACAATAACCTGAATCAGGCTGAGGCCCGCTTCAGCGGCCTGTTCTTCAAACAGCATCTGATTACGGCAGGCCTTGAATACCGAGAAGAAGAACGAAAAGACGCCACCTCTAAGAAGATGGATGTCAACAATGTCAGCTTTTATCTGCAGGACGAATATCAGGTCTTCAAGCCGCTGTATCTGGTACTGGGGGGACGGTTTGACGACAACTCAAAATTCGGCTCCCAGTGGACTCCGCGTGTGTCTCTGATTTACGACATTCTGGACAATCTGCGCCTGAAAGGCTCTTACGGACGCGGCTTCCGCGCCCCCAGCATTACCGAGCTGTTTGTCACCTCATGGCGTCAGAAAGGAAAATATATTTATGAGCCGAATCAGAACCTGAAGGCTGAGAAATCAGAAAGTTATGAAGTGGGTATTGAAGGCGAGTACGGCAGTTATCGCGGCAGCCTGACCCTGTTCAGGAATGAGCTGAAGGATATGATTGACGCGGTCTACTACAAATCAGTTGGTTCCGGTTCTGCCAAAAAGGACTACTACCAGTTCAGGAACATCTCAAAAGCAATGACCCAGGGGATAGAACTGGAAAGCAGTGTCAAATTGCCCTCCGGGTTTGACCTGTCCGGCAACGCCACCTGGCTGGAAACCGAGGACACCTCAACCGGCAAGGAACTTACCGGACAACCCAACTTCAAGGGCTATATCAAGCTGGGTTACACCGATAAAGGCTCTAAATTCCACGCCAACGTACGGACATCATTCACCGGTAGAACCTACAACGGCACCGGCAGTGATGCGGGCTACCCACTGTTGCACTGCTACCTTTCCAAAGGAATAACAGACAACTTCAAGATTTATGCAGGGGTTGAGAACATCCTTGATCGTGCCACCACCGAACCGACCTTTGTCTATACTGGTGTTAACATTACATTTTAGCCCATGACGTATTATTTGATACACTCGCAAAATTTAAAAATCACAGTATTCGTTCATGCTTCGACAGGCTCAGCACGAACGGATTTTCAATAGGTTAGTCCGTTCGCCCTGAGCTTGTCGAAGGGTGATAAGAACTTTTTGCGAGGGCATCATTATTTCACACTCAAAGGAGCATGAACATGAACAGAAAAACCATTATGAACAGCCTTCTGATTTCCGGCCTGCTGACCGCTTCTGCAGCTTTTGCCCATTCCCCCATGTGCAGTTGCTATGACAACGGTGACAAGACCATCACCTGCGAAGGGGCCTTCTCGGACGGCTCATCGGCGGCCGGAGTGACCATGCAGGTGAAAGGAGCCAACAACAAGGTCATTACCCAGGGCAAGATGGACAAGGTCGGCAACTATACCTTCAAAAAGCCAGCTGGTGACTACAAGGTGGTCTTTGACGGTGGTCCTGGGCACCAGATTGAGATTAACGGGAAAAGTATCAAAAAATAAGACCTGAACAAGCTGTCCTTCAAGGACATCCACACGCCAGCCACTCACTGCCGTTCCGGCACAAGCAGCCAGCCCTCCTTTTAAACAGACAACTCAAGGAGACAACTGTGCATAAACGACTCAAACCAAAGCAAAATCCATTACAAAATCATGAAGTACGATACAGAAACCACCCGGCCCAGCGCGCCCTGCGTTTGGCCGCCGTTTGCGCAGTACTGACCGGAAGCACGGTTCTTGCCCATGCTGACAGCACTGCAACAGCCGATTCCTCACCTAAAAAAGCCGAAGAGCAGACCGCCACCCTGCAAAAGGTGACGGTCAAGGCAAAGGCTGAAGAACAGCCTGTCGGCAGTCATGAAATTTCAACTGAAGTTCTCCAGCGTACCCAAGCCAAGGATATCAAGGATATCTTTGCCACTGATCCCTCTGTCAACGTCAGCGGCGGTGGTCGCAATGCCCAGCGGATCTACCTGCGGGGCATTGAAGGCAGCAACCTGAACATCAGCGTAGACGGCGCAAAACAGGGCAGAAGCCTGCAGCAGCATAATGGCGCCATCGGTGGTATTGACCCGGAACTGCTCAAACAGGTTGAGGTACAACCTGGCCCTGGTGCTGATCGTGGTCCCGGTGCGTTGGGCGGCAGCATCAAGTTTGAAACCGTGGATGCTCAGGATCTGCTCGATCCCGGCAAACGGTTCGGTTTCAAGCTGCTGACCAGCTATTCCAGCGCTGCCCAAGCCATTCACGGCGGGACATCGGTATATGGTCTGCTGGCTGACGGTATCGGACTGCTGGCCCATATCTCAGCGGAAAACCGGGAAAGTTACCGGATCGGTGGCGGCGGCACAACACCAAACAGCTCGTATCAATCGCAAACCGGCGGCAAGGATCGTGACTATTTCGTCAAATTCAGCATGCTTGAAAAAGCGGGACACAGTCTGCGTCTAAGCGCTGAACAGAACACCAACTCAGGTCTCTATATTGCCGGAAGTACCGGTAGCGACATGGGCTATGCACCGCTCACCTCAACCCCTGTCTATCAGACAATCACCACTAACCGGTATACCCTTGACCATCACTATCGTCCCGGCAACCAGCTGGTCGATGCAAAAATCAACCTGTATTACAACGAAAACCAGCTGGAGACCCGTGGTTCAAACAGTAAAAACATAACCGAAAACGCCGGTGGCGATATTCGGAACACCTTCAAATTTAATCTCTGGAAGACCAAACACAGCCTTACCCTGGGAACTGATTACCTGCATGAGAAACTGAAAAGCCAACTGGCTAATGGTTCAACGGTCAATGACACCTCAAAAAATCTTGGGGTATTTCTGCAGGAACGCCTGACCATAGGCGCGTTGACCATATCTGCCGGTGCCCGTTTTGACCATTACGATGCCGGATATCTGTATTCAACTTTTTCCGGAGACGAGATTTCCCCCAATGTGGGCGCTGAATACGAACTAACCAAAGGTCTGGTGGTGTACACCAATTACGGTGAAGCAGTACGTGCCACCGGTATTATTCCCACCGGCTGGATGACCAGTATTTCACCCAATGTTACTTTCAACAATGGTGCCGGATTAAAACCGGAAACCTCGCAGCAGATTGCCGGAGGAATGCGCTACAAAACCCAAAAAATGTTTACCGACGGAGACCGTTTCAACGCAGAGGCTTCAGTTTTTGAAACTCGCATGAAAAACTTGATTGAGATACCGTCTGGCGGGGGAGGCAGTATGGGAGCACCAGTTACCAAAATCTGGAATAACCCAAACACCGTTACCTCCATGGGATACGAGCTACGTTTCGGCTACGGTATAGGCAGCGTTGACTCATCCGTGGCCTACAGTCATGTTTCCCAGGATCAGAACAACCAACCAACCACCGTGGTACGGCGTAAGAATGCTCCCACCGGTGACCGGGTGGTCTGGGACAACCGTTGGCAACCGATCAGCGAACTCACCCTGGGGTACACCCTGACTGCCGTAGCACCATTGACGGACCTGCCTGCAGCTACCCCCAGACGTCCCGGTTACGTACTGCATGATCTACAGACCGAATGGAAACCAAAGGCGGTACCAGGGTTAAGCCTTGCACTTGCCGTGCGCAACCTGTTTGACCTGCGCTACCGCGATCAGACCTCCATCTCCTCCGGCACCGACAATATCGTCTACGAACCTGGCCGCGATATCCGGGTTTCCGTCAGTTACAAGTTCTAATCTCACACAGCCAAACCGGGGGTGAAAAGCCCCCCGGTCAAGGAGCGTTTCATGGTGTCTCACAAAGTTAACATTAAACTGCTACTGCCGCTGCTTGCCCTGATGGCGGCACTACCCTTTACCACAGCCCTGGACGCAGAAGCAGCAGCGCAAAAAGGCGGGCTGTATCTGGTCAGTACCGGTGTCGGAGACCCGGACAACATGACGGTACGGGCCCACAAGATCATCTCAAAGGCAGCTATCGTTTTCGCCCGAAAAGGCGCAAGCGAACGGATGCCGGAGCTGCTGGCAGGCAAGGAGATCCACGACGCCGGACACGGCATGTTCTGGACTAACGGTAACAAGGGTAACAAACCCAAGGCAGAAATTGCAGCCCAGGAAGATGCAACACGACGCATTATTCGTGCAGCTGTGACTGCCGGTAAAACCGTCGTTATTCTCGATAACGGAGATCCGGCCATCTACGGCCCCCATACCGGCTATTTGAAAGAGTTCAATGACCTGAACCCTGAAGTGGTACCGGGGATCTCCAGTTTTAATGCCGGTAATGCCGCACTTAAAACCGGTGTTACCGGCGGCGGCAGCCGGGCTGTAATTCTGACAGCAGCAACAAAAACTCCGGGCGATAAAGGTAACGATACACTTGCAAAACTGGCTGAGTCCCGATCAACCATGGTGTTTTTCATGGATCGCAATCTGGGCGACGCAATCAAACAGTTAAAGACTCACTATCCCGGCGACACACCGATTGCCATTGTATCGGAAGCTGGTTCCCAGAAAAAGCAAACCGTCCTGCAGGCAACCCTGGATACCATTGTGGAGCGTACCGGAAACGGCAAGCTGCCGTTCCAGCACCTGATCTATGTCGGTGATTTCCTGCGCTAACAATTTTTTTTGAGACTGCCACACCACACAACAAGGAGCTTTACGATGATACAAGCTGCATGTACTTCACTGACGCGCACCCTTGGCCCGGCCCTGCTGCTGCTTGCCATGGCCTTTTCTGTAGCCTTTGCCGATACCACAACACCGGCCAAGCAGGGCCGCCTGTATCTGGTCAGCGCCGGTATTGGCGATCCTGACAACATTACCATCCGCGCCCAAAAAATTCTGGAGCAGGCCGATATCGTCTTTGCCATGAAAGGTACCTCCGGTCAGATGGCTGATCTGCTGAAAGGTAAAGAGCTGCATGAAGCAGGGCATGGTCTGTTCGGCATGGGTGAAAAGCCGAAAGCTGACGCACAAAAGGCCAAAGCGCCCCGACCGCCCAAAGATGCAACACCAGCCGGACGCATGGCCCTTGACCCGAAAAAACAGGCTGAGGAGCAGGCCAAGGCCAGAAATATTATCCGTAACGGTATTGCTGCAGGAAAGACCGTGGTGGTGCTTGATTATGGCGATCCCACCATCTATGGACCCCAGATCGGCTATATGAAGGAATTTGCTGACCTGAATCCTGAAATCATCCCCGGTATTTCCAGTTTTAACGCCGCCAACGCGGCCCTGAAACGTGGACTGGTGGGCGGTGGCAGCAATGGCGTGATTCTGACTGCTGCCGGTGGAGGACGCAAGGGATCAAACCCCGACAACAGTCTGGCACAACTGGCCAAAAGCCGCTCCACCATGGTGTTTTTTACCATGGGGATGAACCTGCCTGAAGTGGTTAAACAACTGAAAACCAGCTATCCCGGAACCACCCCGATTGCCATTGTCTCCCATGCCGGCTTCAAGGCAAAGGAAGCGGTGCTGTATGCCACGCTGGACACGGTAGTGGCAAAAACCAGTGGCGGTAAGCTCCCCTTTGAGCACCTGATCTATGTCGGAGACTTTCTGAAATGAAAAATGCACTGGCAAATGGAACCCTGCAACGGGAATTGGGTCTGACCTCCGCAATTGTTCTGGTAATTGCCAATATGGTGGGAACCGGCGTATTTACCACTTCAGGATTTATACTGGCTGAACTGGGCAACCCACAATCCCTGTTACTTTGCTGGCTTGCAGGTGGTCTGTTTGCCCTGACCGGTGCACTCTGTTATGGCGAGCTGGGGGCCATGATGCCCCAGGCCGGTGGCGAGTATATCTACCTTCGGAAAAGTTTCGGCCCCCTGCCCGCCTTTCTATCCGGCTGGATATCATTAATCGTCGGCTTTTCAGCCCCCATTGCCGCAGCCGGAATTGCCTGCGCCACCTACCTGCTGGGTGGCTCAGGCTCTTCCTGGTTTACCCTTGAACTGGGCGAGTACCGGATTTTCACCCTGTCAACCGCAACCATAGTTGCCATTGCAACGGTCCTGTTCTTTTCGTTTATCCACTATCACAGCCTTAAGATGGGGCAACGGGTACAGAACCTGCTCACCGCATTCAAGATACTCTTTATCCTTGTGTTGGGGGTTGGTGGACTGTTGTTTGGTAACGGTAACGCCACCAGACTGGGACAAGCTTTGTTCAGTAACAGCGCCACCTTTAACAGCGCCACCTTTGCCGTTTCCCTGATTTTTGTTTCATTTGCCTACAGCGGATGGAACGCAGCCGCCTATCTGGGAGGCGAGATTCGCAACCCGGAACGGAATCTGCCGCTGGCCCTGCTCATCGGCACCGCCTTTGTCAGCCTGCTGTATCTGCTGCTTAATCTGGTATATCTCTATGCATTGCCGGTCAGCTCCATGAGCGGCATGCTGGAAGTGGGCACCGGGGCCGCAACCGCCCTGTTTGGTCCGGCAGTCGGTTCGGTTGTCGGTATAGCCGTTGCCCTTGGGCTTTTATCCGTGATCAGCGCCATGATCATGGCCGGTCCACGGGTCTATTATGCCATGGCCAGGGACGGGCATTTCTTCCGCAGCTTTGGCAAAATTGATGCTGCACATCACACCCCTGCAGTGGCCATTATGTTCCAGGCACTGATTGCCATTGTCATGATCCTGAGTGCCGCATTTGACACCCTGCTGATCTACATCGGCTTCACTCTGTCACTGGCAGCCATGCTGACGGTAGCCGGTCTGATCAAACTGCGTATCACCCAACCGGAGCTCCCCCGCCCCTATCGCACCTGGGGCTATCCCTTTACCCCGCTTCTGTTCATTGCAGGCAACCTCTGGATTGTGGTCCATTCTCTCATCAGCCGCCCGGTGGTGGCACTATACGGTTTCGGCACCATTGCGGTCGGGGTGGTGGTGTACCTGCTGTTTAAACAGCCCGGCAAATCTCAAACAAAAACCGTAACTACTATTCTTGCCACTTCAGGAGAACAGCCATGATGTTGAAGGATTGTTCAGACCCGGTTGGGCGCTGGTTTGATCCTGCAACCAGCGAAGAAATCAGTCACGCAAAGCTGCTGAAACGACTGGCCAGCCAGCAGGTTGTCTTACTAGGCGAAAATCATGATCAGGCCGACATGCACCTCTGGCAACTGCATGTTGCTGCGGGTCTGCTGGCCCACAGGCCTGATCTGGTCATGGGGTTTGAGATGTTCCCGGTCAGGGTGCAGCCTGTGCTTGATGCCTGGGTTTCAGGAGTTCTTACCGAGAACCAGTTTCTTGAAGAGGTTGACTGGAAGACCATCTGGGAATTCCCTGCCGAGCTGTACCTGCCGCTGTTCCAGTTCTGCCGTCAGTTTCGCATCCCGATGAAGGCCTTGAATTGCCGCCGTTCTCTGGTCAGCGAGGTGGGAAAACAGGGCTGGGATGCCGTGCCGGAAAAAGATCGAGACGGCCTGACACCAGCCAAACCGGCAAGCAACGCCTATCGACAGTATCTTTTCAAGAGCACCGGTGGTGTGATGGGACATCTGAAAGCATCCAGCCATGACGACCCGTTTTTTGACCGGTTTGTACGTGCCCAGCAAACCTGGGATCGAGCCTTTGCCTGCAACATTCAGGCAGCGCTTGAACAGCCTGATGCACCGCTTGTGATCGGCATTATCGGCCGTGGTCATCTGGAATACGGCTACGGCACTCCTTACCAGCTGGATGATCTTGGCATGGAAGAGGTAAAAGTGCTGCTCCCCTGCACTGCAGCTGAACTCAGAGATGCATATGAACAGAGTAACGCTGTTGCTGATGCCCTGTTCTGCCTGGATATTTCTCACTATAATGAGTCAGATCAATTTCGGTATTGACATTCAGCCTGTATTGATATTTAATTTCATTAACAACAAGTTGATCAATTTAGACAAAAAACGATTTATCCTCATACAGCAAGCCACTCAGACCCGTTCGGGTATCAGCAGCCAGCCCCTGAAAAGACGTACAGCAGTAAAAAAGATCAGCACGGACGTTTGCTTTGACATCGGCAAGCATCCTCCTGAGGTGGATGTTATGGGGGGAGCGTAATCTCCCCCAATTTTTCCCCTCGCGCTGCACAACATAACAACATGCACACAAACAGCTTTACGCTGCCAGCCAGTTCTGCCCTTCCAGCAAACCAGCCAGCCATAACGTATGCAGACACTCAATAATAGCAGCATGTTGCCTCACGCTATTGATAACAACCGCCATTTGCAGAACAAAAGGTATAGAGCCCCATGAAAACTGCTGCTTCTAGTCCCGCGTACGAAACAATCACACCACCGGAATCCATCCATGCACCTTACTATGCCTGCCTGGACAAGGATCCGCTGGCCTACGCCTTTTCAGCAAAGGCAACGGTGCATGCCGGTATGAAAAGCAAGCCGGTGGTCAAGGAAGAACAATTACCGCTTTTTCGCTGTATCAGTCGCGAACCGCGCTCTGAAAAGAGCGCAGCCTATTTCAATATCCCATTCTGTGAGACCAGATGCACCTATTGCGGATTTTTCATCCGATTTAGCGACCCGGAAGAAAGCAGAAAGTATACCGATACGCTGATTGCCGAACTCTCTGCAACAGCCCGCACAGAGGCGGTTAGTCAGTGGCCGATCCATGCGGTCTACCTGGGCGGAGGTACACCAACCGCACTACAGCCCCAAGACCTGCTGCGGTTACTGTTAAGTATCAAACGTTTTTTACCATTGTCCAATGACTGTGAAATCACACTGGAGGGGCGCATAAGCGGCTTATCGCCTGATTTAATCGAAGCAGCCCTGGCTGGTGGCGTGAACCGGTTTTCAATCGGCGTACAGAGCTTTGATACCGCTATCCGTCAGGCCACAGGGCGGATTGATGATCGAGAAACGGTGATAGCTACCCTGAAACGGCTCTGCTCATACGATCAGGCTGCCGTGGTGATTGATCTGGTTTACGGATTTCCAGGACAGACCCTGCGGATGTGGGAACAGGACATCCTTGCCCTGCAGGAACTTCCCCTTGATGGTGTTGATCTTTATCAGCTGAATCTGTTACCCCACACCACCCTGGCGCGGTTGGTAAAGGAGGGGAAGAGTGAACCAACTGCGTCCCTGCCTGAACAGGCTGCCATGTACGCACGAGGTGTTGAGTTGATGCAGGAACTGCACTGGCAGCGTTTATCAGTCAGTCACTGGTGTAGCAATAGCCGGGAACGCAGTCTGTATAACCGTCTGGTCAAGAGCGGCGCTCCCATTCTGGCCTACGGTTGTGGTGCTGGCGGTTCACTGCACGGCTACCGCTATGCCAACTCACGAGATTACAACGACTACATGCAAATGGTGGAAGATGGAATCAAGCCGTTGGCAATGCTGGCCTATCCTTCAAAAAACAAGCTGCTTGCAAGCCTGATCTCCGATGGTTTTGATCTGGGGTTTCTGAACCTGCAGAAGGTGTATGAA